>DXRF01000099.1 GCA_019411205.1 Parabacteroides sp. | reverse complement strand
CGTACATACTATACTATCTACTTTGATTTTTATGTTTTCGCTGTTGTAAATAGTTGGAAAATAGAGAAATAGAATATAATTTTGAAATGACTAAAGAAAACGTACGTTTTTATTTGTCATTTTCACTGCACAAAAATACAACTACTTTTTAAACCTGCAATCCTTTCTTCCAATAATTTTTCCTTTTCTATATTCTTTCTTATCAATCAGATAGCTTAACAAGTACGAAAAACCGTCTTTCTGATACGAACCTTTCTGAAGCTCCCGAAAAATGACTAAAAAAACGTACGTTTTCTTTAGTCAAAGTACAGAAGTTTAGTTAAAAGACTAAAACACAAGAATGTACGTGATACTGATTGAACTTTTAGTATATGTATTATTAATATTAATTCAAATGATTATGAACAAAAAGTTTTCTACTCTTGTAGGATGTCTGGCTTTCGGAACGGCATTCTCTGCGGTAGCACAGGTAAGTAGTTTTCCCTTAAGCAATGCTTATGGCCAGGTTACTCCTTGTGTGACTGGGTTAACTTATCGTTCTTTCGGAACTAATAGCAATGCTGCTTTAGGTTCTGAAGTGAACAAAATTGAGGCTGATAAATGGTATCAGTTACGTGTTGGTGAGGAAAAAAATCAGGTTTTGATCCAAGAACGCGATTTTCAAACCGGTGAAGTGACTCTTCGTATTGTGGATGCTGATAAAGCTCCTTTAAACTATTCTTTGTGGCAGATTTCTTATGATAAGAAAGATGGAGCAACAGGTGGTAAATTTACTTTTAAGAACAAGGAAACTGGGTTAGGAATTATCTTTGATCATAAAACAGCTTATGGCAAAGATAAAATCGCTACGACCGCTACATCTGCAGATTTGGAAGCTTCTATTTTGGAAGGTTGCAATGTTGAGTGGAGTTGGTTCTCTTCTAACGTAGATAATACAAAGAAGCTGGCAAATGAAATTCTGTATGCTAATTTCCATGATTCGGACAAATACATCGTATTGAAGAAGTCTTCTAAGACTGCTGCTAATCAGTATGGTCTGAATATTCCGGGAACTCAGGTAGTTGCCGCTGTTTATACGGCTGCTGAAGCAGGGAATAAGGCTACTTCTTGTGAAGCTTTGAAACTGACTCCGGTTGTTGCAGAATCTGTTGTGTTAAACGCAAATGACATCAATCGCATGATCGATGCTCAGAAAGATGGTGCTGCCGGTTTCAACTTTATGACTCCGACGGGTATTGGCAATAGAACGGCTATGTCTCCGGTTGATAACAGCACATTAGATACTTATAAGTATATTGCTGAAGAGAAAAACTTGACTGCTGAGGCAGACGAAATAAAGTTGGCTGCAGAGAAAGCAATTATTGCTGCTGGTGAAACTATTTTGTCTGAATATAATGCAGAAGAAGGTTCTGAAGCAAATGAATTGGGCTTCATTTTTGCTAATTTTAATAAAGGTGCATCTCAAGAAGCATTAATACAAGCAGGATCTGTTTTCAATAATGGCAAGACTGCTGAAAATGCAAAAGATCTTGTAGAAAAGTGGGTTGTTTATTTGGAAGAAACAGCTGCTGACCAACTTTGGACATTGAGTGATGCCAATAAGGCATATTATGTAAAACATACAGATAAAACAGTGATTGAAGATTATATTTTCGCTGTTGCTGTTGTTGCGCATAAAGATCTGTATGCCAAATATCCTCTTCGTTTGAAAGCTGTGATCGATGAAAAAGATATGGCTAAGAATGATAAATATTTGATGGTCGATACAGCTCGTTGGGAAGAAGCTACCGAAAACCCATCCAACTCTCCTGAACTGCTGTTGTCAAACAAGAAGCCGTCTACGGAAGTTGCTGATTTCTTCTTCAATGCTCGTTATAACTATCGTCTGACTTATTTCCCGACTCAAGATAGTTTGGTTATTGAACCGTTGAATGCATCTGTAATGAATGATGCAGAATTTAAGGCAGAGAAAACTTGGAGAAACTCTATCGTTGCAAGCCAGTTTATCTCTTCTTCTGATATTACTCCAGGAAACAAAGGCTTAAGTGCAAGTAATACTGAATTGGCTACAGCTTCAGAAGAGGCTCCTGTTGCAGTAATGTTGAGTAAGTTGAATACGAAAGACGGTTGGGTTGTAACTGCCGGTGGAACAGATAAGCCTAAAGGTTCTGCTGCTGAAGGTACTCTCCACACTTGCATCGAATTTGATCATTCTTATCCGTACTTGACTCGTACAACTTTGGATCAGGCTGTTTACACAATCCAGTTGGTAACAGATAAAGCTCCGATTTTGAGCACTCATCGTGCAAACGGAGTGAATGTTGTGGCAGATATGAACGGCCATGTTGTATATGATGAAAAGGAAGCTTCTCAAAACTTCGCTCATATGCCTGCAACGCAGTGGGTTGTTGAATATACAGGTTGTGAAGAAGATCCTGTTGCTCGTGTCAAAGTTGTAAACCGTGAATATTCAAATGTAGCATTCGAAGGTCAACTTTATAAAGCTGATGACAATGTATTTATTATCAATCATAATTATGATAATACATTAGGACACAACAACAGTCAGTTTGCTTGCTCTGATACACTGAAGTTCACGAAAGTTGATCCGGTTAATACACTGGGTTATCTGAATCCGGGTGACAAAGTAATTGAAAATACATTCAAACTGAAACAGTTCTTCGATTATGGTACAGATCCTTATTATCTGAATGCTGTTAAGCAGGGTAAAGATACGCTGTTGAGAGCTCAGGCTGAAGGTTCTAATTTCGAACTGGTTCCAGTTAAAATAAACTGGGAAGTTGCTGCTTGCGAATCAACGAACATACCTTACGGTTACACAAGTGAAGCTGCTGGTGCAACTCAACTTTACAAATCAGTTTATATGCTGAAAGTAAAAGATGCAGATATGATCAACAATGACCGTGTATTTGTTGGTATCAACAAGAATGGCAAATATTGCGTGGCTGATACTTTGGATGGTAATGCAAATTACACATTGGCTTATTTTACATTAAAAGAAAATAACCATTGGACTGCCGATAATGAAGAAGGCCATTATTATGCATTGGTTCGTACTGAGCGTCCTGATGCTTATCCTGTAGATAAAAATGGTGTGTATACTGAAGATGTGAATAAGTTTGTTGGTTGGGAATACAATTTTGACGATGCTTTGGATAAACTGGCTATCGAACAAGGTCAGCTGGATGCAAAAGTTGAAGACTTGTGTCAGGATCGTACCGAATCGTTTATCTTGGAAGCAGATACAATGCCGTATTATCGCAGAGTGGTCGGTTTGAAGACTGAAAAGTTCTATTCAACGAACAATGAAAACCGTACGTTGGGCGAATCTGTAATCGATGGTGTTACTTATATGAACATCTTCAGTGCTGTTGAAGAACCGGAACGCAACAATGAGTTCTTTATCGATACAGCTCATGTAAATGTATCGAGCATGCCTACTTATCTGTTGGCTCTTGATGTTGAGGCTAAGAAAACAGCTGAATGCAACCATGAAGATCATCCGGCTATCGGTGACCATTATCAGGTAATCGATTACTTACAGGGACGTTATATGGTTGATGCTTCTGTAGATAGCGTAATTCCGGCTTATTTGAAGAACAGCGTTAAACCGTTCGAAAACGTGTATACTCGTTATGCATTCGTAAATGCAATACACTATCAGGATACATTGTACATCATGGATGCTGCTGATGCAACAATCAAGTATGACCGTGATTTGTATGACGGCAAAAACGTTGCCAAGAAAGTTGTTCTGAAAGAAAAGGCTTACGATGGTGCTTCTATCGCATTCCGTTTGAAAGATCAGAATGATGACGAGAACTTCTATATTGAAACGAAGGGTAAACAATATGGTTATGCAGCCAGTGGTAACACTTGGTTGAAGGAACAGAACCACAACATTGTTTCTACCGGTCGTGGTTTTAGTGACACCAGCGATCATAATGGCAATTGGCATCAAGATGTTTATGAAGACATCTATCAAGCTCTGTTGCTGAATACGACAGCTCAAAGTGATGCTACTTCAAACGAAGACGTAGAAGTATCTTCTGTAGCAGTTATCGCCGGTAACGGTCAAGTAACGGTTACAGGTGCTGCCGGCAAGAAAGTTGTTATCACTAACATCTTAGGTCAGACAGTTGCTAATACGGTGGTTACTTCTGACAATGTCACTATCGCAGCTCCTGCAGGTGTAGTTGTAGTTGCTGTTGAAGGTGAAGACGCTGTGAAAGCAATTGTAAAGTAATTTAAGAATAATAACATTACAATTATAATCAAATAATTCTAAATAAGATTGTGCGGGTTGTAATACCCAAGTAGCCTGCGACTGGCGAACAAGCAATCATATTATTAATACTAAAGTATTGAAATAAAGTTCTTCTGCCAGTATGCCTGTGAAGGTTGAAAGCAGTTAAAAAAACAAGAGACTGTGTCGGAATACACTATGTGTATTGATACAGTCTCTTCGTTTATTTAAGGCAAGCATGCTGCTTTTATCCATCCATGCTCGGTGACTTGTAGTTAAAGAATTGTAAAGTAGCCACTATTTCATAAATTATTCGTTCTTTTGCAGAAAAATTGGGAGGTGTGTTCTCTGAACATATCTCCTCGCTTTATTTAATAACAATAAGGTTACGTCTAATGGCTGAAGGTAAAAAGGTTAGTACTGTTTCTTTCTTCAATTCTCGTCTGACTTCTATTATAAGTATCTCATTGGTACTGTTTCTGCTGGGACTTGTTTTTCTGATAGGGTTGTTGGGAAACAAACTTTCCGTATACGTGAAGGAGAACATTTCATTTTCGATCGTACTGAAAGATAATCAGAAAGAAGCGGATATAAAGAAGATGCAGAAGATGCTGGATGCTTTGCCTTATATCAAATCGACCGAATATATATCGAAAGAACAGGCTGCCAAGGAACTCGAGGAGGAGTTAGGCGAAAATCCCGAAACCTTCTTGGGCTTTAATCCGTTACAGGCTTCCATTGAAGTGAAATTGCATTCGGAATATGCGAATGCCGACAGCTTGCAATTGATCGAAAAGAAAATAAAAAACTATACTTCCGTTTCCGATCTGCTTTACCGGAAAGACATGATGCAGATGGTGAACGACAATGTGAAACGTGTCAGCCTGATCTTGCTTACACTTGCCGTAATGTTGATGGCAATCTCGTTTGTACTGATCAGTAACACGATCCGTTTGCTGATTTATTCCAAACGTTTTCTGATTCATACGATGAAGCTGGTGGGGGCTACACCCGGTTTTATCAGAAGGCCGTTTGTGTGGTATAATGTGGTCAGTGGCATTTTTGCGTCCATCCTCGCAATATTAATGTTGACGGGAGCGTTGTATTATTTGCAGAACGAATTATCCGGTTTTATCCAACTGCTGGATATTAAAGCGTTGATAATTGTTTATGCCGGTGTATTGATAATGGGAATCCTGCTTTCGGTTACGGCTACTGTCTTTGCGGTGAACAAGTATTTACGAATGGGTGTTGATAAACTATATTATATATAAATGTATGGCTAAGAGAGATTTTGCTTTTGGGAAAGAAAATTTTATTTTGATCGCTGTTGCTGTTGCTGTTATCGCGATTGGTTTTATGTTGATGAGTGGCGGCGGCTCGCAGGATCCGACAGGTTTCAATCCTGAGATTTTCAGTTCCCGCCGTATTGTTGTGGCTCCGGCTGTGACAGTGGTCGGTTTCGTATTGATGATTTTTGGTATTTTGAAAAACAGCAAAAATAAGGAAGTAGCGGAATGAGTTGGTTTGAAGCTTTAGTGCTGGGAATTGTTCAGGGACTTACGGAATACCTGCCGGTCAGCAGTAGTGGACATTTAGCTATCGGCTCAGCTTTGTTCGGTATTCAAGGAGAAGAAAATCTGGCTTTTACGATTGTTGTCCATGTGGCGACCGTGTTTAGTACGTTGGTGATTTTATGGAAAGAGATCGAATGGATATTCCGTGGTCTGTTTAAGTTCAAGATGAATGCAGAAACTCGCTATGTGATCAATATCCTGATTTCTATGATTCCTATCGGTATTGTAGGCGTCTTCTTCAAGGATACGGTGGAAGACATCTTCGGATCGGGATTGCTGATTGTCGGCTGTATGTTGTTGTTGACAGCTTCGTTGCTCGCATTCTCTTATTATGCTAAACCTCGGCTGAAAGAAAATATCTCGATGAAGGATGCCTTTATCATCGGCTTGGCTCAGGCGTGCGCCGTGATGCCGGGACTTTCCCGTTCCGGAACAACGATTGCGACAGGTTTGTTATTAGGAAACAATAAGGCGAAACTGGCCCAGTTCTCATTCCTGATGGTTATTCCCCCGATTTTGGGTGAAGCGTTGCTGGATGTTATGAAAGCAGTAAAAGGTGAAGCGGTAGCAGGCGACATTCCGGCATTGTCATTGGTGGTCGGTTTTATTGCTGCATTCGTATCAGGATGTATCGCTTGTAAATGGATGATCAATATCGTAAAGAAGGGAAAACTGATTTATTTCGCCATCTATTGTGCAATTGCAGGTTTGGTTACAATTGCCTGTACGTTACTTAAATAAGAATGGATTTTATAGCAGGAGAAGTATTATATTTTAATAAGCCCTTGAAATGGACTTCTTTTGACCTGGTGAACAAGTTTCGCTATAAGTTATCGCGGAAACTGAAGGTGAAAAAGATAAAAGTGGGACACGCCGGAACATTGGATCCGCTGGCGACAGGGGTAATGATTGTTTGTACGGGCAAGGCCACCAAGAGGATAGACGAATTTCAATATCAGACGAAAGAGTATGTCGCAACTTTGAAGTTGGGGGAAACGACACCTTCTTTTGATTTGGAAAAAGAGATAGACGGAGTATATCCGACAGAACATATTACCCGTGAGGAGGTAGAGAAGGTATTACAGTCGTTCGTGGGAATGATTCAGCAGATTCCGCCGGTGTTTTCGGCTTGTAAGGTGGATGGTAAGCGGGCGTATGAGTTGGCTCGCAAAGGTGAAGAAGTGGAGTTGAAGTCCAAAACGCTTGTGATCGATGAAATGGAGCTGTTGGAGTGTGACCTACCGGTAATAAAGATACGGGTGGTTTGCAGCAAGGGGACTTATATCCGTGCTTTGGCACGTGATATCGGTGTCGCCCTTCAGTCGGGGGCTCATCTGATCGCTCTCGAACGGACTCGTATCGGAGAGGTCACGTTAGACAAATGTATGTCTCCCGATGATATCGATGTCTTTTTAGATGAAAATATCACAACCGAGAAGGATTGTGAGGATTGATAATGATAAGAATAAAATAAAAATAGATTTATATTATGAAACTGTCGAAATTCAAATTTAACTTACCGCAGGAGCTGATCGCTCTCCATCCGGCAAAGAACAGGGATGAGTCCAGATTGATGGTTGTCAATCGCAAGACTGGAGAGATCGAACATAAAGTGTTCAAGGACTTGCTTAGCTATTTTGGAGAAAAAGATGTGTTCATTTTCAATAACACGAAGGTTTTTCCTGCCCGTTTATATGGAAACAAGGAAAAGACCGGAGCCCGTATCGAAGTTTTTCTGTTGCGTGAGTTGAATGAGGAACTCCGTTTTTGGGATGTATTGGTCGATCCTGCCCGTAAAATCCGTATCGGTAATAAATTGTATTTTGGTGAAGATGATTCGATGGTGGCTGAAGTGATCGACAATACGACATCACGCGGCCGTACCTTGCGTTTCCTTTATGACGGGAACCATGACGAATTTAAAAAAGCGTTGTATGCATTGGGTGAGACTCCGCTGCCTAAATATATCGACCGCCCTGTAGAACCGGAAGATGAAGATCGTTATCAGAATATTTTTGCAACGGAAGAAGGTGCTGTTGTAGCTCCCGCTGCGGGTCTTCATTTCAGCCGTGAGCTGATGAAACGTTTGGAGATCAAGGATTGCCAGTTTGCTTATCTGACACTGCATTCAGGTTTGGGCAATTTCCGCGAAATCGATGTGGAAGACCTGACCAAGCATAAGATGGATTCTGAGCAGATGGTTGTGAACGGGGATGTTGTGAATATCGTGAATACGGCGAAAGATAACGGACGCCAGATTTGTGCGGTTGGTACGTCTGTGATGCGTGCTATCGAAACGGCTGTCAGTACGGACGGTCACTTGAAAGAGTTTGAAGGGTGGACCAATAAGTTCATTTTCCCGCCGTATGATTTCAGTGTGGCGTCCAGCATGATTACGAACTTCCATATGCCACTGTCTACTTTGTTGATGATGACAGCTTCTTTTGGCGGATATGACCTGATCATGGATGCTTATGATGTGGCATTGAAAGAAAAATATAGTTTCGGTGCTTATGGCGATGCCATGTTAATCCTGTAAAAACGGGAGTTTATGGCGATTGCATACCTGGGCTTGGGAACCAATATCGGGAATAAGCGACGGAACATGATAACAGCCGCTGCGTTGTTGGCTGAAAGGGTGGGAGACATTCTCGCCCTTTCCGGTTTCTATGAAACGGAACCGTGGGGGTTCGAGTCCGAGAACTTTTTCTTGAATGCGGCTGTTAAATTGAAGACCTCTTTTTCTCCGTTGGAATTATTGCAGATAACCCAGCAGATCGAAAAGGAGTTGGGCCGTACGGAAAAGAGTAACGGAGTCTATCATGACCGCATTATCGATATCGATATCCTTCTGTATGAGGACGAGGTTTTGCAGAAACCGGAGCTTACTTTACCGCATCCTCTTATGCATGAACGGAAGTTTGTGATGGATCCTTTGGCCGAAATAGCTCCGTTTGTCGTGCATCCTGTGTTGAAAGAACGTATAATAGATTTAAAAGAACGATTATGAATGATATAGAAAAGATATTGACCGGTGGCGGCATGGTCTTTAAGAAAAAGGGAAAAGACGAAAATGCTGGAGAGAAAAAGATTAAGTTTTCGGATTTCCTGCGTGGAACGCATAAATCAGGCTCTGCTAAGATGAAAGCGGAGTTTAAGTATAAAAAAGCTTTGCGTAACACAAAAAAGAAAAAATAATTGACAATTATCAATTGCCAATTGTCAATTGTTTCGTATTTTTGTGCCCGAATTGATGTGGATAGATTTGTATTGCTTGCAACCACAGGAAAAAATGCTAAAAACAAGTCCTTTTTAACTGCCGTCCGGCAAAGCAAATTTCCCCTCGTCAATCCTTTATTTGATTTATTAACCGTCAATTGCCGATTGCTTGTTGACTTTATTGGGTTTATGCCTTTTAATTGTCAATTGTCAATTGTCAATTGTCAATTCAAAAAACGATGAGTTATTTATTCACCTCCGAATCGGTGTCTGAAGGGCACCCCGAT
>DXRF01000098.1:4051-9369 GCA_019411205.1 Parabacteroides sp. | reverse complement strand
CAAGAAATTGTTCAAGTTACTTTCAGTAAAAACAACTTGGTTATATAATAATGATATATCTTATCTGTTTTCCCAACCAGCGTTTTGAATCAAATTGGGGTTCATAACCAGTTCCTCTTTCGGGATCGGCCAGTAGTAACGGTAGTCTTCCCAAGGTAATGTCCCTTTGATTGTGTTTTGATACGGACTTTTCGGATAACAAATCAAGAACCCTTCCTCATCTACAAACACTGTTTTGTTAAGTTCTACTTGCTGGGCGATTTCCGGCTTTGTCGTATGTGTTCCGTCATATAAATCCTGAACGGTTGTGAATTTCATACCACGTAATGGAACTGTCAATAACTTGCCTGCTTTCCAACGCATCAAATCTTCGTAGCGGCGGTTCTCGATTGCCATTTCAACGCGACGTTCACGACGTATTTCACGCAATAATGGAGATATTTTGTAATCGAGTTTTTCCGCATAGATTTTATCCAAACGAGGGTCTGCCGGTTCGTTTCCGACTACTAATCTTGCCGTGGGATATTTGCTGAAGTCATATCCGGCACGTTCGCGCAATGCGTTGATCGTCAAATCTACATCAGCTTGGCTCAATGTTCCGTTTAGCTCATATTTGGCTTCTGCATACATCAACAATAACTCTCCATATCGGAATTCGATGGCAGCTTGAATACCTTGAGTCGTACGGTCTTCTTCTACGATATCGCCCATCCAGTGTTTGATGACGCGATAACCTGTGACTGTGGAACCACTGGCGTTGTAGTTTAAATCCGGATATTTAATACCGTTTTTCTCCTTGTCGACAACACCACCTTGATAAATGGTAACATGTTCGCCCGGACGACAAATTGTTTGTGTCAAACGGGGATCACGATTCTCTAATTCTGTCCATTTTCCATATCCAAGGAAGTTTGGATTTTGCTCATAATTGCCTTCATTCCCTCCTGTATAGATGGGACGGCCATCGATGCAAAGATATTCATCTACCAAACCGCGTGTCGCTCCCATTGACTGGCGGTTAGAGTTGTTTTGATTGAAATAACGCTGTGCAGCATGACCGACTTTATTTTCTAAATAAACACGTCCGAGAATGACTTCCGGATTGGATGAAAGGTCGGTTGCTGTAAACATTTTCCAGTATGTCTCTTCACCGTCTTTGTATAAAGAGTACTTGCCTAACAACGCTTCGCAAGCTTTCACCGCTTCGTTTAGCCAAGTATTGGCTGTGTTTTGCAGGTTCAGTTCTGTATGATATTTGCGAAATGTGCCTTCGAATAAGCAAATACGGGCTTTTAGGAAATTTGCTTGATCTTTGTTTAGACGATCTGTTTCCTGATCTTTCTTTTCCGGTAGCCATTCGACTGCTTTGTTGATACACATCAAGACGGAATCCATTACTTCTGCTCGTGGATTGCGAGGAGCGTATAATTCTTCTGAAGTTTCTGTCAAATCATATGTAATCCAAGGCACATCTCCAAAAAGAAGAACTTTCTGATAGTAGTCCCAGGCTTTGAAGAAGTAGGCTTCTCCACCGTATGCATTTTTCTTTTCTTGGCTGATTTCCGCTTTCTCATAATGGCTTAGGAAAAAGTTGACTTTGCGCAAATTTGACCAATACCAACCTTTTTCGGCCGAAGTTCCGGTCGGAACGATAAGTTCTCCTGCCAAACTGCTCGGTTCATTGCCAGTCTTTACGCAGTTGTCTGAATAGAAATCTCCGTACATGAGCGGGCTGCCGACAACGTTTAATGCCGGGCTTTTGTCTTGTGCCCATCCGCTTTGGTGGCCAATGATATACAGTGGGTACAGACTGTTTAACATTAGCTTGAGATCTGTCTCTGTTTTCCAAAAACTTTTGTCTGTAATTTCGTCTAACGGATAGCGTTCCATAAAGTCGTCGTTACAGCTTGGTAGTAATACCGATGCTATTCCGAGCGTCAATATATATTTTTTAAAATTGAATTTCATAATTGTCATTTTTATTGTTGTATTTAAAATGTATCTATTTTAGAAACCCACTTGTAAGCCGAATGCAACTGAACGCATCATCGGGTAAGAGGATGATATTTGATCCGGGTCATACAAATCTGGGATTTGGCTGATTTCAAACAGATTGTATCCGGACAGGCTTAAACGAATAGTAGACAGTTTTACTTTGTTTGTCCATTCTCGTGGTAATGTGTATCCTAAAGCCAATGTCTTCAAACGTAGGTATGCTCCGTTGAACAGATAACCGGTCTGTTGTATGGATGAAATACGTCCGGCATACATTGGGTATTTAGCATCTGTGCGTTCGGGTGTCCATGAATTATTGTACATTTCCCAGTTTCCGGCTGTTCCTGAACCGCCCCAAAATACGTTATCGCTGATCCATACATCTCTTTTAGCAATACCTTGGAAGAAAATATTCAAATCGAAATTTTTCCAGGAAATATTACCTGTAATACCGTAATGGAAGCGTGGAGTAGAATTTCCGATGATTTTGCGATCTCCAGGATTGTCTACCGTTTCATCACCTTTTGTGATTTCGCCATCACCATCTAAATCGGCATAACGTACATCCCCTGGATAAATAGTGGATTGAATCTTTGTCTGACTTGGGCCGATCAGTGTATATTTTCCATTTTCGTCAACAGTGAAATCGCTTTCCTGTAGAATTCCAACTGTTTCATATCCCCAGATTTCTCCCATTTTCATACCGTCATAAAGAGATGATAACAATTTATTCGGATTTCCTGAGAATTTTACAACTTCCGACTGATAATCGGACAAAACAAGGCCGACATCGTAGCGGATACCATTACTCAGTTGATCTTTCCATTTTAAGCTTAATTCCCAACCGTTCGTTTTCAATTCACCTGTATTTCGCTTAGGAACTGTAGCTCCTAATACCGCAGGAAGTTTTGTCCCATTCATCAAAATGTCAACGGTACGTCGTGTGTACCAGTCGAAAGAGGCATCCAATTTACCGTTTAATGCAGTAAAATCAAGACCAAAGTCCAAAGTCTTGGCGGTTTCCCAAGTCAGGTCGGCGGCGATCAAGCCGGTAGGGCTCATTCCTTTGTTTTGTTCCCCGTTCATTACCCATGATATGTAGTTGGCTGCACCATAGGATGCTATATAAGCATAGTTGGCTACATCTTGATTGCCAAGAGAACCCCATGAACCACGTATTTTTAAGTTGTCAAGCCAGCTACGTGTGTTCTCCATGAATTTTTCTTCTGATAATCTCCAACCGGCAGAAAAGGATGGGAAGAATTTAAAACGAGAGTTCTTGCCAAAACGGGAGGTTCCGTCATAGCGTCCGCTGAATTCAAACAGATAGCGTCCTGAATAGTCGTAATTGGCACGAACGAATGCACCGCGAATTGCCCAATGTTCAAAATTGTCTCCTGTGTATTGGGCGCCGTTTGTCATGCCTAAAGTAGGAAGGTCATTGGTAATAACATCTTCTGCTTCTCCCCATGTTTTGCGGAATTTATACCATTCTTGGTTAAAACCGGCAACGGCAGAAACATTGTGCTGTCCGAATGCCTTGTTGAATGTTGCGTATGCATTGACCGTATAATAATCAGAATGTCTGGACTCTTCTCTCACGCTGGACGGATTCGTATGAGTGCTGACAGTACTTGCCCACGAATCGACAACATAGTTGCGAAGAGGGATGAATCTCTTTTGGAAATATTCGGTCGGCCGATAGGATAACTCTGCTTTTACATTAAATTCCGGACAAAACATGATTGTCGGAGTCACATTGAAAAACGTGCTGGTGTTTTTTGTCTGCTGTGTTGCTCCATAAGCCAGCCATCCCAAAATATTGTCTGTGTATGTGTTTGGGATAGGATCATTCGGACTTGTCATGATCGGCATATTCAAGTTACGGTTAGGCTCATTCTTCATAGCAGCCCAAACGGAACCTTTCTGCGGGTTCATGTATGGTTCGTTGTAATTGCTGGAGTTGAATGATATTTTGGATGCAATATCGAACCAATCCGTGATTTTGGAGTTGATACTCATATTGATGTTGTATCGGTTTTGAATATCTGTATTGATCTTGTACATACCTTCTTGGCGTTGGTAGCCCAAAGAAATGTAGTAGCGTGTCTTGGCTGATCCTCCGCTGATGGAGATGTTGTGGCGCTGGAGTGGAGTCCAATCCTTTACTCCAATTTCATACGGGTTCATATTTGCTACCCAAGTCATGGCACTTGTACTACCTTCATTGTAAATCCAGGCATTTTCCGGAGTTGGGTTTTCCATGTATTTTTTCTTTGCGGCCAGCAAGGTATTCATCCATGGAGTGACGGTTCCGCCAGTCATTTCTGTCTGTCTGTTGGAAGCCAGTTGGTGTGTGTAGGAATCCAGAATATCTGGGGTATGCGAAGGTGTGTTCCACTGTACGTTTAAGTTGTAAGTGACAGTGGCCTTTGTGTCGTTTTTACCCGATTTGGTAGTGATTAACATGACTCCATATGTGGCGCGTGCGCCATAAATAGCTGATGCAGAGGCGTCTTTTAATACGGATATGTTTTCTATGTCGCTTGGGTTCATCATGTTCAGATAGTCAGCATCCACTTGGATTCCGTCGACAATGATCAATGGGCTTCCTGTTTTCACTTCCCATTCATCTGTTTTGTTTTCCTTTAGGCCGATAGACGTACCACCGCGTACGTTGAAGCTCGGAGCAGCATTCGGAGAGGCATTGGTCGCCGAGACATTCAGGTTAGGTACGACACCTTGCAATGCCTGTCCAACATTGGCTACCGGTTTGTTTTCGAGAACTTCGGCTCCTACAGAAGCGACAGCTCCTGTGAGGTTTACTTTTTTCTGTGTACCAAAACCTACGATTACGACTTCTTCCAAGGCCTGTGAGTCCTCTTTCATCGTAACATTAATAATTGTTTTTCCTTTTACGGGAATGGTCTGGGTTTGATATCCCATATACGAGAATACCAATTCTGCATTGGTTGGAACTGCCGGTAATGTGTAATTACCGTCTACATCTGTAATGTTACCGGTTGTAGTACCTTTCACTTGGATAGTAACACCGATCAGGGCTTCGCCTTTTTCATCTTTTACGTTACCCGAAATAGAAACATCTTGGGCAAACAACTGGTGGGAGAAAAAGAAAAATCCCATCAGCATAATTAGAATTTTGCTTTTCATTATAAAATGATTTTTGTTGAATTTGGTTAACACATGTTTTAATTTTCGGTACAAAAATCTAATTTATGTAGATAGAAAAAGGCATTTTTTGTCTCTTAAAAGATAAATATCGTCTTCTATTGAGAAAATTTTATATCTTATTTGCTTTTCTG
>DXRF01000098.1:0-4041 GCA_019411205.1 Parabacteroides sp. | reverse complement strand
GCTTTTCTGTATTCTTTAGGAGAGACTCCGTACATCTGTCGGAAACAGGATGCAAAATATCCGCTGTTGCTGAATGCTACTTTTGTTTGGATTTCTACGATGTTCAGTTCTGTGTCCCTTAACATCTGAGCAGCAGCTTCAAGGCGTAGTTTTTTGATCATTTCGGCAGGAGAGAGACCTGTCTGTGTTTTGGCTTTCCGATAGAATTGCGCACGGCTTATACCGATTCCCTTACAAATATCGTCGATTCCGAAGTTTGGATTCGAGAAATTTTCCTTTATGATATTGGTATATTGTGTTAAGAATATTTTATCCTGTTCGTCGGTCTGTATACCAAACGTTTCCAACCCCAGTTTTTTCTCGAATTTTTTCTGAATTTGTTTTCTGTTTTCCAACAAATTTTCGACCCGGCTGCGAAGTTGCACGATGTCATACGGTTTGACGATATATTCGTCTGCTCCGGCTTTGTAGCCTTCTGTTATTTGTTCCGGAAGTGTTTTTGCAGTTAACAAGATAACCGGAAGATGGTTCCATTTGGAGGTATTCTTGATTCTTTTACAAAGTTCGATACCGTCCATACGAGGCATCATGACATCGGAGACGATGATGTCCGCTTTATGGACGTCAAGCAGGAGCAAGGCCTCTTCTCCGTTGGAGGCTTTTAATACGTTATAATGGTCGTTGAATTGTTGTTCCAGATAGCACAGGACATCAGCATTGTCTTCGGCGAAAAGGATCGTTTGCCGTTTTTCTGATATGTTTTGCAGATCTCCAGTGAAAAGATGGGATTTAGCTGTGATATCATCTGTCGGTTCTATGATCGTTTTTCGGATGATCGGTTTCTCAAGGAGTGGCAGCAGGACGTGTATTTGTGTGCCTGTCGCCTGTGAACTATTCACCCAAACAACTCCTTGATGTTGTTCTATGATAAAATGTACGAGACTCAACCCGATTCCCGATCCGGCTATTTGATGGTGCAGGTCTTGTGAGGAGTGATGGAAAGGCTGGAATATGTTCTCCAATTCTTCGGGAGCTATGCCTGCTCCGCTATCTGCAACTTCAATATGCAGGTAATAGTCTTCTACGAGCATAGACTTTTGGTTTTCATCGACCAGGGAATCAATATTTTTCCGGGAAACGGGAGAAAGTTTCAGTTGGATACTTCCTGATTCTGGGGTAAATTTAAATGCATTAGAAAGCAGGTTGAAAATGACTTTTTCTATTTCCGGCTTGTCATAATAGACTTCGTACGATTCCGGCATCTTGTTTGTCAGTGTAAAGTCGATATTTCTCCTTTTGGCGATAGATTCAAACATATCGTATGATTCTTTTATAAAGAGAGATAGATTGAAATGTTCTTTTTGCAAGGCTATCTTGTGGGCGTCGTATTTTTGGATGTCCATTAAATTATTGACAAGGAGTAGCATCTTTTTTGTGTTTTTTTGCATTAAAGCCAAAACCTTTTTTACTTCGGATGAGAATGCATTGTTTTGTATAAGATCTTCCAAAGGATTTGATATCAGTGTTAAAGGTGTACGGAGTTCATGAGAAAAATTAGTAAACAAGCGCATTCTTTCTTCATTCATTTCTTTGATTTTTTCCTGCTCCATTTGTTTGTAACGGATATCGTTTTCAAGTTTATTTCTGACATTGAAGTAGTGGATGATACCGTAGATAACGATACCGATTCCCACAATATATAGGAGGTAGGCTATGGGCGTTTTGTAAAAAGGCGGGAGGACTTGTATAGACAGTGTGGCTTCTTTCGGATTCCATTTGCCGTCACTATTGCTTGCCAGTACATGAAATGTATAAGAACCTGGTGCCAGGTTACTGTAGTAGGCAACTCTTCTGTTGCCTACTACAGTAAAGTCTTCATCGATTCCATCCATTTTATATTTATATTGTATTTGCTCCGGATCGATATAATCCAGAGCTGTATAAGCAATGGCTAGGTTTGTTTCGTCCGGTTTTAGAATTAGAGGTGTTGAACTTTGAAAATCAATAGATTTATTGTTTATCGTGATGTCTGTCAGATAGAGAGGAGGTAGATAGTCGTTTTCTTCTAACCGACTTGGATTAAAACATAAAATATCTTTGCTACCCGGAAAGTAGAGAAAGCCGTTGCTATCCAAAGATCCGCCTTGGAAAGTATAGTTGTGCTTGATGAACTGTTTGTTGGGGACATAAGTGAATTTTTTTTGTTGGTATTCTTTATAATATAACCCATTTTCAGTTAGTGTCCATAAGGTATTATGTCTGTCTTTTACGAATGTATAGATATAAGGAGTGGTGAGTCCGTCATTATTTATGTAATGTTCTAAAAGAGTTAGCTGCGAATCGAAAGTGAAAAGTCCGTTTCCGAAAGTAGAGACGTATATGTGTCCTTCCGGGTCAGTCTCAATACCGGTTATTCGCCCGCTTCTTTTGTTTTTAGCTCCTGGAAGTCGGTTTAAAACGATATGCGTAACACTTTCTTTGTATATGTCATATAAATATAGTTCTTGTGTAAGGGTTCCGAACAGATATTTGTCCGGTTCAAGTTCTTTAATGACAGTTACATAGTGTATACGTTGTTTTTTTCCGTTTACGGGAAAAATGTTTGTTTGTTTTCCGTTTTCGATGAGTATCAGACCTTGTTTGCTGTTAGTCGGTATCCAAAGTCTGTTTTTACAGTCTGCAAATAGGGTATAGATGTCTCCTCCTCCGAATTCGTAAAGTAGTTCATACTTTTTTCGGCTACGAGAAAAACAATAGAGACTGCCTCGGTTTGTTGTGCATAAAATACTGTCACCCTTGATATAAAGAGCTTTAAGTATGTTTTTATTATACGCATCGGAAGCCGGATGTAACAAATATGTATTTTGTTCTTGTGTGGCAGGGTCGTAACATAAAAGTCCGGCACCTTCCGTTGTGAACCAGATTTTTCCATCTTCATCTTCCTGACCTTTCCCTAATATTCCTGTGAATGTTTTAGGTGTTAATGTACTAATTTGTTTTCGTAGAGGGTTGTAGTAATTAAGTCCGTTCCATGTGCCGATCCATAATCCTCCTGTTTTGTCTTTTAAGAAATTGTGAATGGAATAATGTCCTAATGAACCGTTTTTTTGAGGATCAAAATCGAATGTCTGGATTTTGAATGTGTTACAGTCTATTAGGGATAGTCCGGAAAAACTGCCTATCAAGATTTTATTCGGTTGAATTTCGACTAAGCAGCGAATAATGTTGCTTTTGAGGTATGAATTGTTCTGATTGAATCTTGTAAAATTGTGTGTGCTCGGATTCAGAAGGCTGAAACCTTCTTTTAATGAAGCTATCCAGATTCGGTTGTTGCTATCGATATATAGGTCGGAAAGTTCTCCTCCAGGTAAGGATGTTTCATCATGAGGGATATTCTTGTAATGATGCCGGAGTTGTCTGTCAGCATCTATAATAATCATTCCGGAATTTTTGGACGCGATATACAAATTTCCAGCATGGTCTTCTTCCATATCGCAAACATTGGAATTGAAAGGAAGTGGAGATAAGGATGGTTGCCAGATGAGTGAATCCAGTTTTGGATCATAAATGAATAATTCTTTTTCCCCGACAAACCATAATTCTCCGTTTTTCCGTTGTTTGCAATAATGCATAAATCTGGCATTCTTCATGTTGTATTTATGTATTTGTTGGCTTTGCCTGTCTATTTTATGCACATGGTGTTCGGTTATGATCCAAATATTTTGCTGTCTGTCTTCTTCAATGCATGAGATCGTGTTGTCTCCTAAAGTGTTTGTGCTATCGGGTCTGTTACGATAGACTTTACATCTGTATCCGTCATACTTGAATAGTCCATTATTCGTGCCGATCCATATATATCCTTCCGAATCCTGAAACAAATCTGTTATCGTATTTTCCGTTAGTCCACTTTCGTTCCCGATCTGAGTAAAAAAGAATGGATTTTTCTCTGCCATTATTATAGAAGAGAAAAATAGAAAAAGGAGTGATAGTATGGCTTTTAAATAATGCGTAAACATAAAAATCTTAGATTATGTGGCAAAT
>DXRF01000097.1:1163-9526 GCA_019411205.1 Parabacteroides sp. | reverse complement strand
TATCTGGTGTTCGCCTCCCTCCAAACGGGAAGAATAGCCCGCTATCAGTAAGGCATGGAAAGCAGACAACTTTTCTTTCTTTTCCTGGACGGTAAGCGGAGTATCGGATACATATTCCGTTGCCAACCAAGGAGAAGACAGCAGACCACGTCCGAGCATGATCCCCTTCAAACGAGGGAAACGTCCGGTCAGCGAACGAATATCCGGCAACGCCCGGATATCACCATTATAAAAAAGTGGAAGCGTGCATGAATCATAAAATCGGGAGAAAGCATCCAGGTCTGTCTCCCCTTTATACTGCTGCGTGCCGATCCTGGGATGCAACGTGAGATGCGTGAGAGGCAACCCGTTCAGAAAAGGAAGAAGAGCTTGTGCCTCATCCGGGGAATCCCAACCTAATCGCAATTTGACCGAGAACTGTATCTCCGGAAATTCAAAGATTGTTTCCAACAACGCTTTCACCTCATCCGGATAAGGCAGGATACCCGCTCCCCGACGTTGCCGTGCCTGCATCGGAAAAGGACAACCTAAATTGATATCGGCACACCGGTAACCCGACTCACGAAACAAACCGGCAATCCGGCGAAACTCTTCGGGCGAGGCAGCGATCATCTGGGGAACAAGCGGGGCGAATGCATTTGCTTCCGGTGTAAGATCCCGCAACTCCTTATTGCGGAAACCAGTCTTTTCGAGACGGACAAACGGAGTGTAATAGGTTTCGACTCCTCCAAACACCCGTGCATGCGCTTCCCGGTAGACCGAGTCGGTATAACCTTGCAAAGGGGCAAAATGAATGACATACGGTTTCATTATTCCGAAAACATTTCAGTGAAAAGTGAATGAAGACGTGCTTTGGCTACTTCGAAATCCTGTTCTGCCTCCAACTCTTTCTCAAGAGAGGTCACTCCTTTATCTTTAAAGCCGCAAGGATTGATTAAAGAGAAGTAATCCAAATCCGTGTTTATATTCAAAGCAAAGCCGTGCATGGTGACGAAACGGCTGCTTTTCACACCGATCGCACAAATCTTACGGGCTTTTCCCGGTACATTGGGATCGATCCACACACCTGTAGCTCCCGCGAGTCGTTCTCCTTTAATGCCATAGAGTGCTAAAAAACGGATGATCGTTTCTTCCAATCTATCGATATATTGCTTGAGTCCCAACTTCCAGGCATCGAGATCGAAGACAGGATATCCGGTGATTTGTCCGGGTCCGTGATACGTGATATCCCCTCCCCGGTTGATATGATAGAAAGAGATTCCCCTCTGTGCGAGCAGTTCTTCGGGGATCAGCAGATTGGTGTCCTTGCCACTTTTTCCAATCGTCAGCACCGGCTGATGTTCGCAAAAGAACAACCGGTTTTCCCCGGTCATACCTTGTGCTTTCGCTTCCAACAGGGCGTTGAAAGCAGCCGTCTGACGCTCCAGTGCCTTCTCATATTCAATACGGCCGAGATCGTGATATATGAAATGACTCATATGATATCGTTCTTAAGTGAATATTCTTTTCGGGCAGACAGACCGTCGTACTGGATTCCGCCCGGAGTTTATTCCGTTTACGCACTTTCCTGCTGCCGGATTCAGGATCGGGATCACCGCTGTCATATCCCATTTCGATCTTAAGCAGTTTCCCCATCAGCGATATGATCTTCGCCTGTCGCTTCAGCATATAAGGAGAAGGTTTTGCTGAATTGAACTTACGGGGATTCGGCAAGGTCGCAGCGATCAGGGCCGCTTCCGCCTTCGTCAGTTTATAGGCCGGTTTCTTGAAATGAGCCTGCGCGACAGCTTCAGCACCATAAATACCGTTTCCCATTTCGATCGAGTTCAGATAAACTTCCATGATACGTTCCTTCCCCCAGATCAATTCGATCAGGACGGTGAAATAAGCCTCGATACCTTTGCGCAAATAAGTCCTTCCGGGCCAGAGAAACACGTTCTTGGCAGTCTGTTGCGAGATCGTGCTCGCCCCTCGTACGCGTTTGCCTTTTTCAGCATCGGCACGGGCTTTCTGAATCTGCGTCAGATCGAAACCGTCATGGTCGAGAAAAAGATTGTCTTCCGAAGCCACAACTGCCTGTGCCAATGGCTGGGCGATCTTCTTCATCGGCACCCATTTGTGTTCCAGCTTGAAGGGCTTACCATCCTGAAACTGTTCGTACATCCGGATAAACATCAGCGGAGTGTAGTAAACAGGAATGAACTTATATGCCACCACAGCCAACAAGCTGGAAACAAACAGGAACAGCAACAGATTCCGGCTTCCTATCAGTATTTTTTTCAGTATGCGCATCGACTCTTGTCTTTTCGAACGGCAAACTTACGGATTTATTTCCAATATTGCTCCATCTGCTCCAGTGTCTTACCCTTTGTTTCGGGAACGAATTTCCAGATAAACAGGGCAGCTAACACTCCCATGACACCATAAACCCAATAGGCCATACCATGGTTGAACGTGTCAGTCAGATACTGGTTCTTATCAAGCATCGGGAAAGTCCAGGAGACAAGGAAATTGGCAATCCACTGCCCGGCAACGGCAATACTCATCACGGTCGAACGGATCGTATTCGGGAAAATCTCAGCCAGCAATACCCAACATACCGGGCCCCACGACATCGCGAAACCAGCCGTATAGACCAACATGCAAACCAACGAGCCGATACCGACGGAATGCGTATAGAAAGTCGTCCCCAAGACCATCATCGAGACAGCCATGACCAATGCCCCGATAATCATCAGCGGACGGCGTCCGAACCGGTCGACCGTAAAGATAGCCAGCACGGTAAAGGAAAGGTTCACGGCTCCCACCACGATCTGCTGCAACAAGGCGGCATCGGTAGCGGCCCCCATTGTCTTAAAGATCTCCGGCGCATAATACAGCACAACGTTGATCCCGACAAACTGCTGGAAACCGGACAGAAGAACACCGACAAATATGATCAGCATACCGAACGAACGTACCGGGAAGACCAGAGACACAAAAAAGCTACCGATCAAAGCGATCTCCAAAGCACTTGTATTACCAATCAGTTCCAACACCCCATACAATAGCAGAAACAGCACCAGCCACATTCCCATAAACAAGAAATAGGGACGCATGGAGGGTTCCTGTTTTCTGAAACTTTCTTTTATCTCCACCAGTTCGGGTGCTGCCTTTTCTTTTCCCATCAAACGGTCCAATACAGACAATGCCTTATCCGTCTTACCGCGCATCACCAAATAACGGGGCGTTTCCGGTACAAACATCAGAAGGAGCAGGAAGAGTAAAGCCGGGACAATCTCGGAGGCAAACATCCAACGCCAACCGATCGCATGCAGCCAGGTGGCATCTCCCTGCAACGCGATGCTGTAATTCACAAAATAGACGACAAGCATACCGAAGATGATCGCAAACTGATTCCATGACACCAGATTTCCCCGTTTTTCCGCTGGAGCCATCTCGGCAATATACATCGGAGAAACCATAGAAGCCAAACCGACTCCCACCCCTCCGACAATCCGGTAAAACACAAAAAGGTACATGTACGTGTGGTCACCGCTGCCGGGCATCCCGACAAACAGCTCCGGCCATGCCGAACCGATTGCCGACAGCAAAAACAGGATGGCAGCCAGCACAAGCGTTGGTTTCCGCCCATACCGCTGGCTGATCCAGCCGGCAAAAGAAGCACCCAAGATACAACCGATCAAAGCACTGCTCACGACGAATCCTTCAAGTGCATTTGCCTGATCCAATGGTAACCCGAAAGGTTCAATGAAGAATTTACGCAGCGATTCGACCGTCCCGGATATCACCGCTGTATCATATCCGAATAATAATCCCCCCAATGTCGCCACAAGGGTGATTCCAAAAATGTAGTAGTTGTTGTTTTTCACGATAGAGATTCATAATAGTAAATAATGGTTTATCGTTACTTCTGGCTTGATCCAAAAGTAACAGATAAACCATTATTTATATGTTATTAAATGTACTGGTTGATAATCATCTCATACAATTCCTGCTTTCCGCTGATCTGCTTCGGTTCGCCACCGGCAAGAGCGATCGTACGCAGGTCTTCAAGAAGGAGTTTGCCTTCTTCGAACTTCTTACCGTCACCCTGATCGAAGCTGGCGTAACGTTCGGCACGCATTTTCTTGTAATCGGAATGTTCCAGGATATCGGCAGCAGCCATCAAAGCACGGGCAAAAGAATCCATACCGCTGATATGAGCAAGGAAGATATCATCCAGATCGGTCGAGTTACGACGTGTCTTGGCATCGAAGTTCGTACCTCCTGTAGTCAAGCCGCCTGCTTCAAGGATAACCAGCCAAGCCTGTGTCAGTTCGTAGATGTCAACCGGGAACTGGTCCGTATCCCAACCATTCTGATAATCACCCCGGTTGGCATCGATACTGCACAACATACCGGCATCGGCAGCAGCCTGAAGTTCATGTTCGAATGTATGTCCGGCCAATGTGGCATGGTTCACTTCGATATTGATGGCAAAATCCTTGTCAAGACCATAATGACGCAAGAAGCCGATAACCGTTTCCGTATCCACGTCATACTGATGTTTAGTCGGTTCCATCGGTTTAGGCTCTACCAGGAAAGTGCCTTTGAACCCATTCTTACGGGCATAGTCACGTGCCATCGTCAACATCATGGCAAGATGTTCCTTTTCGCGTTTCATGTTGGTGTTCAGCAAGCTCATATAGCCTTCACGTCCACCCCAGAACACATAGTTTTCGCCACCTAAGGCAATACAAGCGTCGATCGCGTTCTTGATCTGCGTGCCGGCACAAGCCACAGCAGGGAAATAAGGATTTGTGGCAGCCCCGTTCATATAACGTTTATGTCCGAACACATTGGCGGTAGACCACAACAGCTTCTTCCCCGTCGCTTCCTGATGTTGTTTGGCATATTCGACCATCGTATGCAGGTCCTTTTCAAATTCGGCCAACGTCGGTGCCTCATCTACAACATCCACATCATGGAAACAATAGTAAGGGATATTGCATTTCGTCATAAATTCGAAAGCGGCATCCATCTTATACTTGGCACGGGAAATACGGTCTGCACCCGCATTCCAAGGAAATGTCTTCGTTCCGCCACCGAACTGGTCGGCTCCCTCCGCACATAATGTATGCCAATAAGCCATGGCGAAACGCAGATGGTCTTTCAGAGTTTTACCCATTACGACCTTGTTTTCATCATAGTAATGAAAAGCCATCGGATTTTTTGACTCGCGTCCTTCAAACTCTATTTTTCCAATTCCCGGAAAAAATTCTTTTTCACCTTTAAAGTAATTCATGATAATAAGTATTTATTGATTAGACAATTTTTTTCGTTCATTACACCAATGCTTTCTCCAGCCGTTCTTTCCAGACCTCGAAAGCCCCGCAGTATTTGTCCGCTTTCAGTCCGTCCGGCTCTATCACATTGATCTTTTTCAAGGAAGCAAACGCCTCTTTTGCCGACGCATAGATACCGGCCCCGATACCGGCGCCTTTGGCAGCCCCGACAGCCCCGTTCGTATCGTAAAGCTCGATCACCGTTCCCGTCACGCCAGCCAGCGCATCCCTGAAGATAGGGCTTAGGAACAGGTTGGCATTACCGGCACGGATCACTCCGATATCGATCCCCATCTCATTCATGATATCCATACCATATTTGAAAGAGAAAACGATCCCTTCCTGTGCGGCACGGGCAATATGAGCTTTATTGTGAATATTGAAATTCAGCCCGTGAATGGAGCAATCCACCTGCTTGTTCTGTAACATACGCTCCGCACCGTTTCCGAAAGGCAGGATCGAGAGGCCTTCCGAACCGATCGGAACAGTCGCCGCCAACTCGTTCAAAGCAGGATAGCTTATACCTTCCGGAGCCACATTCCGCTTCACCCATGAATTGAGGATACCCACACCGTTGATACACAGGAGGACCCCTAAACGTGTCTGGTCGGCCGAATGATTCACATGCGCAAACGTATTCACACGGGACAGCGTGTCGTAGTTCACCTTACCGTTCACACCGTACACGACCCCCGACGTGCCACCCGTAGCAGCGATCTCACCCGGATTCAAGACATTCAGCGACAACGCATTGTTCGGCTGGTCGCCTGCCCGATAGGTCACCGGCGTACCCTTCTTCAGACCCAACTCCGAAGCGACCGATCCGAGCAATTCCCCTTGCACACCGAAAGTCGGACGGATGTCAGGAATCAGTTCCTTGCCGAATCCGAAATAGTTCATCAGATCTTCGGAAACGCAGTTATTCCGGAAATCCCAGAAAATTCCTTCCGAAAGGCCTGAAACAGTCGTGACGATATCGCCCGTCATGCGCATGGCGATAAAGTCGCCCGGCAACATGAATTTATGTACTTGTCCGAATATATGCGGTTCAAACTCTTTGACCCATGCCAATTTGGAAGCAGTGAAGTTTCCGGGAGAATTCAAAAGATGTGCCAAGCATTGCTTTTCGCCGATCGACTTGAAAGCGCGCTCCCCATAAGGCACCGCACGGCTGTCGCACCAGATCACCGACGGGCGCAGCACCTGCATCTTCTTGTCCACCAGCACGAGTCCGTGCATCTGGTACGAGATGCCGATCGCATCTATCTCCGTTCCCTTGATACCCGCCTTCTTGACCGCGCCCTTTATCGCTTCTTTCAGATACATCCACCAGTCATCCGGATTCTGTTCTGCCCATCCGGGACGCACGGCTTTGATCGCCGCCTCTTCTTTCGGATAAAAATCAGAGGCAAGCGTCAACCCCGTATCTTTATCGACAATAGAAGCCTTCACCGAAGAGCTTCCGATATCACAACCTAATAAACACATACTATATTATTATATCTTATTAAACTTCGAATGTAACTTGTTATACTTCACCTTGTCGAAACGGTAATAGCGGGCTGCCCGGTGGTTTACTCCCGTTTCCACTTCATCCGTCTGTACGACATATTCCATCGCCGTCATCTTTTTATGGAAATTGCGCACATCTATCGTCTTGTTATAAATGATCTCGAAAATGCGCCGTAACTGATAGGCTGTAAATTTTGACGGAAGATAATCGAAAACGATGCCCGGTTCGACATCCACCCATCGCCGTATCTCTTCGACGGCCGCTTCAACAATCTCCTTATGGTCGAATGGCAGATGTGGCAATTCATTGACGGGTGCCCAAATAAGGGTATCAGACTTCTCTCCCATCGTCATTTTCTTCCCGAACTTACACAACGCCAGATAAGCGACCGTCACGATACGTGTGATTTTCATCTTGGAAGCATTTTCCAACCATTGCACATCTTCTTTATTTTTGGTACGGGCAGGAGAGCCGAAACTGCGGAACTGTTTCAGGATAACACGTTTCAGACCTGTCGCTTCGTGTAAGACACGATAAGCGGCCGTATCCAGATCTTCACTTTCATAAATCAAGCTTCCGGGCAATTTGTAGTGTTTCTCGTTACTACCGGCAACTTGTCTCTCGACGAGCAGCACGCACAGTTTATCTTCGTTTGTCCCAAGCAATACGCAATCGACCGAAACGTGCGGATAAAACATTTCATGCTTACTTTCTTGTGTTTCCATAATATCATAATAAAGATTCTCCGCAAATATAAGGTTAAAACGATATACGACATAATGTAATTCGAACAATATCCAATCAAGAGGACAAAAAGCCCGTCATTTAACATACATTAGTATTCACCGGAAAGAACACGATACTGCACCGGCAGGCAGTTATCCGAGCCTCCTTACTCTTTCTGAGGTATCTTGGAGACCAAAACCTTATCTATACGCGCACCGTCCATATCGACGATCTCGAATTCGAAGTTCAGCCAACTCAATTTCTCACCGGTCTTCGGAACCCGTTCCAGAATTTCCAGGATCAGGCCGCTGAGCGTATTATAATCGTGCTCGGCATACAAATCCTCCATGTCGAAATATTCAAGAAAGTCATAGAAACTGTACTGTCCGTCCACCAACCAGGTTCCGTCGGACCGCTCGACGACCTCGGCCTCTTCACCCACATCGGGAACCTGTCCGATCAGACCTTCCATGATATCCTTCAAGGTAACGATCCCCTGGATGCCTCCAAACTCGTCCGTGACGATGCCATATTTCACACGTGCCTGCTTGAACTGTTCCAACGCATTATACACACTCTGGTTTTCCGGCATAAACTCTGCCGGACGAATCACTTGAGACAAAGAGAAATCCGGCTCATCGATGCGGCCGAACAGGTCTTTCAGATAGACCACTCCTTTGATATCGTCAAACTTTCCGGCGGCAACCGGATAGATGTTGAAAAGATTTTCCTGGACTTTCCCGCGTATCTGCTCGATGCTGTCCGTCAGGTCCAACCAAACCAGCTCGCTGCGGTGC
>DXRF01000097.1:0-1153 GCA_019411205.1 Parabacteroides sp. | reverse complement strand
GTCATGATAGAACCGACATTGCGGTCGCCCAGGTTGAACACACGTTCCACGATATCCTGTTCGACCTCCTGCACTTCGCCGACATCGAAACCTTCCTTGACAATCGCCTTGATCTCTTCCTCCGTCACCTTGTTTTCCTCAGTCGCATCGGTTCCGATCAGTTTGACGGTCAACGCCGTACTCTTGGATAACAGCCACACGAAAGGCGAAGCGATCAGCGAGAGGACATTCATCGGTTTGGCAACCAACATCGACACCCGCTCCGCATAGCCCATACCGATACGTTTGGGGACCAGCTCACCCATAATCAATGTCAGATAAGTGACGATCACGACAATGGTAGTTTTGGAAACACCCAATGCATAAGGTTCCAGAAAAGGAATGCAGCGGACATGCTCGGCCAGGCCATAGGCAAAAGCCTCGCCCGAATATAAACCGGTCAAAATACCGATAAGCGTAATTCCGATCTGGATAGTGGAGAGAAACCGGTCCGGTTCGTTTGCCAGTTTCAAAGCAGTCTTGGCAGATTTGTTACCACGTTTTGCTTCCAGCTCAAGACGTGCCTTACGAGCTGACACCAAAGCAATTTCCGACATAGAAAGAAGGCCGTTCAATAAGATAAGACCGACAATAATAAATATTTCCATTTACTATATTACACAGCGATTGATTAGAGAGGCGAAGATATGAAAAATAATTACTAATTTAGCCACATCATTAATGAAATCTAATAAAATATGAATTTAAGTGATCCTAAAGATTGTCTGTATTGCCAGAACAATCAGACTTTACACGAGCTGATGATTGAAATCGCTCCTCTCTCGGTTTCCAAACTGTTCCTGTTCAAAGAACAAACGTATCACGGACGTTGCCTGGTTGCCTACAAAGACCATGTACACGATTTGAACATGCTCAGCGACGAAGAACGGAATGCATTTATGGCCGATGTCGTACGGGTGACCCGCGCGATGCAGAAAGTATTCAATCCGCAAAAGATCAACTACGGTGCTTATTCGGATAAACTGTCACACCTCCATTTCCACCTGGCCCCAAAATATGAAGGAGGCCCTGACTTTGGCGGAACATTCACCATGAACCCGCAAAAGGTGTATTTGACAGACGCGGAATACCAGGATATGGTTGAGAAGATAAA
>DXRF01000096.1 GCA_019411205.1 Parabacteroides sp. | reverse complement strand
GCTCTACCAGCTGAGCTATTTCGGCAACATTTACTTCCTGAATGCGGGCGCAAATATAATAGGTTTATTTGACATCTGAAAGAAGTTTTGCTAAAAAATCATCTAAATCTGCATCCAAATCTTTTAAAAGAGGATCATCCAAACGAAGATTTTCATCGTCCAAGAACAGAAGTTCCTCTATGACAGAGAAATCCTCATCAGTCAGGCTTACCGAGAATGGTTTCAGAAAACAAGGGTTATCAAAAACTTTTTTTGTAACCAAAACGGCAAGTACGGCTTTCAAAGTAGCAGCAACCTGCCGAGTGAATTGATCGTCATCACATGTCGCATTCACCCAATCGAAAATGATAGTTTTTTCAACCAGCACATCTTCTTCATCATAAATAAGCAACTCGCCACTTTCAGCATCTACCTGCACGTATAAATCGCTGTAACAGTTGCCAGCTTCATTCGCAGCAAGTTTATTGATGGCTGAATTGAAAGTTGTTTCTATGACAGCCTGAACCTTTGCATTATTTGCACTCATATCTTATTATTTATTCTTTATTCGAAACGTCTGCCAAAAGTAATAATAATTCAGAGAATATAAGATTATTATTCTCCAAATTGCTTATTTAGTTTTTGATCTGAACGGATACGCTTGCCAAGAGCCTCAACATACAGCCGTTGCATTTTCGCGTAATTGTTGTCTTCTCCCTTTTTACTATTAAAAATCTTGTAAGATTTAACGGCCCAGTTATAGGCTTCCTTCAACTGAGTCTTCATTTCATGGTACAAGGCCAAATTTGATGCAGCCTTTGCCCGTTCTTTCCAACGCGAAGAATTTTCATACACATGCTTCCAACGCGAAGCCGCTTCCTCCCATTTGTCGGACAGGGCATAGGCGGTCGCTTCTTTCCAACGTGCCCCCTCCCCTTTGTAGAACCAGCGGCTTTCATTGTCCCAATGAGGAACAAAGTTCGGAGTAATCTTCGTACCAATATACTGCCCGGCAGCCCGTAAAGCTTCATCCGGCGACGGCAGATAAAGTCCCAACTGCTCTATATTGTCCGCACTTTCAGACCAGAAAACGCTATCCTGCACATAAACGGTGGCCAACGGATTGTCACGTCCGGGAAGATAACCACGGACGACTCCTGTAATCTCGACATCGACTCCCCCTACAACAAAACCTTCGGCAAAAGCGACAACATCCTTTTCCATCCGGAACAGCAGGCGGTCGAGCGAAATAACAGCGTCCGTCCCTGTCTCCCGACACAATTCTTTCACCGCTTCGGGGGTCAACTTTTCATCCTCCAAATATTTAGTATCCTGACGGGTTGCATCATGATAGAGAAGCACATCATTGAAGAAAGAAACATCCACAATCGATTTGCCTAAGGAATGGCAGGCATCATACAAAGCACTATCCGCGTGGGCGCGGGCCGTGTCCTGCACAGTTCCATATAAATTATAGGTATAGCCGACATCGTCGGGCTGGGGAACGGCGTTATTAACAATCAAAACCTTGTCGACATTCTTCGGGAAAGTAATCTCGGCAGGGTTATAAGTTTCTATTCCGATATATTCAATGGTGCTGCATGCGGAAAACAGGCAGGCCATTAACAGATACAACGTTGTTCTCATCTTTACATTTATGATTTATAATTTATGAATTATGCTTCACAACTTGTGCTTCATAAATCATAAATCACAAATCATAAATCATAATTCTTATCATGCCATATCACTAACGGCTTTGAAATAGCCGATAGACTCTGCGATACCGAGGAAAGGATCTTTCATGTCCTTTTCGAACTCAAGACTGCACATTCCGGTATAGTTCACTTCACGCATCATACGAACCAATGCAGGGAAGTCGATCTTTCCGCGACCGATCTCGATGCCGCGTCCGGCTTTTGAAGAATCTGTCACATCTTTAATGTGCATATCAAACACACGGGTATGATATTTCTTCAAGTCGGCAACAGGATCGCAACCGTTACGCAGATCGTGACCAACATCCAGACACATACCGATACGCGGATCCAGATCTTTCGTATGTTCCCAAACATCCGTTGCATCCGGATACGTCTTAATATCGGGTCCGTGCAAATGGATCGCATAATTGAAATCGTACTCTTTCACTTTCTTGTCCACATAGGGCAAAAGTTCGTAATTCGGTACACCGACAATCGTTCTCACACCTACTCGTTTCGCATATTCAAAACCACGGTCGATTTCCTCCTCACTCTTCATATAGATAGGACCGACAGCATATCCAGTCACACCATACGAAGCACATTTTTCATGAAACGCCTTGATCTCTTCGTCCGTACTTTTGAACGGCAGGTGGAAATCCTTGATACAAAGATAATGAATATCCAGACGCTGCAAAGTTTTTAACGTAGTTTCCAAGTCAAAGTTTACAAATGTATACCCGGCCATACCCAAATGAAAAGGATTTACGGCCTTAGCAGCCTTAGGCTTCACGGGATCGGGCAATCCGGCCTTAGCTACACTTGCCGTACCCAGCATAATAGCGCCTGCCAGCCCTTTCTTAAAAAAGGATCTTCTTGATTTCTCCATGATATTAAATTAAAATTATTGTGTTTGTATTATGGCAGCAAATATAATCTTTTTTTAGTGTGCACGATAACATTTGAAAAGAAAATAAAAGACTTTGCAATAATTAATTCATAATTATACCCAGGGAGAACCATTAAAACAAAACGCAAACTATCTGTCTCCTTGTTTGCATTCAACAAGACAGTAGTTTGCGTCAATAGCATAAGGCCAACCAGAAGAGACACCTCATCTGGTTATATTTCTGAAGTCTACTTCTTCAAAGCTGCGATGCTTTCTTCGATAGACTTGATTTTACTTTCTGCATCGGCCTGTTTCTTACGTTCCATTTCAATAACTTTGGCCGGAGCTTTGCTTACAAAACTTTCGTTGCTTAACTTTTTCATGACAGAAGCCAAGAAGCCTTGCTGGTATTTCAGTTCATCCTGAAGTTTGGCCAGTTCCTCTTCCACGTTGATCATATTACCCAATGGAACAGCATATTCCGTCGTACGCACCAGGAAGGAAGCAGAACCAGCTGCTTTTTCTTCCGTACGGATGATAGACGACAAATTACACATCTTGGCAATTACGGCGTTGAAGTGATCGTTGTGTTCACCCAATACCTGCAATTCCAATGCTTCCTTATTCGGTATATTTTTCTGAAGACGTATCGTACGTACTCCACCCACAATTTCTTTTGCAATTTCGAAATCTTCCAGGTATAAGTTATCAACAGGAGCAACCTCCGGTATCAGTGCGACCATCAGGCTCTCGCCTTCCTTACGCGGTTCCAATGCTTGCCACAATTCCTCTGTAATAAAGGGCATAAACGGATGAAGCAAGCGGAGCAGAGCATCGAAAAAGCCAAGTGTAGATAAATAAGTCGACTTATCTACAGGCTGTTGGTAACCCGGCTTAACCATCTCTAAGTACCAGGAAGAGAACTCATCCCAGAAGAGTTTGTAAACAGCCATCATTGCTTCGCTCAAACGGTATTTGCTGAACAGATCGTCCATTTCGGCAATCGTCTTGTCCAACTGCATCTTAAACCATTTGACGGCAGTGGCTGCCGCTTCGGGCTGTTCGATAGTTGAATCGACCGTCCATCCTTTGATCAGACGGAAAGCATTCCATATCTTATTGTTAAAGTTACGTCCCTGTTCGCATAACGCATCGTCAAAAGGAATGTCGTTTCCGGCAGGCGCCGCCATCATCAATCCCATACGCACACCGTCAGCACCGTATTGTTCGATAAGCTGCAGCGGGTCGGGAGAATTCCCCAATGACTTGGACATCTTACGGCCCAGTTTGTCACGTACGATACCGGTAAAATAAACATTCTTGAACGGCATTTTGCCTTGATATTCGTAACCGGCCATAATCATACGGGCTACCCAGAAGAAAATAATATCCGGTCCTGTCACCAAATCGCTCGTCGGATAGTAGTAGTTGATCTCCTGGTTGTCCGGATCGTTGATGCCATTAAACAGAGAGATCGGCCATAACCAAGAAGAGAACCAAGTATCCAAAACATCCTCGTCCTGACGCAGGTCAGCCATCGTCAGAGAAGCGTTACCTGTCTTTTCTTTTGCCATTTCTAAAGCTTTCTCTGCCGTTTCGGCTACAACATAACCACCTTCGGGCAGGAAATAAGCCGGAATACGGTGTCCCCACCACAACTGACGGCTGATACACCAGTCCTTGATGTTTTCCATCCAGTGGCGATAGGTATTCTTGAACTTCGGAGGATAGAACTTAATATCGTCTTTCATCACCGGTTCCAAAGCGATCTGTGCAAGATGCTCCATCTTCAAGAACCATTGCATAGACAACTTCGGTTCAATAGGAACATTGGTACGTTCGGAAAAACCGACTTTATTTTCATAAGCTTCCACCTTCTCCATCAGGTCGGCTGCTTCCAGGTCTTTTTCGATCTGCTTACGAACATCGAAACGGTCCATACCGACATACAAACCGCCGGCCTCGCTGATCGTACCGTTATCATTGAATATATCGATAGAAGGCAAATTATATTTTTCGCCCAACATATAGTCGTTCACATCGTGTGCCGGAGTCACTTTCAGACAACCGGTACCGAACTCGATATCCACATAATCGTCCTCAATCACAGGAATCACGCGGTTTACCAACGGAACAATCACTTTCTTCCCTTTCAACCAAGTGTTTTTCGGGTCGTTCGGATTGATACACATGGCCGTATCTCCCATGATCGTTTCAGGACGGGTTGTTGCGACAACCGCATAACGGCCTTCCGGATCACCTTCCACCTTGTAGCGAAGGTAATACAGTTTGCTGTGTTCTTCCTTATATATAACCTCTTCGTCAGACAGGGCAGTCAGCGCTTTCGGGTCCCAGTTCACCATACGGACACCACGATATATCAATCCTTTATTATAGAGATCGACAAAAACCTTGATCACACTTTCGGAACGCAGTTCGTCCATCGTGAAAGCCGTACGGTCCCAATCACAGGACGCTCCCAACTTACGCAACTGCTTAAGGATAATGCCTCCGTGTTCTTCCTTCCATTCCCAAGCATGTTTCAGGAAGTCTTCACGTGTCAGATCTGTCTTCTTAATCCCCTGTTGTGCAAGGCGATTCACGACTTTCGCTTCGGTTGCAATGGAAGCATGGTCCGTTCCCGGCACCCAACAAGCGTTCTTCCCCTGCATACGGGCGCGGCGGATCAGAATATCCTGAATGGTATTGTTAAGCATGTGTCCCATATGAAGCACGCCTGTGACGTTTGGGGGCGGAATAACAATCGTATACGGCTCACGACCATCGGGTTTCGACTTGAAAAAGCCGTTATCCAACCAATACTGATACCACTTACCCTCTACTTCTGCGGGGTTGTACTTACTTGCAATTTCCATATTGTTTCCTTCTTTTTTATCTGTTATGATGCGGACCAGAAATCCACTATTCTCAAGCGCAAAAGTACAAAATAATATGGACATAAATACCAAACTGTTTAAACAAAGATTACATGCTCAGAATGAAGGTTTTAAGTTTTCCCATTTCACAATCCATTCCCCATTTTTAGGGAATCCTGGATTCTCATCCTTACAACCATCCCAACCTGCACACATCATTGCCACAACAGTAAGCAATCCACCATTTCCCGGTAAATATAAAGGAAGTCCCTCATTTTGATAATTATGCCCATTCGGTAAATATGTATTTTTTTGAACATTTTTAAGCAGTATCTCCAATGCCAATTCAGGTTCTCCCAATCGTATTGCGGTCATTGCTATTAAAGGAAAATCCCATCCCCAAGTTTCAGCCCACGGCCAATTTTTTATCACATGTTTCAATGATTTACGCATTATCTCTTTATTTAAACCTTTTGTTTCAGGCAAAAAACCATAGGCAGCCAATTGTGTCGGATGTCCCCAATCCTTCTCTAATACAGCTTCAGCCTCCACATACAGACCATTCACAATTGGCCATGGAGCCATTTGATCAGCCATTCGATCCCATTCTTTATTTCTTTTTTCTCCCAATCGTTCCTTCCATTCATTTGCCTTCTTTAAGCCCCAACTCCAATAAGCTAATTCAAACGTTGGATTTATGTTATACTCATAATCTTGAAAGTTCCCTTCACGAGCAGATATGACAGGAGGACCTAATACATAACAACTTCTATCGGCATCCCAGTGAGCAAAGTCATACATAAATTCAGCCGTGACATTTATAATCTCACTGTATTTTTTTACTGTCTCCAAAGTTGGATTATCACGATATAACAATTCACAATAAAAAATCGGATGTGGCTGCTGCCAAATTAATAATGGAGCAATATAAGAGGGGGATTGTATACCATCCGGTTCTGTCATTTTAGGCCAGCGAACTCCTTTATAACCTTGCATCACAGTATATGATTTTGCCACTTCCAAAATATCCTGATACCAATTCAACGTGTTCGCCAAATACGCACTTCTATTCCATAAGGCAAAATGGACAGAATGCCACCAATGCATTTCCAAATGAAACTTTCCATACCAACTATTACATGTTAATCCTGTCTCTTGAGGTGGATATTGTTGCCGTGACTGGATTGCTGTCAAATACTGAGATAAAACAATCCTGCGTTCCAATTCCATCCAACGAGGATCTTTACTTCCAGATAAATCTATAGCCCCTCCATTCATCCAAAAATTTTTCCAGGCCAGTTGATTTGCTTCAAATGCTGATGAATAATTTACTCTTTGGTCACCCATGGTTCGTTCTTGATAGAAATCGATCAAAAGATTAAACTCCTTTTCATCAGAAGACAATGACAATAAATAATTATGAGCCGAAGTCTCCTTCAAAATAGCATCCACAGAAGATTGTATATGACAATAATAGACAAAATCATCTATCTTATGCTCTACTATCCAATCCCTTCTCCCACTCTTTATTACTTTGGATTGATGAGATGAAGCATTACTAAGCGTTGTCGGATCTTTTGCAAACAATGCACTCGGAAAAGGAAAACATATTTGCACGCCTAATTCGTTTGAAGAAAACAGAGATGATTTCAATTTATAAACCAATTGATCTCTATCGGGATGACAAAATGTCACAATTTCTACCGGAACATTCGACAATTTAAAATGGCTATCCAACACTCCTTTCCATAAATCTAAGCGCTGATGTGTATCTTCCAAATCTGCAACCGAAAGCTTTCCTTTGATTTTTTGCAGTCCAATTAAAGCTAATCCTGTCTGATGAGGATTGGCACGTAAAAAGTCATATCCACGAACATTTTCTATCGGATAAGGGACTTTCCTTCCATAAGTTTCCAAATATTTAAAAACATCCGACATTTTATAATTCTCCGTATTTGGAAAACTATGCCATCCCCATTCTGACATTGTAGACAAAGGAATCCCTTTTTCATATAAATCAGGGAATGTTTGCATCCCCGTTATATCAACCGTATGACAAAAGTGTCCATTTCCAACAGAAAGAGGAGATAAAGCTTCAACTTTTGTCATTGTTACGTTATGACGTGAAACAAGAGATTCCCTATCAATACTATTACTTCCAACCACATTAAAATTCACAAAAACAAATAGATAGATCCCTATAATTTTCTTTATAACAACATTCATTCCATTCATATTCAATTATTCATCTATTACTTTAACAATGATAAAATAGAAGAAAGACACTTGCATAAAATCTATCAAGCGACTTTCTTCTATTAATTACTCACCAATTGGGATTTTGCTCTAATTCAGGATTTATCTCTATCTCCGTAGCCGGAATAGGCCACAAATAATCTCGATTTTCACGGAATATACGAGTAAACAAACGTTTACCAGTTATACCATATTCGTCTCTGTTCAACAAAACATGAGATAGCCTCCAACGACGTAAATCACTATCCCGAATTCCTTCTCCTGCTAGTTCAACAGCTCTCTCACGGAATATACGTTGAAATACTTCATCCTTTGTGTCAGCCACCAAATAAGAAGGGCCACTATTTAGTAAAGCAATACCCGCACGAGCACGCACTTTATTTATATATTCTACAGCCTTCGTCTGATTTCCAACTTCGTTATAACATTCTGCCAACATTAAATAAACATCAGCCAAACGAATAATAGGAAAATTAACCGGAGTATGAGCACGAGCCGTAATAGCACCATTCCAATCTCCTTCTGGAATAAACTTTCTCCAAAAATAAGTTTCCCAACCTCCTTTATTATTGCGTAAAAAACCATTATTCTCCCCCAATGCAACAACATTTCCTTTCTCATTTTGGGCAAAAATAAAATCCATCAAACGTTCTTCATCCCTGTTCCATCCCAAATAGGTCGTAAAAGGAGCTATAACTGTTGCTAACATACGCGGATCCCGTTGTTCATACATTTCTTTAACTTTTTCCGCATCTTCTGGTATATTCAGAACCTTTGTTCCATCTTCATTGACAGTACATCTAAAGATACGTTCACGAACATTATTATCCGTCGTAAAACCCGGGAATAACTCATCCCAATTAAATGGTCTACCATCCTTATATTCATACATATCCACCAAATTCACAGATGGAACCGTATTATTCCAGCAACTCCCATAAGAACTACGATTACCCGCATGAAAGCACAATGGCATTCCATAATCATTTCCTGTCCCTCCCAAATTTATAATGGAAAAAATCATTTCAGAACTAGCATGCCCAGTCAAATTAAACAAATCAGCATAATTAGGGTACAATTCATGCCCCTCTGTTGATTGTTCTAAAAAACCTATTGCCTTTTCATATTGCTTATTATATAAATAAACTTTTCCTAACAACGCTTGAACAGCACTTAAAGTAACACGCCCATAATTAGCATCGTCCCACTTTTCCGGCAATCCAGAAGCTAACGCTTTCTCCAAATCCGTCAAAATAAAAGCGCGAGTATCTTCTACAGAACTCCTAAGCTTCATCAAATTATTAAAATCTTGTTCCAAATTTGTTGTTTCATCATATAATGGAAGTCCTCCAAAATAGTCAAATAAATGAAAATAAACTAATGCACGCAAAAAGCGAGCTTCTCCTAGCATCTGACTTTTCACTTGGTCATCAATTGGAGCTTCAGCAATACTTCGGATTGCCAAATTAGCACGTTGTATGGCATCATAGCCATTCTGCCATTTGCCATTCATAAAACCTGTGCGTGACGTACAAGTGCCCAGCTGTATTGATTCATATTCATCGTAACCAGCCGCTACATCTGAATTTATATCGATTAAAAACATTTTACGGAAAAGATCTACCCCTTTTAAAGATTCATAAACTCCCATCAGACCTTGTTTACATTGGCTTTCCGTTTGCCAAAAAGTAGAAGAACTTAACTGATCGTAAGGTGCTCTATCCAAATCATAGCAACTTGTTATTAACGAACATACCATTAACAAGGATATAATACATTTTTTCATTTTATCTCTATTTACAAATTTAACACTATTATTTAAAATGTAACATTCACACCAACAACAGCCTGCCTCATTGTCGGATATCCTATATTATCAACTTCCGGATCATATCCTTTCCATTTTGTAATTGTGAAAAAATTCTCCAAACTACCATAAATTCTAACTCGATCCATGTAAGCGATTCTTGTCCATTGAGAAGGTAAAGTATAGCCTCTGTCTCTTATACACATCT
>DXRF01000095.1 GCA_019411205.1 Parabacteroides sp. | reverse complement strand
GGGTACGAATGATAAAGCCGGAGGACCGTTGAACTTGATTCGTTGGACAAATGCCCGTTGTATCAAAGAGGCTTTGGTTCCGCCGACAAGTTATAGCTATCCGTTTCTTGGAGAAAAGTAATTGATTTAATAATGGGTCGATAAATTAGGATGTGCCAATATGCCAATGAAAGAGCCTCTCTTATGAATTGGTGATTGGCACATTTTGTAAGACGGTGTTCCAGCCCATTATTCATATGTTAACTGTCAACTAATATCAAGTACCATGTTAGATTTTAATAATACCGAAATCGCTTTCTCTGCCAAATCGCAGTCTGAGCTGAAAAATGCTTATTTGCTATTCAATACAATCAAATATCCGTGGCTGGTAAAATGTGCCAATGTAATAAGTAATATTGCTTTGAATATTCATTTTCCGTTAGGATGGGCGGTCAAGCCGACTTTATACAAGCAATTTGTCGGAGGTGAAACTTTGCAGGACTGTACAAAGGTGATCGGCCATTTGCGGAAGTTCAATGTACGCTCCACCTTGGACTTTTCAGCCGAAGGGGAGCAAACGCCCGAAGGGATACAGGCCACTTTTGAAGAAACCATACGTTCGATCGATTTTGCAAAGGGAAATGATAATCTGGCCTATGCCGTCTTCAAACCGTCCACCATCATAACGGACGAACTTCTTGCCAAGGTATCTGAAAAGCAAGATGAACTGACCATCGAAGAAATAAAAGCCTATCGTGAGTTTAAGGAACGCTTTATGGCTTTTTGCCAGCGTGCCTACGACAATGACGTGCGCTTGATTGTGGATGCTGAAGATTATTGTTTTCAGGATGCCATCGACACTTTGACCGATGAGGCCATGCGCAGATATAATAAGAAACGTGCGATTGTATTTGCTACCTTGCAAATGTATCGTCATGACCGTATGCCCTATTTACGCCGTATTTTGGATGATGCGAAAGAGAAAGGATATATTGCCGGGGTGAAATTCGTACGTGGCGCCTATATGGAAGCCGAGCGTGCCAGGGCAGCCGCTTTGGGGTATCCCGATCCGATCTGTAAGGATAAGCAAGCAACAGACGAAAATTTTGACGGGGCTGTCCGCTTCACAATGGATCATCTCGACCGTTTCGAAATGTTTATGGGGACGCATAATGAAGGGAGTAACTATAAATTGGCCAAGCTGATAGACGAAAAAGGCTTGAAGCGCGATGATCCTCGTATCTTCTTCGCCCAGCTGTTGGGTATGAGTGATAATATCTCTTTCAACCTGGCCCATGAAGGTTATAATGTAACCAAATATGTGCCGTATGCAAAAGTGCGGGATGTTTTGCCATACCTAATCCGCCGTGCCGAAGAAAACACTTCGGTTGCCGGACAAACCAGCCGTGAACTTCGTATGTTGAAAGTGGAACTGGACAGAAGGAAGAGGTAAATAATTGACAACTGGCAATGGACAATTGACAATTATTTGAAGCTTCTCTCTCCCTCATTGTCAATTGTCCGTTATTTCTTATTTGCTTGCCTTTAATCCCCGGATGACGGAAGAGGTGAAGCCGGAGAGTTCCATTTCATTTAATCCCTTGATGGTGATACCTCCCGGAGTTGTTACCTTATCGATTTCCATTTCAGGATTGCTTTTGTTTTCCAATAAAAGGTCGACAGCCCCTTTCACCGTATGGACAACGATTTCCTGTGCTTGCTTCGGGTAAAAACCTAATTCGACACCGCCTTCAATGGCTGCGCGGATATAGCGCAGGGCGAATGCGATCCCGCTGGAAGCCAAAGCTGTTCCGGCAGACATCAGGCGTTCCTCGACCAACATTGCATTACCTAATTCGTTGAACATATCAATGATTAAGTCCGTTTGCTCTTTGGAAGCATTACGGGCAGCTACGAAAGTCATGCTGCTGAGTACTTCGATCGCCGTATTCGGCATGATACGGAAAATAGTCGGGGTAGCAAGGCAATCGTCAAACCCTGTGTTTTTGGTCAGATAGGTGTTCAGCTGATCGAATGTGATACCTGCGGCAACGGAAACGATTATCTGTTTGTCGTAGTTGAGTACACCTTTGATCTGGTCGATAATTTCTTCCACACGCCAGGGTTTTACGGCAATGACGATGATATCGGCGCCTTTGACCGCTTCTACATTGTCCAAAGACAGGACGAAATCAGGATTTGCATTCCTTATCTTTCCCAGAGTCATATCTGATTGTGCCGTGCAAGTGATGTCCGATGCTTTAAACATATGACCTTTTGCCAATCCTCGTGCTATGGCACCGCCGATGTTTCCGGCGCCGATAATTGTGATCTTCATGTTTTCTTATGTTACAGTTATTATGTCTGGCAAAGATACGGTTTAAATTGTCAATTGTCCATTGCTCATTGTCAATTTAATTGTATCTTTGCCCTTCAAAATTAATCTAATAACATAATATAAATAGATTTACATGAAAAAGACAATTATTGCGGTTGGTATGCTGTTCGCCATGACGATGTCTGCAACAATCCATGCACAAGAATCAGGAAAGAAAGAAAATGAAGAAGGGTTTGTCTTTACGACAGTAAAGGAGAATCCGATCACTTCGATTAAGAATCAGAATCGCGCCGGAACTTGTTGGTGCTATTCGACAATGGCATTCCTGGAATCAGAATTGCTTCGTATGGGAAAGGGTGAATATGATTTATCCGAAATGTTTACGGTTTACAATACTTATCTGGATCGTGCGGATGCTGCCGTGCGTACTCACGGAGACGTTTCCTTTTCACAAGGCGGTTCTTTCTATGACGTGATTTATGGAATGGAGGCTTTCGGCCTGGTTCCCGAAGAAGAAATGCGTCCGGGGGTGATGTATGGCGATACGTTGAGCAACCATACTGAACTTTCTGCCCTTGCAGATGCAATGGTCGCTGCTGTTGCCAAAGGCAAATTGCGTAAACTGCAATCAGATGAAAATAACGCCATGTTGTGGAAAAAAGCGGTTGCTGCCGTTCACGAAGTTTATTTGGGCAAGGCTCCTGAGAAGTTCACTTATAAGGGCAAAGAATATACTCCGCAGTCTTTCTATAAGTCTACCGGTTTGAATTCTTCCGACTATGTGTCTTTGACTTCTTATACACATCGTCCGTTCTATACCCAGTTCCCGATCGAAGTTCAGGATAACTGGCGTCATGGATTGTCTTACAACTTGCCTATCGACGAATTGATGGAAGTGTTTGACAATGCTATCAATACCGGTTATACAATTGCCTGGGGATCTGACGTGAGCGAATCCGGCTTTACTCGTGATGGTGTAGCCGTTATGCCTGACAATGAAAAGGTTCAGGAACTGAGCGGTTCCGACATGGCCCACTGGTTGAAATTGAAACCGGAAGAAAAGAAACTGAATACAAAGCCTCAACCGCAGAAATGGTGCACACAGGAAGAACGCCAGTTGGCTTATGACAACTACGAAACGACTGATGACCACGGTATGCAGATCTATGGTATCGCCAAAGACCAGGAAGGTAACGAATACTACATGGTGAAGAACTCTTGGGGTACTTCCAATAAGTATGAAGGTATTTGGTATGCATCCAAGGCATTTGTCCGTTACAAGACCATGAACATCGTCGTTCACAAAGATGCACTTCCTAAAGCAATCAAAGCTAAGTTGGGAATCAAATAAATTGGTAATTAGTAGATATTACCGAATATAAAAAAGAGGCCTCCGATAGATCGGGGTGTCTCTTTTTTATTTATACAAAGATGTGCAGTGAAGATGTATCAGTTACTGTACGAGTTTTAGCGTGTAATTAAGGTCGGAGGCGGCTTTTTGTAGTTCCTGGTTCAACATGGTCAGGCTATCCCCTTCTGCCTGGAAATAAAACACCATGCTGCCATCGCTTGGTATCAGTTCGTATATGACTGCGCTTGCATCGGCAGGAGTTCCTTTTTTTATCTGGCGCTTACCGGTAGAAGTGAATGTCTGGTCTTTGCCGTTTTCGGCTTCCAGATAAGTGGCGTCCAGTTCATATACACCGTCGTCGCTATCTTGCTGGTAGAACAATGTCAGATCGTAAACGATACCGGGTCCATCGGCTGCAGGAACAGTTCCTTTATATTTTTTCTGTACGACCGCACCCTTCTTGGGGTCCAGTTTCAGGGAGTCGCGCATATTGACCGGTTTTGTCGGTTTAGTTTTTACAACTGGAAGTTCAGGCAGAGAAGGAGTATCGGGGGCCGCTTCGGCGACGGCAATACTTTCTTCTTCAACTAACACGGGTGTGTCTTTTGCTGCCTTCCCGTTACATGCAGCCAAAAATGCCAGTGCTGCTACTGCGATAAAATACTTTTTCATTTTGTGCTTTTTATTTAGAGATTTAGTGACTTTTGGAGATATAACAAAAGACCCCCTGCATTTTGTTTTTGCAGAGGGTCTTTTTAACTATCTACCGCCGGCGGGCAGATGGTCTAGCCAGTATTTGGCCATCGTCATTCGTAAGTGCAAGGTCGTGCCCGGACGTTCATAAATGCCGTGGCTGCGCATCGGATAGCTGACCTGGCTGAACATCTTACCATGCTTTACCAGCTCGTCGACCAGCATCTCGCAGTTCTGATAGTGGACGTTATCGTCACCAGTCCCATGTATCAAGAGCAGGTTCCCTTTCAGTCCGGATGCATACGTGATCGGAGAACCTTTTCGGTAACCTTCCGGATTGTTCTGCGGTGTGTTCATATACCGTTCCTGGTAAATCGTGTCATAGGTGCGTTGATCGGCAACGAAAGCGATGGCAATACCTGTATGGAAGATGTCCGGATAACGGAACATAGAGTTCAGTGTCTGGCTTCCTCCGCCGCTCCATCCGGTAATACCGATACGGTCTGCGTCGATAAACGGGTAACGGCGTGCCATATCTTGGATGCCTCGTGCCTGGTCTTCGGAAGCGAACGTGCCCACTTCGCCATAGATGCATTTACGCCATTCACGGCCGCGCGGAGTGTTGGCTCCTCGGTTGTCGATGCTGACAACGATATATCCGAGGTTGGCGACATATTGGTTCCAGAGGTCACCGCCGCCCCATACATCCTGTACGGTCGAACTGGCCGGTTCGCCATAGACCTCTATGATGACAGGGTATTTCTTTGCCGGATCGAAGTTGACCGGTTTGATCATCCAGGCATCCAGTTCGAGATTGCCGGAGGTCACTTTGACGAACTCTTTCGGGTTCAGCCCTAGTGCTGTATATTGTTCGCGTGCCTTTGCATTGTCCTCTATCACCCTCACAGACTGATGTTTGGGGAAAGAAACCATGTCGATCACCGAAGGAGTTGCCGCATTACTATAGGTATGGACCGCCCATTTTCCGGTAGGCGACATATTATAACGATGCTGCCCCGGCTGGTCTGCCGGACTGAGCCGTTTCACTTCTCCCTTTCCGAAAAGCTCAGCGCTGTAGAGGTAACGTTGGGTATAGTTTTCCGGTGAAGCGATAAAATATATCAGTCCCTTCTGAAGATCCGTCCCGACCGGCGATATATAGTCGAAGTCACCTTTCGTGATCGGTCGTATCTCCTTCCCGTCCCGGCTGATGCGATAGAGGTGGCGCCATCCGTCGCGTTCGCTCTCCCAGGTGAACCAGGTGTTGTCCTTCAACCATTGGATATTGTCGTTCGTGTCCAGCCATGCAGCATCTGTGTCGGTAAAGATATTTTGAGGTGCAGGGCTGCCGATGCGGGCGATCCAGACTTTGTTCGTATTCTGCGGACGGTTCATCTGTTGGATGAATAGCTCGTTGCTTCCGGGGATAAACTCCATGCGGGGAATATAGTTGTTACGTGGATCACCGGGAATCTCGATCCAGGTTGTCGCTCCTCCGGCTGCCGGAAGATAGCCCACTTTGACCGCCGAGTTTGTGCAACCGGCCTTCGGATAAGGGAAGTGCAGGATTGTCGGGTAGATGGAATCCACATTATTGATGATATCGAACACCCCCGTTCCTTTCGTGTCGCTTTGCCAGTAGGCGATATACTGTCCGTCCGGGCTCCATCGGAAACCGTCGCGGCAGGCGAATTCTTCTTCATACACCCAATCGAATGTACCGTTCACGATCGTTTGGCTCCCGTCATGGGTTAGCTGTGTGATTTGACCGGAAGCGATATCTTCTACATATATATTATTGTTCGAAACGAAAGCCACACGTGTTCCGTCAGGCGAGAATTTGGCAAACATCATCGACGATTCGGGCAGTCCCTTTCCTAATTGACGCAAAGTGCCGTCTTTCAGAGTCAGCACCCAGTAGTCCCCCCTTGTGTCGTAGCGCCATACCCGTTTCGTATTGTTATAGATCAAAACTTTCCCGTTGTCGGCGCTCCAGGAGATGCTGCGGATGGCAATCGGTTTCCCGGTTTCTTTGTTGATAAACATGGAAGAGGGAATGATGACTTCCCGTCGGTTGTCTTTGGCGTGGTAGGCGACAATGTCCGTGCCACCTGTCTCGGCGTTTGGTTCCATTCGGCTGTACCGTTCGCCATCCTTCATCCACGTCATGGCGCCGATTCCTTTTGTCTGAACCAGCCGCCCTCCGACGACATCTTCTAAATGGAGTTTACCTTTTGCTGTGGTCGTTTCGCTCAGTGCAAACGGATCGCCGTCTGTCTCCGTCCGGTTTTCCCACGGCATGATTTGTGCCATACTTACATTTCCGGCCAGCAGGATGCACGCTACCGGAAGAATGAGTTTGTTTAGTTTCATGTATATTTAGTTTTAATAATTAGCTGCCTGCAAAGAACGGAATGTTTTTTCGAATGTACAAATCATAATACAGAAGAAAACTGTCAGATATATGAAATCCGGAAACCTTGTCTTTCCTTATCTTTGCCGCAGAATCAATCTATAAATAAACATACCATGAGTACATTACTAAACCGCTTTACACTGCTGGCCTCCTTCGCCTTTTCGGCTTTTTGCCTGCAGGCTGCTGATAAGAAACCTTCCGGGCTGATGACCGATCTGATCGAGCATACCGGGCAAACATGGCAGAACGGATACGCGTCGAATCTTCCGGTCTGGCAGCTCGACAAGGCGATCGAACCGTTGCAATATGCTGCCATCCGTTCGTCACATCCCGCCTTTTCCTGGATCGTACCCGGCGAAACCGGGGGAACACGACAGACTGCTTATCGCGTGATTGTGGCCGATAACCGTGAGGATGCCGCTTCCGGGAGAGGCAATCTGTGGGACAGCGGGGTAGTCGGAAGCGATCAGTCCGTTGCTGTCCGTTACGCTGGTGAAGCATTGAAACCTGGTAAATCCTATTTTTGGCGGGTAAAGACAGTGACGAACACTGAAGGAGAAAGCGAATGGTCCGAAGTGAAGGCTTTCCGCACTGCCGACCGCCTGTCCGAATATGAGACGGCCTACTATCCGCAGGTGAAGACGATGGAGTTTCCGGTCGGGATAAAGGAAATCCGTCCCGGTACGCGCCTTGTCGATTTCGGAAAAGATGCATTCGGGCAGCTGGTGCTGACCTTGGCATCCGATGGCACGTGCGATTCGGTGGTCGTGCATTTAGGTGAATGCCTTGAAGGAGAACGTATCCTGCGTGATCCGGGCAAGTCGACAATCCGTTACCACCGCTATCCGCTGGCTTTACTGAAGGGAACCCATACATACCGGATCAAAATAGGCAAGGATAAACGGAATACCGGATCGGCTGCCGTGTTGATGCCATCCTATGTGGGAGAAGTCGTCCCTTTCCGCTATTGCGAGATTGAAGGATATGAGGCACCTCTGTCACCTGCCTCGATTGTCCGCGAGACAGTACATTATCCGTTTGACGAGACAGCCTCCTCTTTCCGTTCTTCCAATGAACTGCTGAACCAAATCTGGGATCTTTGCAAATATTCTGTCCGGGCCACTTCGTTCTTGGGCGTTTATGTGGATGGTGACCGCGAACGTATTCCTTATGAGGCAGATGCTCTGATCAACCAGCTTTGCCACTATGGGGTGGATCGTGAATATGCAATTGCCCGTCGCTCGCATGAATACCTGCTGCAACATCCGACATGGCCGACCGAATGGATCTTGCAGGCGTTGTCGATAGCCTGGTTCGATTATCTGTATACGGGCGATAGTCGTTCGCTCGAATCCAGTTACGAACTGCTGAAACCACGTGTCTTGATGGCTCTCCGTGAAAAGAACGGACTGATCAGCACGACGACCGGATTGCAGACGGACAATTTCCTTCGTTCGATCCGTTTTAAGGGGCAGATACGGGATATTGTGGACTGGCCGCATACCGGAATACTTGGTTTGGGAAAGAAGCAAGGAGGAGAAGACGACGGATTTGCCTTTACCGATTATAATGTAGTGACGAATGCTTGGCATTACGCGGCTTTGAAGCAGATGGAAGGTATTGCCAGTGCATTGGGTAAGCAGGATGACGCAACTTTCTATGCATCCGAATCGGGAACTTTCAAAAAACGGTTCATCCGTTCGTTCTTTAATGCTCGTAAGGGCTATTTCACGGATGGCCTTGCTGCCGACACCGACCATGCTTCCCTGCATGGCAATATGTTCCCGTTGGCGTTCGATCTGGTTCCAACAGGGAAGAAACAAAGCGTCGTCGACTTTATCCAAACCCGCGGGATGGCTTGTAGCGTCTACGGCTCGCAATTCTTGATGGATGCCCTCTATGAAGCGAATGATGCCGAATATGCATTGCATATGCTGACCAAGACAGACGACCGCAGTTGGTATAATATGATCCGTGTCGGCTCGACTATCTCGCTCGAAGCCTGGGACAACAAATACAAACCGAACCAGGACTGGAACCATGCCTGGGGAGCTGCTCCTGCCAATATCATCCCGCGTCGTCTGATGGGAGTGGAACCTCTTACGCCCGGTTTCGGCACTGCCCGCATCAAACCGCAGCTTGCTTCGCTCGAATGGGCGGAGGCAACGATTCCGACAATCCGAGGTGCTATCCGTATGAAAGTGGAGAATAAGGCGGACGCTTATATCCTGAAGGTGACGATTCCTGCCAATATGGATGCTGAAGTGTATCTTCCGCTCCCGTCCGGCAAATATACCGTAACGAATAACGGTGCTCCGGTGAAAGCCGTTAAGGTGAAAGGCGAGCCGTTCCTTTCTGTCGGGAAGATAGGTTCCGGTAGCTATACCTTTGTGGTGAATTGATCGTCTCGTTTGTTCAGTATGGCTTTGTATGCTATCTTTGCGCTTTCAAAATAATAACAAAAGACTGAAGAACAAATGAAGAGATCTATTTATGCTGTCATCAGCCTGATGATGATGGTAGTCGGGTTTACCGCCTGTGGGGATGATGACAAAGGCTTCTCGGCCGAACAGATTGCCTATTTCGAAAAGAACCGTGAGTTCATTCGTGAAAAGAAAGCATTGAAGGGAGACGACGGGGAGCTACTTTACAAGCAGGTTGTTTTAGGTGGTGACACCGCTTTGTATCGTGTGCTGAGTAAGGAGGGAGAGGAAACGCAATGCCCGACGGACCAGACCTCTGTGACAATGACCTTGAAAGGAGATTTTATCGGCGGCCAGAATTTTCAGAAAGAGATGACGATGACGCTTACTCCTGCTGGTGTTGTGCCGGGATTGGGAGCAATATTACTGAATAATACTATCGGCGAACGAGTCGAGGCGATTATCCCTGCTTACTTAGGATATGGCTATTATGATTACAGGGGAATTCCCGGAGGTTCGACCTTGATCTTCACCTATACGATAGAGAAGTTCAATTA
>DXRF01000094.1 GCA_019411205.1 Parabacteroides sp. | reverse complement strand
ATAGCTCCAAGACCTGTTACTACAACTCTTTTTAATTCCATACCTTTAATTAAAAGGATTGATTACTTCGCGTTAGCTTCGATGTAAGCAATGGCGTCGCCTACAGTTGTAATCTTTTCTGCTTGATCATCAGGAATAGAAATACCGAATTCCTTTTCGAATTCCATAATCAGTTCTACAGTGTCAAGAGAGTCTGCTCCTAAATCGTTAGTAAAGCTTGCTTCGTTTGTAACTTCTGTTTCTTCAACACTTAACTTGTCAACGATGATAGCTTTTACTCTTTCAGCAACTTCAGACATAACTTTTTCAATTTAGATTAATAAATACGAATATACTTTTTAAATTTGCAGTGCAAAGAAAAGAATTTTTTATGTTACAAAGCAAATTTAATAAGCTAAAAATGCGGAAAACTGCACATTTTTTCTTTTCTTGTGCACAAAAATAGGAGAAAACATGAAAAACGTAGCAATTTTTGCCTCCGGATCGGGTACGAACGCGGAGAATATCGCCCGATATTTCTCTAAAAGTGAAACCGTTAAAGTGGCGGTTGTTTTGTCTAATAACCGTAACGTAGGCGTGCATGCCCGGGTGAATAAGTTGGGTGTTCCTTCTTTTGTCTTTTCGAGGGAAGACTTTGCAGACGGGGCGCCTGTCCTGGCAAAACTTGCGGAATATGATACGGATCTGATTGTCCTTGCCGGCTTCATGAATAAGATATCTGATCCTCTGCTAAATGCCTACCCTGGTAAAATCGTCAATATTCATCCTTCCCTTTTGCCTAAGTACGGCGGTAAAGGTATGTACGGGATGCACGTGCACGAGGCGGTCGTTGCTGCCGGCGAACGGGAAACCGGCATAACCATCCATTACATAGACGAGCATTACGACGAAGGGACGGTTATCTTCCAGGCAAAATGTCCTGTCCTGCCGTCTGATACGCCGGAAGAGGTTGCCGCGAAAGTGCACGCACTCGAATACGCTCATTATCCTAAAGTCATAGAAGATTTGCTTGCGGCCCGTATCTGACGGATGGTATCAGAAGTTCGCGCTCAGCTGCATGACGTAGGTGCGGGGTGCGGCGACTAGCATCGGACGTGTACTGTATTCCTTGTTGAACAGGTTGTTCACCATGAACTGGAAAGATAGTTCCTTTGTGATCTTCACGCCTGCACGCAGGTCGACCACGCAGTAGGGCGTGTTGTTTTTTGCCCAATAGGAATGAAGTGTTTGCCCGTTTACGTTGCCGAAGAGGATGTCGCGTACGTAGTCCATGATCTCCGGCTGTTCCTTCGCCCGTTCGTCTACCATCAGGTAGTCGACGGCCAGCGTTTTGCTTTTCCACACAATATTGGTCCCCAACGTCAATCGTTTCCACTGGAAGTCGAGAACCGCTTTCACCGTGTGTTTTTGGCGGTACTTCAGGTATTTGGATGTGTTGGACTTCTCTTTCATGTGCATCGGATCGTCGTAGGCCGCTTCTTCTTCGTTCTTTTTCTTGTAGCCGGCATCTTCCGGTTCGATGAATACATACCCTAAGTTGTAGCTCAACGTAGTAGTAGGGTTGAACGTGTAGACACCGTTTGTACTGACTTCTGCTCCGTAGATACGCGCTTTCGACACGTTATAGAACTGGGCGCCGACTCCCGGCATCTGGTCGTGGGCGATCATGCTCAGGAGGTCGCGCGTGCCGTTAATATACTGGAAAGTCGTATTGTTGAAAATGCCGAAACGGAATTCGATCATGTCGGTATACTGGGTATAGAACCCGGCCAGGTCGAAAAATCCCGTCAGATTTCCGAACTTGTATCCCTGTTTGAAACCCAGTTCGGCGTTCATGCCCTTTTCGGCATTCACTTCCTTGTTCGGATACACGCCGACACCGCCGATGTCCTTGCGGGCATATTTCTCGGTCAGCGAAGGATAGCGGTAACCTTGCCCGAAGCTGGCACGGATAAAGCTGTAGTCGGCAAGCTGGTAGTTCAGTCCGGCACGGAAAATCGGTTTGACCGGGATCTTGGTTCCGAACAATTTGGTATCCGCCTCCCGCAGATAGTTGTCCACCCGGTAGTATTCGGCACGCATACCGGCCGATACGCTCAAGCGGTCGAAGAAACGCTGGTCGTACTGGACGAACAGGGCGGCATTGTCGCTGTCGTGTGTCCCGGTGGTTTTCGAAATGCTTTTCATATGTTCGTAGGTCGCTCCGGCGGTGATCTGGCTCCCGTTGTCCCATTTCTTATTGAACTGGTAGTCGATGTAGTAGGTGTAGTTCTTGTCTGTCCCTTTAGGTACATTCTCCTTGTTGTTGTTCATCACCCAGGAGATCAGGTCGCAGTAGTCGGCTGTCGTGGCAGTCGGGAATACTCCGTTCAGGATGTTGACGGCCCCGTCTACGATCCCGTTCAGGTCTCCTTGTAATATCGGTTGGATCAGTGGGAGGAACGGGCTGTAGTCTCCGTTCTTGATGTTGTCGATATAGGCGTTGACTGTGGCGGCATCGCTCCCCATATTGCCTAAGATATCGTCGATCGATTTGCGGCCGGAGCTTCCGTCGATGATGTTGTCTCCTCGGTAATAGAAGCGTGTTTTGATCTTGTGTGAGGTGTTGTTGGCCGGATTGGTAAAGTTGAAGAACGGGTCGATATAAAAGGTATTCCCCTTGCGCCCCATGTTGGCAATGGACGACGGCCGGTAGACTTCCACCGGAGAACGCCAGATGAAGAAGTCGGCATATTTGTCGGCCAGATAGTTGAAGTTGAACCCGTAGTTCAGCAGTTTCCCCTCTTTCATCGGATGGTGGTACGTCATATTGCCTCCGAGCCGCAGGCGCCGGTTGTATCCCTGCTCGCGGTATCCGTCGTCGGAAAACAGGTTGAGCCCACCCGACACATCGAAGTTCCCGATCCGCCGTGCGTGCGAGACGTCCGCCCCTTCATATTCGTCATGAGCCGGATGGTCGTAGACCCCGACATAGGCGCGGGCGCTTGTGGTCGGGGTGAGCCCCGGCCGTTTCGTGCGGATGTTGATCACCCCGTTCAGGGCTGATGAACCGTAGAGCACGGAGGAAGCACCCTTCATCACCTCTACCTGTTCGATGTTTTCGAGCGGGACGATGTTCCAGTTGATCACTCCGTTGCCCGAACTCAGAGCGCTCATGCCGTCTACCAGCACAAGGCTGCGCGAACCGACCCCGTAGGTCCATCCGTTACCGCCACGTATGGAGGGTTGTTTGTCGTTGATATCCACACCCGGCATCGTGTTCAGGGTCGAACTCAGGTCGGTAGGGGCCTGCTTGGCGATATCGCCTGCTTTCAGCAGGTCCATCGAAACGGTGACATCGCTTAGTTTCTGTTCGAAGCGTCCGGCACTGATCACCACGTCTCCCAACAGGTTCGTTTTGATATTCATATAGACATCCTTTGTCTTGACATCCCCTTTGCGGAGTATCAGCGGGAGTTGTTTGTTTTCGTATCCGATGTAACTGAACAGGAGGTCGATCCCACCGTCCGGCAATGCGATTTCGTAGGCTCCGTCGGTATCCGATATGGTTCCGTCCGTATCCCCGTTTATTTTCTTGTAGGTGATGTTGACGCCCGGCAGCGGTTCATGAGTTTCTGCGTCATAGACATGTCCCTTCACCGTCTGCCCGAATGCGGCTCCGGTGAAAATCAACAGACTAAAAATCAGGATATATAGCTTTCTCATGCGAATTGCTTTTAATTGATGGTTTTGTCTTTGTATAAATAGATACCGATCTCAATGGGAATTGCGTTCAACTCTTGGCTCAACTGATCCAAGATCGCACCGAACGTCTTTCCTTTCAGGAGTATGGCGGCGATACTTGCGAACTGGGGTGGGATCAGGTCGCCGATCAGGTCCATGACAGGTGCGTTAAGCGTCTCTTCCGGGATAAAGACCTTCACGAGGTCCAACAGGGCGAATAATTCCTGTATTTCCGATTTGTCGAGGAGCAGGATGAGATCGCCTTTTGCCGGGTCTTCGCTTTCGCGGATTGTCATTTTTATGCCGGTTGTAGACCAGGCATTGATTTTCCGGTAGGCTGCCAACAGCTCATTCCCTATAGTGCTATCCCCGGAGTCGCTTTTCGTCTGTTTGTTTATCATCACCTGGCGGATGATCATGTCGATCTGCGGGATTACATATATGGATGTATTGTCTTCCACATAATAAGTCACCAAGTTGGATGGCGAAGTGTTCCAGTCGTTTGCCGGATGTTTGACATAACTGCCTATCAGACTACCTATCCGGACCGAGTCGGGCAGGGGAGCATAGCGGGCGGTGATGTTTCCGTCTGTTTGGAAGGTCAGGTCGTCCAGCACGGAACTGATCAGGTTACTGACCAGTTTGCCGCCCACCAGGTTATACAGCATTCCGATCATCGTCTGCATGTTGCCGTTGTCTACATTGTAATAAGAGGCGTTTTCGTGGGCGACATACCAGGTTCCGTTCATTGCCAGCCGGTTCTCCGGAATCGTGATGTCCGACAGTTTCAATATCAATTTCCCGGCCTGTATGCTACCCTGGTAATGAAATGCCGTACCGGTAGAGGTTGTCTCGTCGCCGCTGAAAGAATAGCGGCCGGAACCTGCTGTCAGAGAGACGCCGGAGATAGCCGTTTCTTTATCGTGTGGTAGTACATATTTAAGAATGATATGTGCGGTTTTTCCGTCATCCGTCTTAAATTCCACCTCTTTTCCGATAAATGTATTCCCGTTGTAACTCAAAATAAGGGAATCCCCGTTTGCAGGGGCACTTAGTTTGTTAGAATAGGTTCCGCTCAGCTCCGCCGGTGCAAGGCCGTCATGATCATCCTCGTCATTGCAGGATATTAATAGGATAGCCAGCATCATGGCGTAGAAGAAACTGCATATTGATTTTTTGTCCATATATTTCGCTTTTAGTCATATTGTAGGATGATACAAAGAACAGGCTTAAGTTTGAAACAAACAATCTCCATGTTTGGGAATAAATACTCTATTTTTAAGATTGTTAGGCGAGCTAAGCATATTTTGCTACTTTTGAAACAACAAAACGATGTTTTATGAAGATAGACGTTGACTTGCCTAAATTCGATATCCCGAAGGATTTTATCGTGGGCGATGGTATTACGGGCGATATCCTGAACATGTACGGGCTTTTTCCCTGCAAGATAAAGGCGGGTGTGTTTGCCTTTTGCACGCGGGGGACGATCCGTGTGACGATAAACCTGAATGAACAGACGGCGCGGGCGAACGATTTCATCACCTTGCTGCCCAATACCTTTATCCAGATCCATGAAGTGTCGGAAGATGCGGAGGTCTGTTTCGTCGCTTTTTCTTCACGTTTCCTGGAAAGCATCAATTTTATCCGGACAGTCTCCAGCCTGATCGTTACGATTATCGAGAATCCGGTAGTCCCTTTGCCCGGTAATGCCGCCGCTATCTATAAGGATTTTTTCTCCCTGCTGGTACGGGCCGACAATGCGCCAGACTCTATCCTTTTTACCGACAGCTTGAAACCGGTCCTCGACCTGCTGATCCAAGGGGTGGTCAATATGTACAGGAAGTTCAATACCTGGAAAGAACCGGTCCTGAGCCGTGACAAGGAGATCGCCCGCGAGTTCGTGCAGCTTGTCTGGCAATATTATACGAAAGAGCGGAGTGCCTCTTTCTATGCAGGAAAGTTGCGGATCACCTTGCCGCACTTCTGCTACGTGATCAAAAAAACGACCGGGATGACGGCCCTCGATATTATTGCCAACGTCGTGATAATGGATGCTAAAGCCCAACTGAAATCAACGAATCTCCCGATAAAGGAAATATCTATCGGGTTGGGTTACAGTAACGTCGCTTTCTTCGACAAATATTTCCGCCGCTACGTGGGCATGTCGCCGTTGGAGTATCGCAACAGCTGAGCCAACTTTATCTCAGTTTGTTCCGGTTGAAGTGGGGACCTGCTTTCAATAAAAAGAACAGTGTTGAAAGAATTGTCAGGCATGCCCCGAACAGGTAAGCGTAGTTGAACCCTCCGAAAGCCTGTGCAATGCTTCCGCCTATCATCAGCCCGATCCCGATCCCCACATCCCAACTGGTGAGGTAGGTGGAAGTTGCTGTTCCCCGCTGGCTGTTGGGAGCCAGGTTCACGAACAGGGTGTTGAAAGCCGGAAACATCGTACCGAATGCGACTCCTTGTGAAAGGGCGATCCCGATATACAGATAGGAAGTGAAAGCCGGATTCCACCGCATCAGCCTTTCCAGAGCTGCCAGCCCGAAGAAGCTGGCGGCGGCAAGATACATTCCCAACGAGATGACCAGCGTGATCCTCCCTTTGTCGACCTGCCGGCCGGAGAACATGCGCGAGACAGCCAGGCCGATTGCCATAAAGGTGAAATATAATCCCGAATTGACGGAAATTCCGATCTCATCGGCATACATGGCCACGTATGTGGTTGTCATGCCGTAGGGGATGGAGAGCAGCAGCAAAGAGATACCGGCCCAAGCACCTTTCACCAGAAAGAAACGGTCCAGCGAGATCGGTTCTTTCTTTATCGGCTGTTTCTGCGGTGTCTTTACCAAATAGGCCATGATGAATCCGAGAAGGCAGGAGAGGAGCGAGCAGGCGAAAATCGTTTCGTAGGAGAAGCAGGTGTGCATGAACAGCCCTGTCATCGGCCCGAAACTCATGGCCGTATTGTTGGCCAGCCCGTAATAGCCGATCCCCTCGCCACGGCGGGAGGAGGGCAGGATGTCGATCACGATCGTATTGCCCGACACCGTCACCATGCCGAAGGCGAAGCCGTGCAGGATGCGGAGCACGATAAAGATGCTCAGCAGGCTGGCGATCATATATCCGGCGAAGATGACCATGAAGACGGAGTAAGCTAAGAGATACAACGGCCGTCTGGCGAATGTGTCCAGCAGGTATCCGGAGAACGGACGGATGCAGAGGGCGGCAATGGTATAGCACGAAAGGATAAAACCGATCATCGATTTATCCGCATCGAACTGGTCCTGCAAATAGAACGGCAGGATCGGCAATATCAGATAAAATGCGAAGAACAGCAAAAAGTTGGCTGCTAAGATATAGCAGAAGCTGGGTGATATGAGTTTGTCTTTTGCCATTGTTCCGTTTTGTTTATGTTATTGTTGGATTCCGAACCCCAATCTTTGGAGCAGTCCGGCTTCTTCCGGGGTTGCATGGACGATTGTGTATGCACCGTATTCTCTTGGGTGATGGTAGTTTGCCCGGAACCATTCGAATCTGTCGGGGTTTTCCCGTAGCGCCCGGTCTGCGGCAAGCGGGTTGAAACTGGTCAGGATTGCCTGTTCGATCCGGTTTCTGTCGAACCGGTCCAAGTCGATAATCGGAGTTTCGGGAACTGGTGGCACCACTTCTCCGATCTTCTCGATCTTCACCTGGAAGTATTTTTCGATATTTTCCAGGCACATACGCGTACCGTTGGCTTTCCCGTCTGCCGAGAAGCCGGCAATATGTGGGGTGGCTATCGCAGCCAGTTCCAGTAATTCCCGGTGTATATCGGGTTCGTTTTCCCAGCAGTCCAGGATCAGTTCGCTGATCTTGCCTTCTTTCCGGGCATGCAATAGGGCATCCGTATCATGGACGGCTCCTCTGGATGCGTTGACGAACCAGGGTTTCCGTTGGAGTTTGCGGAAGAAGTCTTCTCCTGCAAGGTGGCGGGTGGCAAAACGGCCTTCTTTTGTCAGCGGCGTGTGTAAGGTGACGATGTCGGCTTGTTCGGCGATCGTCTCCAGCGAAACGAAGCCGTCTCCTCCTTCTGCTTCCGCACGCGGCGGGTCGTTGCGGAGCACATTCATCCCGTAGGCCGAGCACAACTTTTCCACCTCTTTGCCGACATGACCGACTCCGACGATCCCGATTGTCTTTCCCTGTAAAGGTTCACCCTTACGGAGGGCAATCGTGAGCAATCCGGCAAGTACATATTGGGCGACCGAAACGGCATTGCATCCCGGCGAGTTTTTCCAGGCGATACCTGCTTCGTCGCAATACCGGGTGTCGATATGGTCGAAACCTATTGTGGCGCTGGTAATCAACTTCACCCGGCTTCCTTCGAGCAGTTCGCGGGTGCATTTGTCTATGCTCCGCACGATCAGTATGTCTGCATCCTTTACGTTTTCCGGTGTAAACTCTTTAGAAGTGAGATATTTTACCTCTGCGATCGGTTCTGCAATTCCTTTCAGGTAAGGAACGGTGTTGTCGGCGACTATTTTCATCTTGCTGTCCTTTTTCGAGAAGGCAAAGGTAGGGATTATTTTCCAATCTTGACATAATTCAGCCGCGTGTACTGTGTGCCATGACTCTCAAATGTTGCGGCGATGCGTGCCGAAGAGATATGCAGCACTTCCCCCGGACGGTAGGCGTGTTCCAGTGAGGGCAGCTGCCCGGAGGCATGGCTGGGATTGCCGGAGGCAAAGGTCAGGTTGACCAGGTTGCCACTCGTATCGATGGCCGTCAAGCGCTGGCGGACGAAGAAGACCGGAGTTGTCCCGATGACATGGGTCCTGTATGGGTCGTCTTCCACCTGTACTTTGATTATTTTTAGGGTGAGATTGGACAGCTTGTCCCCTTTCATTCCTAAAAAACGACTGGTGGGACGTAGCTGGTATTTCTTTTTAAGCATCTTGTCCAGGTAGACGCAGTTGTAGGCTTGTGCCATTTTGACGAAACGTTCCTGCTTGGGGATGGCCGGTGTATATTTAAAGGCGATCCAGTTCACGTAGCCCGGATCTATCCGCAGGATTTCATACAGGAAATGTCCGCGGTATTTGCCGAAAGCGATCAGGTCGTCCCCGTGTGTCGACATCCTCTTCTCGTTGTAGTCCGTGACCAGGACCTGGCGGTTGGCATACCATAATTCGGAAGTGACGATGCGCAGCGACTGGATAATATCCGGTTTCAAGTCTTCGATAAACAGGATGCACCGCCTGTCGAGCAGAGGCGTATAGAACCACAGGCTATAGTTCGGATGCCCTTTCCTCGGTACAACCACAAGGTAGCATCCTGCTTCTTTATACGAGGCTTTCCCTTGGTTGTAAATATTCAACTTCTCATACAGGAGCTCCTGTTCCGCCTCCGTTATATTGGGTAATCTGGGATTTGCCATATCGATACCTCCTTTTTATGTTTTGACACACTTACCCGTGTTAGTGTTTATCGTGCACTATAGACAGATTCAACTGTTTTAGCACTGCTTTTGTTTCCAAAATCATGTGCTGAAGGCCGTCTTTATTCCTGCCATTCATGCTGGCAGTGTGAGCTGTGAACGAAGATCGAGAAAAATTTTGACAATATCCACGTATTTCCAACTTTAATGGTTTATTTTCTTTGTTCAAACTATCTATTTGGCTTCACCTTGTCTTTTCACTCTTTGATTATCAAAGTGTACAAGGGTGAAGGTAAGCCTCGGAACTGCCTTCACCTTAAAAATTTGCTTTCACCCAGTGTCTCGTCCTGAAATAGGTTGACTATGCTCCCCCTTCCGTTTCTTATCCGAAGCAACCTGTTTAAGTGAAAAATAAAGAGATTATGAATATGTGTAATGGCTTAATATATAGTTATTTAAAGTTTGTCTTATATCCTTCTATCTTATTGACCTAAGTCGAAAACCTTTTTGCCCATTGTCGAAAGCCTTTTTGCCCAAGGTCGAAAAGGTATTCGACTTAGGTCAAAAGCTCTATGGCATTATAGTTTGGCGATAGAAGCATGGCAGCTGTCGCTTTATAACACACTTTCGGTACTCGGTTTACTTTTTTCGGTGAAGGCAACTGTGACCGGTGAAGGCACTTTTACTCTTTG
>DXRF01000093.1 GCA_019411205.1 Parabacteroides sp. | reverse complement strand
AATACAATATCTTTTGGATCAAGCCTTACGCAAGGCAGGACGACTCAAAAAGAAACGAAAACTAAAATCTGAAGAGAAAGATAAAGAGTAGAAAACAATAATAACGAAAACCTGTCCGGACGTTTTTTAAATATCCTTCGGTAGAAAACAACTTTCCATCCGAAGGATATTTCTTTTTATTTAGTCTAAATCAACGGCTGATAAACAACCACGCATCCTTATATTTCGGATTGGAACGAAGAGTTGCCATATAAGATTCCGCAGCTTCACGATTATCGAATTTATCCGCATAGATACGATATTTTCCGTCACGAACAACTTTGCTGACATGTTTGCATTCATTAGGATCCACACCGGCAATAAATTCGTCTGCCTGCGATTCTGAGGGAAAACTGGCAATTACGATATGATACATTTTTTTAGGCTGGACAACTACAGGCTCCGACGATACAACCGCTTTCTTTTCCGAAACCGGAGCAGACGCAACTTTTTTCACTTCACGCGCAATCACTTCTTCCGATGCTCCCTGCTTCGTATCTACTTCCACCACAGTACTGTCTGGCAAAACCGCTTCAAGAAAAACCGGCTTTTGCACAACCATCCCAGACGGAACAAAACTGGCTGTATAGGCATCCTGGTTAACATCTTTAACCGGAGTAGAAACCAACAGGAATAATGCCACTGCGGCAGCCGAAACCATCGCTGTACGGATCAGTTTGCGGCTAATCGGAATATAAAGAATATCTTTCTTCTCTTTCTTGGATGTAAGAAGAACCGCTTCTTGCCGTTCCATCTCTAACGGCGCGAGAACCGGGAAATGAAAAACAGGCAAGCCATACGAACCGACACTGAACAGATCGGTTTCACCCGGATGAAAAATCATCTGTCCTTCCTCTCCTATGCTGAACGAACCTAACACCCCTAACGACAACTTTCCATATTGTTGCAGGGTGTTCTTCATATCCTCCACATCTTCCTCCAGCATCAATTGCGCCTGACGATAGCTCACTGCATGCATCTGCATATACGACTCAGGCAAAAGCCCATCGTTATGCTGCAGCGTCATATTGAAACCGATCTCTTTTCTCAAAGGACAAAACGTATGTTCTTCCCTATGCTGCATAGCCGGAACAGCCTGCAGGACAAAACCTCCGAACTTCGGTACAATCACACAATCATGCACCAAAAGCAAACGTTCAATATGTGTTACAATTCTAAGCATACAACAAAGGTAAATCTTTTGTCTGGATTGACAAAAATTTATAGGATTACAATTGATGAAATCACTATCTTTGTGATAGAAAGAATCGATTAATCGACAATAGAGAATAGTATGCTTGCATATACATATATTGAAAATGGTAAATTTGGTTTAAGAGAAAAACCGAAACCGGAAATTACAGATGCACGGGATGCGATCGTGCGTGTGACCCTTAGTAGCATCTGCACCAGTGACCTGCACATCAAACATGGAAGTGTACCGCGCGCAGTAGCCGGAACAACCGTCGGACATGAAATGGTCGGTATCGTCGAAAAAGTAGGAACAGACGTCACATCAGTCAAACCCGGAGACAGAGTAACTGTGAACGTCGAGACTTTCTGCGGGAAGTGCTTCTTTTGCCAACACGGATATGTCAATAATTGTACCGACCCCAACGGTGGATGGGCTTTAGGCTGCCGTATCGACGGAGGGCAGGCAGAATATGTCAGAGTCCCCTATGCCGATCAAGGACTGAATCGTATTCCCGACACGGTCAGTGACGAACAGGCTCTATTTGTCGGTGACATACTAGCCACAGGTTTTTGGGCCACCCGTATCTCGGAAATAACAGAGAAAGACACTGTCCTCATCATCGGTGCAGGACCTACCGGTATTTGTACTTTACTCTGCTCAATGCTGAAGAACCCGAAGCATATCATTGTCTGCGAAAAGTCTCATGAAAGGGTTCAGTTTATCCGTAAACATTATCCAGATATATTGATCACGACTCCTGACAACTGTAAGGAATTTGTACTCAAAAACAGTGATCACGGCGGAGCTGATATTGTTTTGGAAGTGGCAGGAACCGAAGACAGTTTCCGGATGGCATGGGAGTGCGCTCGTCCAAATGCGACAGTCACGATCGTAGCTCTTTACGACAAACCTTTACTTTTCCCTCTGCCTGACATGTATGGCAAGAACCTGGTTTTCAAAACTGGAGGAGTAGACGGTTGTGATTGTGAAGAGATTCTCCGGCTGATTGAGGAAGGCAGGATAGACACCACTCCTCTTATCACCCACCGCTTTGCACTGAACGAGATCGAGGAGGCCTATCGAGTTTTTGAAAATAAACTGGACGGTGTCATCAAAATTGCTATTTATTAAAAAGATTTATCACATGCCTGTCATCGAAATATCCTCTTTATCTCATCCCGGAGTCGAGATGTTCGGTACACTCACCGAAGCTCAGTTGCGCAATCGTATCGAGCCTGACAAAGGTATTTTTATCGTAGAAAGCCCAAAGGTTATCACAAGAGCTCTGGATGCCGGCTACGAACCTTTAGCCATTTTATGCGAGCACAAGCATATCACAGGAGATGCCTCCGATATCATTGAACGTTGTGGCAACATACCCGTCTATACTGGTGAAAGGGTATTGCTTGCGACATTGACCGGCTATGTCTTGACACGCGGTGTCCTTTGCGCCATGCGCCGTCCTGCACCACGAGACATGGAAGATGTATGCCGGGAGGCACGACGCATCGTCGTAATTGATGGGGTTGTCGACACAACCAATATCGGTGCTATTTTCCGTTCGGCGGCGGCTCTTGGAATCGATGCCGTACTACTGACGCGCAACTCTTGTGACCCTCTGAACCGTCGCGCAGTCAGAGTGTCGATGGGAACAGTCTTTCTCGTACCCTGGACTTGGATGGACGGTTCTCTTGGAGATTTGGGAAGACTGGGTTTTCGTACGGCAGCCATGGCACTCACAGACAATTCTATTTCCATTGATAATCCAGTCCTGGCAACCGAACCCAGATTGGCAATTGTGATGGGGACTGAAGGAAACGGACTTTCGCAGGAAACGATTGCCGCAGCCGACTATGTTGTCCGCATCCCCATGTCGCACAGTGTCGATTCACTTAATGTGGCAGCCGCAGCGGCCGTGGCATTCTGGCAACTTCGTGCTCCGAATCCACAATAATTTCCCGATCGCATATCGTTTACCGGCAACCGTTGTAGATATTTTCAATTATGATTACTTTTGCCATCCTATTAAAAAGCATAAGACCATGGCAGACAATTATCTGGAAAAGAAATACGAAGAATATAAATCCCGCAAGGAGGGACGTACGAACCATCCGTACAATGGCCGAAAAACAACCGTTATCCACAAAACCAGAAGAGTCTTTGTAACAGGAGGTGCAGAAGGTATAGGCAAAGCGATCGTAAGAGCTTTCCGTTCCGCCGGACACCGCGTGGCGTTCTGCGACCGTAACGAAACGACTGGAAAAGAGACAGCGTTGCAGACCGGAACTTCTTTTTTTCATGTTGACGTAAGTGACCGAGAAGCGCTTGAGAACTGCATGCAGCAGATTTTCAAGGAATGGGGCGATATCGATATCATAATCAACAATGCGGGAATCAGTTGTTTCTCCCCTATCACGGAAACCGATGTGGAAGATTTCGACCGGATATTGTCTGTGAACTTGCGTCCGGCTTTCATCACTTCCCGCAGGTTGGCCATCCACCGCCAATCGCAGGAGTCGCTCAATCCGTTCGGTCGGATCATCAATATCTGTTCCACCCGCTATCTGATGAGCGAACCTGGTAGCGAAGGTTATGCGGCATCCAAAGGCGGCATCTATTCGCTGACGCACGCCCTTGCACTCTCGCTTGCCCAGTGGCATATCACGGTCAATTCGATTTCGCCGGGCTGGATCGAGACACGTGACTACGAGCAACTTCGCCCAGAAGACCACGCCCAACATCCGTCGGGACGAGTAGGTAAACCGGAAGATATCGCCCGTTTGTGCCTGTTCATCTGCCAGGAAGAAAATGACTTTATGAACGGCGAGAACGTAACAATCGACGGAGGAATGACAAAGAAAATGATCTATATCGAGTGACAATCGTTATACAATAAACATGGCACAATCGTTACATAAACATGGCACAACTGTTACCTCAGTTTGAAACTGTCGTTCCCTCGGCATGGTACAGTCATTTCATGCCGAGGGAACGACAGTGCCAACAGCATAAAGAAACCGCGGCACAACTATAAAAGATCATCAAAGCCGGATTCCTTTTCTATTTCCATATACACCCCAGAAACAGGATGAATAAACCCCAAGTATTCGGCATGCAGATACAAGCGGTCTGCCTTCCTGCCATACAACTCATCCCCTACTATCGGGGCATTCAAGCCAAGCGGATGGGCCGAATGGACACGCAGCTGATGTGTGCGCCCGGTTTTCGGTATAAAAGAAATAAAAGTACGCCCCGACTGATAATGCAACACGGCATAATCAGTCACGGCAGGTTTCCCGTGAACCGCATCGACCACCTGCCGCGGCCGGTCTTCCGGATCCGGGCGGAGAGGGAGTTCGATATGGCCTTCTTTTTCCTCCACAATGCCATCCAACCAAGCGACATACCGTTTGCACACCGTCCGGTTCTTGAACTGTGCCTGCAAGTTCTGGTGCACATCTTTCGTCTTGGCAATAAGAATCAGGCCGGAGGTCGCCATGTCAAGGCGGTGCACGATCATCGGTCCGGTTGCTTCGGGATACATCCGTCGCACTCGCCCGTAGACGGAATCAATATCTGATTTTCCGGGGACAGACAACATGCCGGCCGGTTTGTTCACTACCGACAACCATTCGTCTTCATACATGATTTCCAACTCCGTACCCCGGTGCATATCCGTTTCCAATGGGTTTTCCTCGACGTGCAGACCTTGCAGCATGTGCTTCAAGATCGGTCCGCACTTTCCTTTGCAGGCCGGATAATAATATCCATGACGGCGGATCTCGTTTTTCGGAGAATCTCCCCACCAGAATTCAGCCATAGCAAGAGGTTGCCAATCGTTCCGGTAGGCATATTGCAGGAGCTTGGGAGCCGCACACTCACCTGCACCTGCCGGCGGCGTCTTTTGGGCAGTATCTTTAAACAGGTCGCACAAATTCTGTTCCTCTCCACGGGCGTTCAGCATGCGGAATTGTTTGAAAAGCCATTGTTGAAGGGCGGCCGAACAGCTCTTGCGCTCCGCTTTAAGGCGTTCGATCTCTACCTCATACGCCTCTATTTCCGCTTGTAGGGAAGCAAGGTGATCTTTCCAATATTGTTTCTGTCGCTTCAGTTCTGCTTTCTGGAACTGGCTTTCACGGATCAGTTGCTCAGAGTCTACCTGCATATCGGCTGAACGCAGCCGGTCACGTTCTTTCTTTGCCACTTTCATCCGTTCCCGTATCTCATCCAAAACCCGTCTGGCAAGGATCGTCTCGTCAGCCAACCGTTGCTTGCAATCTTTATATCGCACATCTGCCTGCAACTCCTTGATCCGCCTGTTGATTCCCGAAATATGTTCTTCTTCGACCCTAAAAAAGCCAGATGGCTTTTGCACATCATAGACTGGAGGCACAAAGTAAGCGTGCAGGTTCTTCCCCGCCAGGATACCTGAAAAGGCAGCCAGATAGCCGACCTTTCCCTCGCCTGTACGGACAATCAAAACACCGAACATCTTCCCTTTCCGCAATTCATCCTGCCATTCTCCCTTTGTCTCCAAATAGTGCCCGACCTCGCCCGCTGCCACTATACAAAGGGGATGCGGAGTATAATGGAACGGATAGGTAAACTTTTCCGGCAGAGAGAGAAGAGAGATAGAATCTGCAAAATAGTGAAGTTTGTCCATGCTTTTCCGAATCAAAACGTTTTATCCGGCAAAAGTAAAGGATTTTTTTGGACAGCTCCGTTTTATCCAGTAGATTTGTAACCATCAATTTTAGACCAATTAATAATTAGTGTTTTAACAGACCATGAACAGACTCATCATCGCCTTGTTAGGCTCGGTCCTGTATTCCGGTGCAAGTATGGCCCAGAAACAGACCTATTTTACCAATCCCGTTATTCACGGAGATGTCGCCGACCCATCCATCCTGCGGATCGACGATACTTACTATGCAACAGGTACTTCCTCCGAATGGGCTCCCTACTATCCGGTATTCACATCTAAAGACCTGGTCAATTGGAAACAAACCGGACATATATTCGAGCAACAGCCGGAATGGACCAAGTCGTCGTTTTGGGCTCCGGAATGGTATTATCATAACGGTAAGGTTTATGTATACTATACCGCACGAAAGAAATCGAACAATACTTCCTACATAGGAGTAGCAACCTCCGACTCTCCGACAGGCAAATTCAAAGATCACGGGCCGGTAGTCGAATTCGGAACGGAAGCGATCGATGCTTTTATCCTCGAAGACAAGGGCGATTTATACATCAGTTGGAAAGCCTACGGACTGGACAACCGGCCGATCGAACTCCTTGCCAGCAAACTGACTCCGGATGGGTTAAAGTTGACCGGCAAGCCGTTCAGCCTGCTCCGAGACGACGAACGTGTGGGGATGGAAGGGCAGCACTGGTTCAAAAAGAACGGCTACTACTATCTGATCTATGCCGTCAATGGTTGTTGCGGTCCTGATAGCGATTATGCCGTGGCTGTCGCCCGCTCGAAAAAGCTCGAAGGACCTTATGAAAAGTATGAAGGAAATCCGATCCTGCACGGAAGCGACGAGATACAATCTATCGGTCACGGCACGCTGACAACGACGCCTGACGGACGTATGTTCTACCTATGTCATGCCTATGCGGAAGGCAGCGATTTCTTTTTAGGGCGTCAGCCCCATCTCCAGGAGTTGCGTTTCGGAAAGGACAACTGGCCTTATTTCGTTACCGGCGAATATGCCCGCCTGGCACAACCGATGCCTTTTGCCGATTGCGTGCAAGAGCCGGCAACCGGCTTTTTCGACAATTTTGCAGATTCGAACTTGCGTCCGGAATGGAGCTGGAATTATCCGTACTCGAATGTCCAGGCTAAAGCCGAAGCAGGCAGACTGTGGCTGAGTGGCTCTCCCAAACCGGAATGCAAGACAGGAGAAGCACTTTGCCTTCGTCCGGCATCTTCGGGCTATACATTGGATGCCGGCATCACCAACCAAAACGACAGCTGGAAAGGGATCACGCTTTACGGAGACAACAGCTACTATCTCGCTTACGGCTGTGTCGGTGACCGGCTACAGATAAAGCTCGTCCGCGAAGGGAAGGAACAACAGCTGGCCGATCTGCCATTGCCCAGCACGGCATTGCATCTGCGCATGCAGGTGAAAGAAGGGCTCCCCTATCGATTCGCCTGGAGTAAAGACGGTAAGCAATGGACTCCGGTGAACCACGGTCTATCGGAAGAAGCCATACGCTCACTTATTCGCTGGGATCGGGTGGCACGTCCGGGGCTTTATCATGAAGGAGACGAAAAGGCACCTGCCGTATTTGAATACTGTTCTTTATCCTATCAATAAGAATTAGAAACCGGCATTTGCCAGGTTCCTCAGAATATCTTCATAGGGGATGACAGATGACTTACGCAACAAGACTCCGTCATCCCCATGCATATTTCCACAGACAGGCAAACAAAGACTTAGACACGGGATTCCCGGCATATCCGGGCCGATACCTTTACTGTATTCCCAAGTCTCGTCGGGTTCCGCTTCGTGTACAAACACACACGGAGTATCACTTGCCTGAAGCAGCCCAACAATTTGATAACCAGTTATTATATCAAAACCGCAGTCATTCTCGATAGAGAAAGCTGCTTCATCTTCCCAACCTTCATTCGTGACATCAAGCACGAGAACCTTGTCTACCCGGCATTTCATCCGACCTAACATCTGCATGATTTCAATGGCCCCTGCCGAATCTTTCTCTTCATCTCCCGTGAAAGCGACCAGAACGGATTCATCCAGTTCGCTCCGCAACATCAAATCGATAACGGCGGCATTGGTTGCGCTATTGTCGAACGTGCCTTTCCAGCAAAGAACGTCTTCGTCTTCAACAAAACAATTTTTATAAACACAATCGACATGGGATGAAACAAGCGTCCGGTAAGCACTTCCTTCTCCCATCCGTTTTCCATACAACAAGGATAGACATCCCTCGCCCAACAATTCATAGCTCGAATTTTCCAACAAGGCTTTTATCTCATGTATCCGGTCTTTCTTCTGGAACTGTTTTCCGTCATCCTTACAATCCACAGTCAGCCTGTTCAACAATTCTGCATATTCCATATATTCCTTCTTCCTATAAACTACATTAAAAACTGTTCCGGCCAACAAATATATGGTAGAAATAACAAATCCGCACATATTGTTTATTTAAACTTGGAAGATAAAGTTGATTATGCCTAAATTTGTAGAAAAGAACAAAGTGAATATGTTATCAACCCGTATCCGACAAGAACAAGAGATCATCGAACATATGATCCGTCTCTATTGTCGTCAGAAAGAAGGGCATACGGATTTATGCCCGGATTGCAAAGAACTTTTGCTATATGCTCATGCCCGGTTGTCGCGTTGCCCTTTCGGAGAGAAGAAAACGACATGCCGGTTATGCCCCGTTCATTGCTACAAACCGGATATGCGCAAGAAGATACAGGAAGTGATGCGTTTCGCCGGCCCCAGAATGATGTTGTATCATCCGGTAGCAGCAATCCGGCATCTACTCCAAGAGTTCTTCCATAAATAAAAATCCTTTGTTATTAGAAATCCATGTTAGAGAAAATAGATTGGTCTGCAATTAGTCCCGATGAATCAGAAAAGCTAAAAAACGAATTAGTGGAAGTGTGGGAGGCCTCCGTCCGCAGCACCCATCATTTCTTGACCGAAAAGGACATCCAATTCTTCAAGCCATTAGTCCGGAACAAATATATTCCGGTTGTCGAATTATACATCATCCGAAATAAGCAAAACCGGATAGCCGCATTTATGGGGCTGAGTGACGAATTAATCGAAATGCTTTTCGTCCATCCGGAAGAACAAGGAAAAGGATACGGCAAGCAGTTAATCGGATTTGCCATCTACAACAGACAGATCTTCAATGTAGACGTCAACGAACAAAACGAAAAGGCTACTTCTTTCTATTTGAACAAAGGATTTAATATTGCCGGAAGAGATGAAACTGATCCAAGCGGCAAGCCATTCCCGATCCTGCATCTTTCGCTCAATGAAATAACCGTACAGGCCTCGGACGACTCCCTCGAAATCCGGCAAATCTTCCGCCATAAAAAACGTTTCCTCGATCTCCTGCTGTTGGCCGATGAACAGGAATCAATGATTGACCTCTATCTCGAACGGGGAGAAATGTTTGCTTTATATGACCGGAATATATTAAGAGCTATTTGCGTTGTCACAGACGAAGGTAACAAAACGGTCGAACTCAAAAATATCGCAACCGTCCCTCTATATCAAAAGCAGGGATATGGCAAAAGATTGATCCGGTTTATTTCCGAACACTATGTGGGGAAATACGACACCCTGCTTGTCGGCACAGGTGAAAGTCCACAGACTATTCCTTTCTACGAACAGAACGGATTCAAATATTCGTATCGTATCAAGAATTTCTTTACCGACAATTATGATCATCCTATATACGAAGACGGCAAACAATTAGTGGATATGGTCTACTTGCGAAAAGAACTTTCCAAGTAACAAAGTAGTAACAAAATCGATTCAAAATATAGACAAATTGACTAGTCCTGAAATAGCGTTACAGTTATTGGACAAAAATAAAACCTTTATC
>DXRF01000092.1 GCA_019411205.1 Parabacteroides sp. | reverse complement strand
GTGTATAAGAGACAGGTCCCGGGCGGTGATTTAACCAAGCCTAATATCTCGATCTCCTTTTCCGCCGCCTTTGGGACCGTTCTTTATCTCTTCTCTGATCTATAAATGAGGAAAAGAGGCTTTTCCGGTTGGTTACTAACAAAATATTTCATAGTTTTGTACAATCATTTAGTAGAGATTAAACTTAGATTAGAATATGAAGAATTTAATCATTATAGCCAGTCTGCTCCTTAGTTTACCCATTATGGCTCAGACTAAAGTTGTAAAGAAAAATGCCGTCAAGGCAAATAATTTCGGTATAACTTATTCGCTTCCTAAAACATCTCTGGTTGTAGACGCAGAAGTTACGAAAGTAACTTGCAAAGCAGGTCCCTATTATAAATACGCAGAAAAATATTTAGGAGTAAAAGACGCTATCACAGAAGATAAGGTCTATTACGAATTAGGAAAGATCAGCTTGGTCAACAAAGGCGTACCCGATGCGGACAATACATTCATCGTTGAATTTAAAGCGGGAACAGTTGCCCCATATGCTTATTTGACAGAAGACGGACTGCTCTGTTCCATCAATGCCGAATATACCCCCGATGAATCAGCACTGGAAGCGGCAAGAAAGAAAAATCAGGCGCCGACAAAAGTAACCGATGCCTCTGTTTTGTCAGAAGAGTTGCTTATGGCAGGATCTACAGCCAAACAGGCAGAAGTGGCAGCCAAACAAATCTACCGTATCCGCGAAAGCCGCATGAACATTCTTACGGGTGACGCCGATAACCTGCCACCCGATGGCGAAGCGATGAAGCTGGTCATCCAACAACTGGAAGAGCAGGAAAAAGCGCTAACCAACTTGTTCACAGGTATCCGGGCAAAGGAAGTCAGTGACTACGAAGTGACTATTGTACCTTTCGACAATCTCGATAAAGAAGTATTATTCCGCTTCTCCCCCCAATTGGGAATCGTAGATGCCGACGATTTGGGCGGAGCACCTGTATATATGAACTTAAAAGCCATCGACCGCGCTCCTGTTTTAGACCCGAAAGAGGCTGAAAAGAAAGAAAAATCACTGAAGGGCATTATATATAATGTGCCAGGTAAAGCCAGCATCGAAATCAGCATGAACAAAAAAACACTTTATAAAGGCGAAGCACAAATTACCCAGTTCGGTACACGGGAAGGACTTGCCCCCATCATGTTTGAAGATAAAAAAGCTCCGGTAAAAGTTTATTTCTATCCGGAAACAGGTGCAATAAAACAAATCATTCAATAATCATCTAACAAATTAATTCTATGTTTGAAGGACAGCCTAAAGGTTTATATGCGTTAGCCTTAGCGAACACAGGTGAGCGTTTTGGTTATTACACCATGCTCGCAATTTTTGTACTTTTCTTAAAAGCAAACTTTGGTCTATCGCCAGGTATGGCAGGTACGATCTACTCCACATTCCTTGCTTTAGTCTATTTTTTACCATTCATCGGCGGTATCTTAGCTGATAAATTCGGGTATGGCAAGATGGTGACAATCGGTATTATCGCCATGTTTGCCGGATATGTTCTGCTCGCATTGCCATTAGGCAGTGGGACATTGGCTTTGGCCTGTATGTTTTCCGCCTTGTTGGTAATCAGTACGGGAACAGGATTATTCAAAGGGAACTTGCAAGTAATGGTCGGTAACTTATACGACTCTCCTGAATATGCATCCAAACGCGATTCCGCCTTCAGTATCTTCTATATGGCGATCAATATCGGTGCATTGTTTGCTCCTACAGCAGCCGTAAAGATCATGGAATATGCCCAGCAAAATTTAGGGGTTAGTGTAAACGACTCTTATCATTTTGCTTTCGGAGTGGCCTGCGTTTCTCTGATCATATCCATGGCTATCTATTATTCCTCTCGCCGTACATTCAAGCATGTAGAAGGAAATATCAAACAAACAAGCGCAGGAAAGGAAACGGCCAAAGTGGAAGAACTCTCTCCGAGAGAAACAAAAGACCGCATCATAGCTCTGTGTTTAGTGTTTGCAGTTGTCATCTTTTTCTGGATGGCATTCCACCAAAACGGACTTACCCTGACTTTTTTTGCCGATGAGTTCACGGCCAAAAGTTCAACTGGTTTGGAAAGCATGATGTTCGATGTATGGAATCTGGTTGCCATAATCTTTATCGTCTATGGTCTATTTTCCTTATTCCAGTCTTCAACAGGAAAAGGCAAAGCAATATCCGGTATCGTCATTCTACTTGCACTTGCATTCTTAGGATACCGCTATAGTTCACTCAATGGTTCGGTTCCCGTAGATGCTCCTATTTTCCAGCAATTCAACCCATTCTTTGTGGTGGCTTTAACTCCTGTTTCCATGGCTATTTTCGGGGCATTATCCAGAAAAGGCAAAGAACCGTCGGCACCGCGTAAAATCGGTCTCGGTATGCTGGTGGCAGCATGCGGATTCATCTTAATGATGTTTTCATCATTCGGCCTACTGACTCCCGAAGCACAATCCGAAGCAATCCAGGCCGGTACAGCCTCTTTCGTTTCACCCAATTGGTTAATTTCCACTTATTTGGTTCTTACATTCGGTGAGTTATTACTTTCGCCTATGGGTATTTCCTTTGTTTCGAAGGTGGCTCCTCCCAAATACAAAGGTATGATGATGGGAGGTTGGTTCGTTGCAACAGCTATCGGAAACTATTTGACAGCCGTAGCAGCATGGATTTGGGGAGATATGCCTCTGTGGATCGTATGGGGTGTATTGGTCGGCGTATGTCTCGTTTCTGCCGTTTTCATTTTCTCTGTCATGAAAAAATTAGAAAAGGTAGCATAAGACCATGAGGAAGCAGTATACATACAAACCTGTTGCTCTCCGCTTCAGAAGATGGAGCCGGAAGAGGTATGCTGCTTTCATCAGTATACAACATGCCGTTACGATCGGGCAGTTGTCGGCAAACGTATCTGAACGGTTCCAAGCTAAAAACGGTTCCGTACATACGTCCGTGCTCACTTTCGACAAGGTAAACGATGGGGAGACTGAAGAAAAGGAGAATACATCTCATCCAGACTGTTCAAAAGACATCACCCTGTCCCTGCTCCTGCAAGCCTTATGTCCTGTCCAGATCGCAAACCGGCCTGCGGCATCGTATGCACACATAATAAAAGATAACATTTCCGAAATCGCGGAAGGTCCCAGTTATAAACTGAAGACCTTCCGCGATTTTCGTTTATACAAATACCCAAATACATGATTGAAACACTCAAACAACACGTTCTTTCCGGTGGCATGATCAACGAAGAACAAGCAAAAGAACTGGCTGCCGCTCCGGATAAGGAAGCCCTCTACGAAGCAGCTCATCAGATCACCCGCCACTTCATGGGAAACAAGTTCGACACTTGTTCCATTATCAATGCCAAAAGCGGGAATTGCAGCGAAGACTGTAAATGGTGTGTGCACAGTCCGGACATTATAAAACAAACGTGACGCTTTACCCGCTGTTGCCGGCAGAAGAATGTATCCGCCATGCAACACATAACCATAAGCAAGGAATCAGCCGTTTTGCACTTGTCACCAGCGGTAAGAAGGTTTCGGACAAAGATATGGTAAAGATTACAGAGACCGTACGCCGTATCAAGCAAACCTGCGATATCAAATGTTGCGCCTCGATGGGACTCCTAAACCGTGAGCAACTGCAAGCCCTTTACGACAGCGGAACGGAAAATTACCATTGCAATATAGAAACAGCCCCCTCCTACTTTCGCACCCTTTGTACGACCCACACGCCGGAACAGAAACTAGAAACGATCCGGACGGCACGGGAAATAGGTTTCCGTATCTGTTCAGGTGGGATAATCGGGATGGGCGAAACGGTAGAGCAACGTATCGAGATGGCTTTATTGCTTCAAAAGGAAAGGATTCTCTCTATTCCGCTGAACCTCCTGCAACCGATACCCGGCACACCGTTGGAAAAGGCACAACCGCTGACGGACGAAGAGTTCCTGACCACGATCGCCCTGTTCCGTTTCATCAACCCGAATGCTTACCTGCGTTTCTCGGGTGGACGGGCCCAACTAAGTGAAAAGATACAGCGCAAGGCTCTTTATATAGGTATCAATTCGGCGATCATCGGCGACCTGCTGACAACGATCGGAAGCCGGGTAGCGGAAGACAAAGCTCTTTTCACCTCCGAAGGATATTCATTAACCGAAAATACAGATTGGGAAAGATGACGACAGAAGAATTACTACACTTTGACCGGGAACACATCTGGCACCCGTATACATCGACAATCGATCCGCTTCCGGTCTATCCGGTCGAACGAGCAGAAGGGGTTACGATCACCCTGAAAGATGGCCGAAAGCTGATCGACGGTATGTCATCATGGTGGGCGGCCGTGCATGGTTATAATCATCCGGTGTTGAATGCTGCGGCCAAGGCACAGTTGGACAAAATGAGCCACATCATGTTCGGAGGCTTTACCCACGAACCGGCAGTAGAGCTGGCAGCCAAGTTGCTCCCGTTGCTGCCTCCTTCCATGCAAAAGATATTCTTTGCCGACAGCGGTTCCGTTGCAGTGGAAGTCGCCATGAAGATGGCCATCCAATATTGGCAGTCACAAGGGAAACAAAAAAAATATGCTTTCGCGACCATCCGAAGCGGCTATCATGGAGATACTTGGCACGCAATGTCTGTCTGCGACCCGGTTACCGGCATGCATGGGATCTTTTCCGGAAGCCTGCCTGTACAATACTTTATTCCCCAGCCTTCCATCAAATTAGAGGAGAAATGGGACGAAAAAGCGATCGAACCTTTAAAAGACTTGTTAGAGAAGCATGCAGAAGAGATCGCAGCCTTAATCCTCGAGCCTGTCGTTCAAGGGGCAGGCGGTATGTATTTTTATTCACCCGCATTTCTGACAGCGGCACATGAACTGTGTGACCGGTATCAAGTATTGCTGATCTTTGATGAAATCGCAACGGGGTTCGGACGGACCGGGCGACTTTTCGCCTGGGAATGGGCCGGGGTGGAACCGGACATCATGTGCATCGGCAAGGCATTGACGGGAGGTTACATGACACTGTCGGCAACCGTCACCAGTACACCCGTAGCCGATATGATTTGCAGTGGCGAGGCAGGTTGTTTCATGCACGGGCCCACTTTCATGGGAAACCCATTGGCCTGTGCGATTGCATCGGCATCGGTCTCGCTCCTGTTGGAAAGCGGATGGCAGGAAAAGGTGAAGGCCATAGAGTCACAGCTTCGGGAAGAACTGGCTCCTGCCACATCTTTCCCCGACGTACAAGAGGTACGTGTGTTGGGAGCCATCGGTGTGATCGAGATGAAAGAACCGGTAAATATGGCCGTCTTACAAAAACGTTTTGTCGAAGAGGGCATCTGGGTCCGCCCGTTCGGTAAGTTGGTTTACCTGATGCCCCCCTTTATCATTCAAAAAGAGGAATTGTCTAAATTAACAAAAGGGCTGTTAACCGTATTAGATTCAAAATAAGATGAAAGATTATAACGACATATTGGAGAAACTAAGGGCTTCCGGTAATCTACGCAGTCTTCCTGATATCGTCCATCATGGCAAATGGATCGAAAAAGAGGGGCAGACAATGCTCAACCTATCTTCCAACGACTACCTCGGACTCTCATCCCGGCAGAATCTGCGGGACGAGTTTATCGGACAGTTGCAGGAAAACGGCCTGCCGTTCTCTTCTTCTTCATCTCGGTTACTGACTGGGAATTTCATGGTCTATAACGAGTTGGAAGAACTGATGGCCAACCGCTTCGGACGCGAAGCCGCCCTGCTGTTCAATAGCGGTTACCATGCCAATACCGGAATACTTCCCGCCTTGACAGATAAACAGTCGTTGATCCTGGCAGACAGACTGGTACATGCGAGTATCATCGACGGGATTCTGCTGAGCGGCGCACCTTACCAACGTTACCGTCACAACGATTATGAGCATCTGGAACAGCTATTGGCAAAATACGTACATGCATACGAGCAAATTATTATCGTCACGGAAAGTATTTTCAGCATGGATGGAGATATCGCCGATCTCGGCCGGCTGGTATCCTTAAAGAAAAGATATCCGAATATATGGCTTTATGTAGACGAGGCGCATGCTATCGGTGTAAGAGGGGAAAACGGCTTGGGGATCGCCGAAGAGCAGGATTGCATCCGCGATATAGATCTCTTGGTCGGTACCTTCGGAAAGGCTCTGGGATCAATGGGAGCCTATCTGTTGTGCAGCCGGACAGTTAGGGAATATCTGATCAATACGATGCGCCCTCTGATATTCAGCACGGCACTCCCACCTGCTCAAATCGCCTGGACAAAGTTTCTGTTTGAGAGACTTCCCAGCTTTACCGACGAACGGCACCGTCTGGCCGTTACCAGCCACTTGCTTTCAGAGGCCTTGAAAGGAAAAGGGGGAGAAATCTCGGCAAGCCACATCATTCCTTTCATTATTGGAGAGAACGAAGACTGTATCCAGACAAGCCTCTACCTGCAACGGAAAGGTTTCTACTGCCTCCCCGTCCGCCCTCCCACAGTCCCCAAAGGGACAGCGCGGATACGCTTCTCACTAACAGCCGACATAACTGAAGAGGAGATAAGATGTCTGATTTATGAATTATGATTTATATCAAAGTACACAAGCCGTAATTCATCATTCACACCATTCATAAATCAAAATTCATTAATCAAAAGCATGAACATATATAAACAAACAAAAGCAGGCAACAGCCAACTTCTTCTCGTCTTTTCAGGCTGGGCAGCTTCTCCTGAAGTATTCCGGCTACTGGAAACGAAACCGGATACGGATCTTTGGATTTGCTATGACTACCGGAGAATGGATTTTGAAGGAGAAGCCCTTTCCGGATACCGGAAAATTCGACTGGTGGCTTGGTCATTAGGTGTATGGGCAGCTTCGGTCGTGTTTGGTAAAAAGCCTGTATCCTTCACCGAAGCCGTTGCCGTCAACGGAACTCCCTGCCCCGTCCATGACCGGTGGGGTATCCCCGAAACGATCTTCCGGGGAACATTGGATAACGTAACCGAAGAAGGCATGCGACGCTTCAACCGGCGCATGTGCGGCAAACGGGATATTCTGCAAGCCTACGAGCAGATACCACCTCGTCCGCTCGCCGACATCCGGGAAGAATTGGAGTACCTGTACGCCGAAATAAAGAAAGCATCACCAGCTTCCACCTTATTTAACGGATGGACACAGGCTCTCATCTCCTCCGACGACAGAATCTTTCCTACCGAGAATCTGCGTGCCTTCTGGCAAAGCCGTTGTCCTATAACCGAGATAGAAGCTCCGCATTATCCTTTTTATTTATGGAAACAATGGAACGAAATATGGAAGCAATAGAAGCTAAACAGATACATATCCGCTTTACACGTGCTTTGTCCAGCTACGACAACCATGCCGATGCCCAACACCGTATCAGCCGGAAACTCGCTTCTCTCCTCCCTCATCAGGCGAATGTCCGTTACAGACGGATGCTGGAAATTGGCTGTGGCACGGGTGGATTCACCGGAGTGCTGAAACAACAATGCCATATTGACGAATGGATACTGAATGATCTTTGCGAGGACTGCCAGGAAAAGATAGAGCAGCTCTTCCCTGATTCTCCTCCCCGCTTCATAGCCGGGGATGCCGAAACACTATCCTTTCCCGGCAAGTTTGACCTGATTGCATCCGCCTCTGTTTTCCAGTGGATGAAAGAACCGGAAACGTTTCTCCATAAACTGTCGGGACTGCTGATGCAGCAAGGATTACTCCTGTTCAGCACGTTTGTCCCCGGCAACCTGTACGAGATCAAGGAACTGACAGGAAAAGGACTTGTGTACCCGACCTCCGATACACTTGTAGGGTGGCTATCCGCAGCAGATTTCAATCTGCTGCATCAGGAAGAGGATACGATCGTCCTTACCTTCAAAACCCCACTGGACGTACTGAGACACCTCAAAGCAACGGGCGTCACAGCGACCGGAAACGGCTGCTGGACAAAAGGCCGGCAGGAATCATTCTGCCGGCAATATGCGGAACAGTTCGCGACAACCGACAGCCAAGTGACACTCACATACCGCCCGCTTTATATATTAGCAACCAAAAAATAAAAAAAGATATGAAAGGAACAGTCTTATTTATTACAGGAATCGATACCAATATCGGTAAAACTTTCGCCACCGGCATGATTGCATGCGCATTGGCCGAAAAAGGGAAAAAAGTCATCACCCAGAAAATGATTCAAACGGGTTGCACAGAAGTCTCGGAAGATATCGAAATGCACCGGAAAATACAGGGAATCCCTTTCACTGAAGAGGATAAAACCGGATTGACCTGCCCCTACATCTTCACCTATCCCTGTTCTCCCCATATGGCAGCGGAGAAAGACGGACGGGCAATCGATCTCTCCGTCGTCACCGAAGCAACCCGCCGCCTACAAGAGAAATATGAGTACGTCTTGCTGGAAGGTGCGGGCGGATTGATGGTTCCAAACGATTTTCATTCGCTCGCCATCGATTATGTAAAAGAGCAAGGATACCCGGTTATCCTGGTGACATCCGGTAAATTAGGCAGCATCAACCATACATTATTAAGTCTCTACGCCTGCAAGCAATACGGAATTCCGGTCCGGGCGGTTGTTTACAACCTTTATCCGCCTACAGACGAACTGATAACCGCCAACACCCTGGAATACCTCACCCAATATCTGGAAAAGGAATTTCCCGAAACTGCCCTCATCACACTTCCGGAAGCAACAGCAGGAGTGGCAGGTATAGATATCAGCAGCCTGTTCTAAACTCCCTCTACCCTTCCTTTTCAAAGCATCGGTGTTTTGAACGCTCCCGTTTAAACAGCCGTCTCTTTATAAGAACAGCCGCTTATCCATCTCTGTTAAAAGAATGATAAGCGGCTGTTTATTCATATATTACTTACTTTGCTACTTGAAGAAGAACCTGAAAATATCGTTTCCGTTCGCATAGATCAGTAAAGCAAACAACAGGAACATCCCGGTAACCTGTGCATATTCAAGGAATTTGTCACTCGGCTTGCGACGTGCAATCACTTCATAGAGCAGGAACATCACATGTCCGCCATCCAAAGCCGGAATCGGCAGAATATTCATAAAGGCGAGAATGATGGAAAGGAAAGCCGTTTTCATCCAAAACGAATGCCAATCCCATTCCGCTGGGAACAAGTTACCGATCGTACCGAAACCGCCCAAGCTGGAGGCGCCTTCTTTCGTAAAGACATATTTCATGTCGCTGACATACCCTTTCAGCGTATTCACACCTAACATAACGCCGGCAGGGAAAGACTCGAAGAAGCCATATTTACGAGTCACCGTCTGATACATATCAAAAGGCGAAACAGAATAAATACCCATTTTCCCGGCCGTATCCGTATGCAGCGTCAATGTCTGCGGGATACCGGCACGATAAAAACCGACCAATACATCCTTATCCTTATTTTGTGCAAGCACTTCACCTACCTCATAGAAAGAAGGGGTTACGATGCCATTAACAGAAACGATACTGTCTCCCGGTTGCAAACCGGCAACTGCGGCAGGTGATTCGCCACTTTCCGTCTTACCCAATCCGCGCACGACCATCGGGAAACGGAAGGAAGCGAATCCTTTCTTATCCCGCATAACGCGCTGTGCCATATCTTCAGGGATAGGGATAACCGTCTCGACACCGTCACGCAAAACCGTTACGGTCTGTGCATTGAGAACATGGCGGAAACAGTCCTCACCAAAACGCTCCAACTCCGTTTCGTCTGCTTTCAGCAAGATATCGCCATCCCGAAATCCTACGTTATGGAAAGTCTCGCTATAGTCCATACCGGCTTTCACATTTTTCAACGGCAGAAAAGTATCGCCCCAAGCGAACAACACCATCGAATAAATAAACAGCGCCAACAGGAAGTTGAACAATACACCGGCAACCATTATCAT
>DXRF01000091.1 GCA_019411205.1 Parabacteroides sp. | reverse complement strand
CTGCGATGTTTCTCCCCAAGAATGCTGGCAAGATGAATTCGATTAGCGGACGGAGAAATGCGAGTCATATGCTGCAGCCCATCACATGGGAAGAAAACTGCTTTGGAAGGTCTTCGGACGAAAAGCCCGCCGGAAAGCGGATGTAACACGCAAGATGAACTATAACATCAAGTAAATAAATATATATGGCAATACAAATAGGAGATAAAGCTCCCGAAGTTCTGGGACTTGACCAGAACGGGAAAGAAATAAAGCTAAGTGATTTCAAAGGTAAGAAGTTGGCGCTCTATTTCTACCCGAAAGACAATACCAGCGGTTGTACAGCTGAAGCGTGCAGTCTGCGGGATGGCTACAAGGAATTGCAAGCTGCCGGCTACGAAGTAGTGGGTGTCAGCAAAGACAGTGCCAAGTCTCATCAGGGATTTATCGCAAAACAGGAACTCCCTTTCAGCCTCATCGCTGATACGGATACGACCCTGCAACAGCAGTTCGGGGTTTGGGCAGAAAAGAAATTGTACGGACGTTCATACATGGGGACTCTCCGTACCACCTTTATTATAAATGAAGATGGTATCGTCACTAATATCATCGGCCCGAAAGAGGTGAAGACTAAAGACCATGCTAATCAAATCCTTAATCTATAAAAGGAAATGGCAAAAGAAGATTTATTCGAAGAAGGCAAGCAGCCTGCAGCCGAGAAACCGGCTGTAAACGCAGACAAATTGAAAGCACTTCGCGCAGCAATGGACAAGATCGAAAAAAACTACGGCAAAGGTTCGATCATGAAATTGGGTGACGAAAGTGTCGAAAATATCGAAGTGATCCCAACAGGTTCCATAGCCTTGAACGCAGCATTAGGCGTAGGAGGTTATCCAAAAGGCCGTGTGATTGAGATCTATGGACCGGAATCATCTGGTAAGACAACTCTTGCGATCCATGCGATTGCCGAGGCACAGAAAAGCGGTGGTATTGCGGCATTTATCGATGCAGAACATGCTTTCGACCGTTTTTATGCAGAAAAGTTAGGAGTAGATGTCGAAAACTTATGGATTTCCCAACCGGACAATGGCGAGCAGGCGTTAGAAATTGCCGAACAGCTGATCCGTTCGTCCGCCGTGGATATTATCGTAATAGACTCGGTTGCCGCTCTGACTCCGAAAGCGGAAATCGAAGGCGATATGGGTGACAGCAAGATGGGACTACAGGCACGACTGATGTCCCAAGCACTTCGTAAGTTGACGGCTGCGATCAATAAGACAAACACGACGTGTATATTCATCAACCAGTTGCGTGACAAGATCGGCGTGATGTTCGGCAATCCAGAAACGACTACCGGTGGTAATGCGTTGAAGTTTTATGCCTCTGTCCGCTTGGATATCCGCAGCATCGGTAAATTGAAAGATGGTGATGATATCAAAGGTAACCAAGTGCGCGTAAAAGTAGTCAAGAACAAGGTCGCTCCTCCTTTCCGGAAAGCAGAGTTCGACATCATGTTCGGTGAAGGTATCTCCAAAGCCGGTGAAATAATCGACCTGGGTGCAGAACTGAACATCATTAAGAAAAGCGGTTCGTGGTACAGTTACAACGACACAAAGTTAGGACAGGGACGTGATGCCGCCAAACAATGCGTTGCCGACAATCCAGAACTGGCAGACGAATTGTCCGGCTTGATCTTCGAAGCGTTAAAAGGATAACAGAACGGAAATTGTACAAAATAATCTATTCCCTCTTGAGAAAATAAAGAGGATATACTAATATATATAAACAGCATAATCAAGAAGTTTGGTATATCCCCTTAATACTCTCTCAAGAGAGGAATTAGATAGTTTCTTGTACACATCTCCATATTTCTCTTTCAATAAAAAAATAGTGACAAATAAAGACAAATACCGTTTACTCTGCCAAACAGAAATAAATATCCCCATCTTCTCACAGGCATGGTGGCTTGATATCGTATGTGGAGAAAAGTACTGGGATGTGTCGTTAGTAGAGGCGAATGACAAAATTCTTGCATCAATGCCTTACTATCAACCACTCTCAAACTTGATTATTATGCCTTCTTATACCCAAACGATGGGACCTTGGCAAGTAAAAGAATCCACCAATAGCAAATATACCACTCTATTAAGCAAGCGTCAGGCACTCTACAAGCAGCTCATAGAACAATTACCCCGTTTTGATTTCTTTTTACAAAACTTTTCTTATCAAGTTACAGATTGGCTTCCATTCTATTGGGAAGGTTTTCGACAAACAACACGATATACTTACGTTCTCCATAATATAAAAGATCATCAAATGATTTGGGAGAATATGAATTCCAACCTAAGAGGACATATCACACAAGCCTCTACCAAAAATGGGATCATTGTCAAAACAGGTGTTCCTATTGATGATTTTCTATCAATTCAAGAAAAGACATTTTTACGACAAAATATTAAAAACAAAGAGAATCAATCTACACTAAGAACTCTCATTGAAGTCTCTCGAAAAAGAGGGCAAGGGGAAATATGGGGAGGATATGATTCAAACGGTCGATTACATGCAGCTATTTTTGTCGTTTGGGAAAATTTCTCAGCTTATAATTTAGCAGCCGGAGGAGACCCTGCCCTTCGGAAGTCCGGAGCACATAGTTTAATTTTGTGGGAAGCAATCCGTTATGTTTCTCAATATACCAACACATTCGACTTCGAAGGTTCTATGATTCCGGGAGTTGAACGTTTTTTCCGTGAATTTGGTGCAATTCAAACCCCTTTCTTCACAATAACCAAAGGAAAATTAAGTTTATTAAATAGAGCCTGTTTAAAAATAGGAAGGATAATAAACAGATAAATTATTTATGATATTAAACAGTTATAATAATATACTGGTTTTAGCCCCCCATACGGACGACGGAGAATTAGGACTGGGAGGAACCATAAGCAAACTTATCGAACTGGGAAAGAAAGTGACCTATGTTGCTTTTTCAACCGCTCAGCAGTCCGTACCCGAAGGTTTTCCGAAAGATATTTTGAAGACAGAAGTCAAGAAAGCGACTGCCCAATTGGGGATATCACCTGAAAACCTCATCATCTACAATTACGAAGTCCGTAAACTCGGATATGTCCGGCAGGAGATATTGGAAGAACTGATCCACCTAAAAAAAGTGAACAACTTTGACCTGGTTTTCATTCCAAGCTCTCACGACATCCACCAGGATCATACAACGATCGCCCAGGAAGGTCTACGCGCTTTCAAAAACACAACGTTGCTGGGCTACGAACTGATTTGGAATAATCTGACATTCAACACGCAATGCTTCGTCGAATTAAACAGAGAGCACATTCAGGCCAAAGTTGAAGCACTAAAAGCATACGAATCACAAGGAACACGCGACTATCTATCCGAAGAGTTCATCTTTTCACTGGCTAAAACACGCGGTGTACAAGCAGGCTGCCCTTATGCTGAAGCATTCGAGGTAGTCCGTCTGTTCCTGTAAAGCTGAAGGATCGTATGAAAGCCGTTATTTCTTATATCACCAAATTTTTGATCGGAGGAGAAAAAGCCGGTGCATTAAGCAGCCTTGTCGGTTATACATCGGACCCGAATAAATTCTCCCATTATCGCGTAGTCATCATCCCGTCTCCTTTTTTTCGGGATGAAGTTTACGGGACAGCCGAGTCCATGCCCAAACTGCCCCTGGAAGAGATAGAAGGCGTACCACTGCTTTTCGGTTCTTCCAAAACTGAATGGCAGGGAGATACTTGGGTGGTACATGCCGATATCATTGCCAGTGCTTATTTTCTGCTGACGCGATATGAAGAGATACGGAAACGAAACATACGGGACATCCACGGTCGTTTCCCCGGGAAAGAGTCCCTACCCTTCAAAGCAGGATTCATTCATCGCCCGGTAGTCGACGAATACGGAAGATTGTTGCGACGCTGGTTACGCCAAGCACGTGTACAGTCGGTTGCCGAACCGGTTCCAGCCATACAAAAAGTATGGCTGACACATGATGTGGACGCACCTTTCTTTTGCCGGACTTTCCGCAACCTGATACGGGAAACGGTTAAAGGTGCAGGGCTGAAACAAGCTTGGAAGATGTTTCACGGTCCGTTACAGGAAGATCCGTTCTACACATTTCCTTGGTTTGTAGAACAACGAAACGAATTAAAGGCCGTTATTGGGAAAGACCGTTGTGAATCCCTGTTTTTTATCAAGTCAGGCGGCTCATCCGTTTATGATAAGCCTCATTACAAGCTGTATTCAAAGGATTTACAAGAACTTTTGCTCCTTTGTAAAACCGAAGAAGTACGAATTGGACTACATACCAGCTACGACGCCGGTAAAACACCGGCACTCATCTCAACGGAAAAAGATTTGTTGGAGAGACAAACCGGAAAATCCGTCACTTACAATCGGCATCATTATCTGGCCTCACGAGAACCAGAAGATATGGTATGGCTGGAAAAAGCAGGAATTACAGACGATTTCACGATGGGCTATCCGGATGTTGCCGGTTTTCGCCTTGGCACTTCCCATCCGGTGCACTGGATTAATCCTGAGAACAAACGCATCTCGTCACTTGTTCTCCACCCGTTGGTAATCATGGAATGTAGCTTGAACGAACCTGTTTATATGAATCTCGACTATGAGGGAGCATTTGCCTACTCAACCCAACTCATCAAACAGGTGGCATCTGCCAACGGCGAACTGGTGCTGCTCTGGCATAACGACTCCATCACCACCCGGATCAAGCCGAATGTCTCTGTCGACTGGCAACGAAAACTATTCGCCGCCATCATTGAAGAATTGATAAAATCATGAAGATACTGATATTATGTGATATGTTTCCCCCTGCATTCGGACCGCGAATGGGCTATTTATGTAAATACCTGAAGCGAGCCGGATGGGAACCTGTCGTTGTCACCGAGCAAATCGATGACAACACATTCTCTTTCCTGAAAGGAGAAACACCTGTCACATATGTAAATTTTTTTCATTCCAAAGGGAAAATCCTCCAAAAGTTAGGATGGATATGTGTATTCATACTCGATTATTTTTTCCATTATAAAGACAAAAAGATAGCAAAAGTCGCTTCCCGTTTACTGGAAGAAGGAGAATACGCCGGTATCCTGTGCAGTTCATACCGGGCTTTTCCTTTGCCGGCCGCCCAATATATAGCAGAGAAATATCATCTGCCGTTAGTAATCGATCTGCGAGATATTGTCGAACAATATGCTTCCAACGAATATATCGCTCATAACTTCCGCACCTTTCCCTGGTTAGATAGAAAGATCACGGCAGCATTCCGCCATAAGCTGTTGCGGGACAGAAATAATGCGTTGAGAAAGGCGGACCAGGTCACGACCATTTCCCCTTGGCACGTAGAAAAGCTTCAAGCATACAATCCCAACACGGAGTTAGTTTACAACGGTTACGATCCAGAGCTCTTCTATCCCGAACAACATCGGACCTCCCAATTCGTCATCACCTATACCGGCCGTTTGATTAGCTTGGCAACACGTGATCCTCGATTGCTTTTCGAAGCCGTTAGCCAATTGGATCGTGAAAAACTCATTGATCCGGACCAGTTCCGCATCCAATGGTATGTCGACGCCCGATCAAGAGCAATCATCACGCAGGCTGCAACCGCTTATCCGATCACCCGGTATATGGACTTTTTCGATTATGTTCCCGCTTCTGAGATTCCCGGCGTATTAAACCGCAGTTCTATTCTGCTACAACTCGCCAATACCTTTGCCTCCGACGGACCAAAAGGATTTATGACTACCAAGCTTTTCGAGTCGATGGCCGTCGGAAAACCTTTACTCTGCGTAAAGAGTGACGAAAGTTGCCTCGAAGCCACCATTCGGAATACCCGTTCCGGACTGGCAGCCCGGACAGCCGAAGAAGCCTATCGTTTTATCCTGCACCATTATCAGTTCTGGCTGGATAATGGATACACACACATAAATATGGATAAAGAAGCAGTGGAACGTTTCTCTCGTAAAAAACAAGCTGAACAATTTATGCGTATCTTTACCCGACTAAACAGCAAATGACAGACATGGAAAGATACTTGAACATTATAGCTTTCAATATTCCCTGGCCTGCCAACTATGGGGGAATCATCGATGTATATTATAAGATGAAAGCTCTGCACCAATGCGGTGTAAAGATCATTTTACACTGTTTCGAATACGAACGTGCACATTCACCGGAACTGGAAGCCATCTGCGAAAAGGTATTTTATTACAGACGACATACAGGGCTGCGTACCAATATAACCCTGCTGCCTTATAACGTATACAGCCGCAAGCATCCTGAACTGATCGCCAATTTGTTGAAGAACGATTACCCGATCCTGTTCGAAGGACTCCATTGCTGTTATTACATAAACGATCCGCGACTGCAAAACCGGAAAAAGATTTATCGGGAAGCAAATATCGAGCATGACTATTATTATCATCTGGCACAGGCGGAGAGCCATCCGATCCGGAAAAGCTTCTTTCGGATAGAGGCTTGGCGATTCAAACATTATCAGAAAATACTGAAACATGCCGACCTGATGATTGCCGTTTCGACAACCGATGCCGACTACCTCCGGCACCAGTTCCCCGACAAACCGGTCGAATTCATGCCTTGTTTCCATACAAACAACCAAATTGCGGTCAAGCCGGGTTCTTCTGATTTTATCCTCTATCACGGTAAACTATCCGTGATTGAGAATACGCAAGCGGCCCTCTTCCTCATCCGGAACGTGTTCAGCAAACTGGACTGCCGTTGTATCATAGCCGGTATGAACCCGCCCGCTTCTTTGCTAAGGGCAGCAGCTCCCTATCCAAATATCCATATCGAAGCCAATCCGTCAGAAGAGCAGATGAACGACTTGATACACAATGCACAAATACATGCCTTGATTACTTTTCAGGCAACCGGATTGAAACTAAAGCTACTGAACAGCCTGTTTGCCGGACGCCATACAGTGGTCAACCGGCTGATGATAACAGGTAGCGGACTGGAATCGCTCTGCCATATCGCCGACACTCCGGACGAAATGGTCCGCATCTGTCGGGAATTGATGTACACCGATATGGCCCCGGAGTTGATCAAGCAGCGCCACGACTTTCTTTATCCGACTTATTCCAATCAATATCAAGGTGAACACCTCTTACATTTGATCTATGAAGCATGATATCCGACAAGCAGCACAAACGTTGGTTGGCCAACTAAAGGCGATCGATTACGAACGATTGCCTATCAGCAAATATAACAAATGTTATATTGCCCGGCTGAAACCAGTTTTATCCTATTACATGAAAATCTATACGGACTGTCTCCTTAAAGGGCTGGAATCCGTCGGCAGCGAACCAGAAGACATAACACTCATCGACTATGGCGGTGGAAGCGGCTTCTTGAGCATGCTTGCCAAACAAGCCGGAATCGGTCGAGTCATCTACATCGACCTCAATCAGGACTCCGTTAATACGATCCGCGTCTTGAAAGAGTTGGCAGACACGGGCCCCGACATTATTCTCCACGGAGACTCTGACACCTTGGCAGATTGGTGCTCGGCAAATAAAGTCAAACCACAATTGCTGATCGCGACAGACCTGATCGAACACGTTTACGACCTGTCGGCTTTTTTCACCAATTTGGCTGCCATCGACAATAAGATGCAAATGCTGTTTACAACGGCCTCCACTCCTTTTAATCCATATGTGAGAAGAAGACTGCATCGGCTCATGGCCACTTGGGAAAAGGAATATTATGCTTTACGCCTGCATTATATCCACCAGCACTTTCCAGCGCTTTCCCCTGCCGAAACGAAAGAAGCTGCACGAAAGACACGCGGACTTACTTTTCCATATATCCACAAGGCTGTCGAAAGCGGTTCTTACCCCCTATTGGAAGATGCTTTCAACACCTGTGACCCACGAAACGGGAATTGGACAGAGCGCATCTTACCCATCGAGACATACCGCTCGCTGACAAAACCATTCGGTTATCAAGTCCGGGTAGGGAAAGGTTTCTACAACACGGATCGCTCCAATCCGATCTCCACACTCATTTGCTCAAGTATCAACGGTCTGATCAGGATCAGCGGAAAAGTGGGTTTCCTATTTGCCCCGTTTATCACCCTGCACCTACAGAACAATAACAAGGAATGATGAGTTATAGGGAGCAAACGCTATGGGTTACGATGCTTAAAGCTATGCTTTAGCCATCGTAAAGCTATGGGTTATGTTTCCTAATCCGCAACAGACCGGAAGAGTAGTTGCACATACTCCTTTTCCCAATCAGTAGGTTTCAGGATTGTTCCATTCCAAAGGAGCAAGTCTATATCGATCGGGATCTTCCCTTTTTGCTTACTGTCCGACATGCGTCCCAATTGTTTTTCCATCGCCTTCATGGCCCGTCTCACCTCTTCCAGCGAAGCATCCGTACCGGCAACAGCCACTTGGTTTAGGAATAAGCCGGAATTGAGTAGACCTATCGGCTCCGTATAAACCGCTTCAGAAAACCGGATCGAGCCGAAATAGGCGCGTAACAGATCAGCCGCCGACTTTAGATTCGCTTCGCAATCTGTATTGGACCCCAAACATAATATAACATTGTTCCACATAGTCGTATTTTAAAGACTTTACGGCAACAAAACTAACAAAAAATACCTACAATACGGTATTGACCATATTACCATTTCATGCTACCTTTGCGCAAGATTAAAAAAAGATGAGACTATCAGAACTTCGTACAGGCGAAAAAGGGGTTATAGTAAAGGTAATGGGACGCGGAGCATTCCGCAAGCGCATTATCGAAATGGGTTTTATTAGAGGAAAAGAGGTCGATGTCATCCAGAACGCACCGCTTAAAGATCCTATACATTATCGTGTAATGGGTTATGACGTTTCATTGAGACGGAACGACGCACAAATGATAGAAGTCGTCAGTGCGGCTGAATTCACAGAAGCCAGTACCGGAAAACCGGAAAACCGCCCGGTGGATTCCTATATCCAAACTTCCGGCAAGAGCCTACAGGCTATGGCCATGCACAAAGGTAAAACCATCAATGTCGCATTGGTCGGAAATCCCAATTGCGGTAAAACATCTTTATTCAATTTTGCATCCGGTGCACACGAACATGTCGGCAACTACAGCGGCGTGACTGTCGATGCCAAAGCCGGGACATTCCATCAGAATGGCTACACCTTCAAGATCGTAGACCTGCCGGGAACCTATTCTCTATCGGCTTACACCCCTGAAGAGCTCTACGTCCGCAAGCATTTGAATGAAGAACAACCGGATATCGTGATCAATGTTGTCGATGCTTCCAATCTGGAACGTAATCTGTATCTGACCTGTCAACTGATCGACATGGACGTGCGCATGGTCATCGCCCTTAATATGTACGACGAACTGGAACGGCACGGAAATAAATTCGACCATAATTCTCTCTCAAGAATGATCGGTACGCCAATTGTCCCGACCATCAGTAAGACCGGTTTCGGCATCGAAGAACTTTTCAACCGTGTCATAAAAGTCTACGAAGAAGAAGATCCCGTACTCCGTCATATCCATATCAACTACGGTGATGTACTGGAAAAGGCCATTTATCCGGTAAGGCATGCTTTGAAGCTGAACGGAAACGTTCCCAAAAGCCTTTCCAAACGCTACCTCGCCATCAAGTTGCTTGAAGGCGACCCGGAAGTAGAATCGTTCGTGGGGTCAATGCCTGGTGCCGAAACAGTCATTCATGAACGCGACCGCAATGTTGCTCAAATCGAAACCCTTCTGAACGAAGATTGTGAGACAGCTTTCACCAATGCCCGTTACGGTTTTATTTCCGGCGCACTGCGTGAGACCTACGAACAAAACAAGATAAAAGAAGCGACAAGCACACAGATCATCGATCTGTTCGTAACTCATAAAGTGCTGGGATTCCCGATTTTTATCCTTTTTATGTGGATCATGTTCGAAGCGACTTTCCGTCTGGGAGAATACCCGATGGAATGGATCGAATCGTTTGTGGGCTGGATTGGAGAGTTCGTACGTGGAAACATGAGCGAAGGCCCGTTGAAGGATCTGCTGGTCGATGGCATTATAGGAGGTGTGGGAGGCGTTATCGTATTTCTGCCTAATATCTTGATATTGTATGCCTTTATTTCTTTTATGGAAGATTCCGGTTACATGGCACGTGCCGCTTTCATTATGGATAAGATTATGCATAAGATGGGGTTGCACGGCAAATCGTTTATCCCGCTTGTGATGGGCTTCGGTTGTAACGTGCC
>DXRF01000090.1:2834-10277 GCA_019411205.1 Parabacteroides sp. | reverse complement strand
AACACGGAAGCAAACCCGATGACGATCATCAATCAGGAAACAGGCGAAGTGGTTCCGTCCACATGGAAAGGTCTTAGAATGCTTACCGATGGATGGGTGACTGACTCGGCCGGAGCGAAATGCTTGCGCGTTCTTGCCGGAAGTTCAGTCGAGATTGAATACGAAAGTTATTCAGAAGACACAGGACAGACACAAGAAGATTCACTGACCATCGAGATTGATTATGCGTCAAGAAACGCGACAGACCTTATCGATCCGATCATCCGCATGTGCTCCACCTATACAAGCGACGGTCTGCCGCTCGGTTTGGAGATACGCCCACAGGAAGCATATTTTCTTACTACAGGTCATCGTGTACCGTCCGATCAAGATGTGTTATTCCAGGAAGACACCCGTACCCATTTGGCGGTAAATATCATTTATAACCTCGGCGGACATGGCATCAGTTACGTGCGTCTGTTCATCAACGGTATTATAAACCGTGAGTTTGTCTATACGGATACAGACAAGTTTATCCAAGTGGTCGACGGTATGTTGACATCGCGCGGTATCCGCATCGGCTCCGAAACGTCGGACGTGGACATCTACGGTATTCGGGTGTATAAGAAAGCTCTTTCGGCTACCGACATCCGGCAGGATTATATGGCGAGCATGACGGAAGTAAGCGAAAAGATTGCGTTCCGCGATAAGAACGACATCCTGTATAACAACTTAATCAACTATGAGCGTACAAGGCAGAAATACAACACGATGCTTTGGACGGGGCAATTACCCTATATCCTCGACCAAGGCAAGAAAACCGGCGATTTGGAAATCAACATTGTAGGAGACCCTGCACACTCCGGAACAATTAAAGGAATGTCAACCAAGGGACAGGGTTCTTCGTCTAAGAAGTACTTCCTTTGGAATCAGCAATTCGGGTTCGGCGATGGATCATGGATCGACGGCAACGGTAAGGACAGAGGTAAGGCGTATCAGTTGACAAATGATGTTCCACCTGCGACCAAGCTGGTTGCAAAGTTGAACTGGGCTTCATCGCAGCAGAGCCACAAGGCCGGATCGTGCGACCTGTATCATGAAGTTTGGAAAGAGGTGGTTGGTGGCAATTCCATCACGGAAACGGATGGCTACGAGAATTGCCGTGTCTGTGTCAAGCAGCTGCCCTTTATGATGTTTGTCCGCGAAAACGAATCGGCCGAGCCTGTATTCTACGGGCTGGTGACGTTCGGGCCCGGTAAGGGTGACAAACCAACATTCGGATATGACAAAGAAGAATTTCCCGACTACCTGATGATCGAAGGATCGGACAACGGTGCAGTACTGACACTGCATCAAGTGCCTTGGAATGAAGATGTGGAACCGTCCATTGATGACGAGGGAGAATTGGAGGGATGGAAGTATAACGGGGTTGTGTCTTGGGATTTTGACCTCGGAAATGAAAAGTCTATTCCCTATTTCCAGAATGCACACAATTTCATTTACCAATGCTCCAATCGTCTAAAACCGTTTGTCGGGACGCTGGCCGAATTGCAGGCTGCTGGTGCTGACCTTGAAAAAGACAAGATGTATTGGGTGACGGCCGACGGTGGAAACGCTGTTAGATACGACCTCTATCGCTATGACTGGCTGACATCTACGTGGGTGGATGCCGGGGTGAAAAAGCTGGCGCCGGGCAGTTACGAGAAGTTGAACTTACGCACACAGCTCAACGATTACCTTGCCGGGTTCGACAACTCTGAAGCCGTGCAGAACCAGATTTGGGATGAAGTAAACAAATTGCTTGTCAATGCACGTGTGGCCATGTTCAAAGACGGAATAGGGAATTACTACAATCTGTCGGATGCCCGTTTTACAATGATGATGATGAAACTGATCGCAGCCAGTGACAACCGGGCGAAGAACACCTATCAATATCTCGATCCGAAAACGCATCTGATCTGTTTCGCTCAAGACGATATGGACACCATCTTTACGACCGATAATCTCGGCCGGAAGGACAAACCCTATTATGTCGAGGAACATGACGTAAATAGCAGTGGGAAGAACTATTGGAACGGTGAGCCAAATACCTTCTACAATTTGATGGAATTGGCGTTCCCGGCTGAGCTGCGTTCTACTATGAAAGCGATATTTTCGGCAATGGCGAAAATCGGCGGTTCCCCTATGGGCTGTTTCGAAAGGTTTTACTTTTGGATTCAGAAATATTTCCCGGCTGTTGCCTACAACGAGACGGCACGACTCCTTTACGAATATGCAGAGAAAAAAGCAGACGAAGGGTTGTATAATCCTCCCTCCGTGTCGGCTATCTCGCAGTCACTCGGAGATCAGCTACAGGGGGAAATGCAGTACCTGAAGATGCGTACCGTTTATCTGGCCTCTTTCTGTTCCTACGGTGATTTCAGCGTAGAAAGTTCGCAATCTATCTCTTTTAGAAGTCGATACAAAAAGGACGGAAAGCAACCGACCTATACCTTTAACTTACGTCCGTTCATGTGGATTTATCCGGCAATGGCTATCGGGCAATCCTTAACGTTTGGCTCCGATGCAGACGGTAAGAGCTACAGCCTACCACAACGTGTCAAAGCCGGAGAACCGTACACTATTTCATTCATTACGGATAATGATACTCCTTGTGCACTACTGGCTCCGGACTGCTACAGCAGCATAGGCAACTGGGGCGATAAACCGTTGACGGGTGAGTTCGCCTTATCCGGAAAGCGATTGACGGAGTTTTCAGCCGGCCGTGAAGAAGGTATGGATGTAGTTGAGTTCAATTCTTCCAGTTTCAAGATCAACACACCAAACCTGAAGCGTTTGAACCTAAACGGCGTGGAAGCGTTGGCCGGTGTGCTGGACCTCTCGAAACTGACACGTGCGGGAAGCCTCGGTGTGTCGGGTACGGCTCTTTCCACCGTGACGCTTCCCAAAACCGGAAGTCTGGAAAATCTGGAACTGCCGGCACGACTGACCGCATTACGTTTGGATGACCTGCCTGGATTGAAGACGGTAGGTATCGAAGGCGTAAGTAGCCTACAAACTGTCTATATCAATCAAGAGGGCGCAGGAGAGTTCGACAGCCGGACATTCGCAGCACAGTTGTACACGGGAGCAACAGCGGAGTTGAGCAGTATTACATTCAAGTCGATAAAATGGGAATCCGTGACAGCCGATATGTTAGTGTTTCTATGTGACAAGCATACTGATCTGACCGGATCGGTAGTTATGATGAACGCGTCAAGCGACCGGTACATTACGTTCGATGAAAAGATGAGACTTGTCGGACGTTATGGGGATATAGACAGTTCCGATAACAGCCTGTATATAACTTATTCGCTCAGGTCGATCAACTCTATATCCATGAAAGGCGACAACTACATCTTTACGCTTGGCGAATACACCGGATTCCACATCAGTGTATTACCCACAAGTGCCAACAACGTGAAGATCGTAGATGGTCATGCGGCGGTAAACTGGTCAATCGACAAGGCGGCCAACGTGTATGCCGAGTTTACCGATCCGGTGAACGGGGTGCTCCGCGTGAAGAAACTCAGCGATCCGGCATTGAAAGAGCGTTTCACGATAACAGTGGAGATTACCACCATGGACGACAAGGTGATGAAACAGACCAAGCAAGTCGGGTTCTTTAACCGTGTCCCGGAAATCGGGGATTTTGCCTATACGGATGGGACATTTGACGATGTGTATGATCCGGGAAAGACTCTTGCCGGCGTGGTGTTCATGCGGAAAAAAGTAAGCGATACGGAATACGAGCTGCGTATCGATGCAGCAGAAGATATCGAGGTGAGAGACAATAACACGACTATCAATAGCTGGTCGTGGGGATTATTCCCGGATGATTCGGCGAACAATGGCTTCCCGCAAGAGATACAGGAAGCCATTCAGAACGCTGTCGGTATTGTTTCTGCGACGGATACCGCAATGCCAAATATAAGTGGAACCGGACTATCCCAGACGACCGATCATAATGGAAATCCGACAACATATTACATCAATGAAGACAATTATATTGATGACAATACGGAAGATGGCTATGCGGTACTGACCAGTGGTTCTGTCAATGACTTTGCCGGAAAAGAGAAAACGGACATCATCATTGAACATTGTAATAGAATCCTGCTGAATTATCTGGATGCTCCGCTGCCGGAAACGATAGAAGAACTGTACAAGGCAATGACCGATCTTGCTGCTTCCAATTCGGGAGCAAAGAAATATTGGCAGTTTTTTTATCCAGCCGCATACTTGTGCCGGTTGTATGAACCGAAAGCTGAAACAGTGCATGAGCAATACCGTAGTGGTAATTGGTATCTTCCTTCGGAAGGTGAGCTTGCACGCCTATACAATTTCCACAATTGCAGCCGTGGTTTCAAGATAAATACAACTCCGACGGTAGACTATGCAAACGAACATCCGGCAAGCGAAGCGCGGTTACCGCTATTTGCAAACCTACTGAAACGGGTAGCAGATGTCAATGTCGGTGCGAAACCGTTCGCGCTACATCCCTCCGCGTGGTATTGGTCGAGTAGTGAGAATAGCCGCAGCAACGCGTGGTACGTGATCTTCTCCAATGGTAACGCGTACTACAGAAGCAAGTACGGCAGTTACAGGGTGCGGGCGGTGGCAGCATTCACTTTTAAACTTTAACCTTTTGGTGCGCTCCTCTCGGAGCGCGCCTCGGAATAAAAGAAAATGGAACAGGGAAACAAAATAAACAATATCGAAAAAGGCGTAATGTTGACCGGGGAAGAAATTGCCCGAAGCAACGCCGCGAAAGAGAAACAGAGACGGGGAACAGCGCAATTGCCGGCTTTCCGAGCTGCAAGCAATCTGATGTTTTCGGTGGCGCAGATCATGATGGATTGTCCGAGGAAATTAAGCCGGTACACAGACTTGATGATAGCCGATAGTTCGGAGATTAGCAAGTCGATCGCCCTTGCCAACGAATCAAGAGGTGAAGAGCGTAGCTGGTATATCAGCAATGCTATGTCGTTGCTGTTCGTCGTCCGGAATTATTTTGTGATTTTGGAACGTGTCGGAGTGTTGTCGAAAGACAGAAGCAACAAGCTCCGAAATGAATCCGATAAATTGATTGCGCAATTGACAGCGTGGCGCGATTTCACAAGTCGTCAGGGCTTTAATACGGAGAAGGTGTGAAAGGTGTACGACGAAATCCTCTGAATGGGCGTATTACTATGGTAAAGCATAGTAACGAAGATGCAAATACGCAAAAAGCCTCCTCCGCGTGGTATTGGTCGAGTAGTGAGAATAGCCGCAACAACGCGTGGAACGTGAACTTCTCCAATGGTAACGCGAACAACAGCAACAAGTACAACAGTAACAGGGTGCGGGCGGTGGCAGCATACGGAAAGGATTTCGAATGTTTCTTAGAAACGGTTATCGAGGCTTGTAAGGATTGCCTTATCGGAAAGATGAGTTCCAAGCAAGCAGTCGAGTATATGCAGATAGCCGAAGAAGATATTGTTTGTTTGGCGATAGAGATGTGGACAGGTGTGTATAAGCCGACCACATCCACCTGTTTCCTTGTCAAATACCCGAAATTGAGGGAAGTGTTTGCAGCGAATTTTCGCGACCGTATTGTACATCACTGGATTTGTTTGCGGCTGGAACCGTTGTTTGAAGAGCGGTTCGTGTCGCAGGGCAATGTGTCGCATAATTGCCGGAAGGGATTCGGTACACGGTCGGCCGTGGAGAGTGCAGAGCAAGGTATGAAAAAGGTTTCCGACGGTTACCGCAGGCCGGCATGGGTGTTCAAAGGTGATTTGGTATCGTTCTTCATGTCGATAGACCGAACATTGCTGCTTGGAAGATTGCTTCGTTTCACGGAAAAGAAATATCATGGCGAATACAAGGAGATTCTTTTAAGGCTGGTTCGTGTCATTGTTATGCACAGTCCGGAAAAAGATTGCCTGTTCAACAGTAATCCGGAATTGTGGCAGAAACTACCGGCCAACAAATCCCTGCTCCGCAACGGGGAGGGCAAAGGTGGCCCGATAGGTAATTTGACAACACAATTGTTTGCTAATTTCCTGATGTCGTATTTCGACACCTATGTACGGTGGATCATGCGCGGTGCGAATTACCACTACGCGCGGTTCGTGGACGACTTTCTGTTGATATGCGATGATTTGAAAACACTGCAGGAAGTGATACCGGAAATCGAATCGTTCCTTGCCACCCGCCTGAAGTTGAAGCTGCACAAGGATAAACGATACCTTCAGCCTGTGTCGCACGGTGTCCTGTTTGTCGGCGTATATATCAAGCCGGGCAGGAGCTATCTAAGTAACCGGACATTGGGACGGTTCAAGGAAAAGGTCATCGGGTTTAACCGACTTGCGGAAACAACGGAGCTTACGGCAAGCGACTGTATGCGTATCCAGTCCGTGCTGAATAGCTATTTAGGCTTTTGCAAGATGTTACGAACTTACCGGAAACGAAAAGAGATTTTATCGCTTTTGGGTAGTGAATTTTACAAATACTTCTACATAACCGGTCACTACGAAAAGGTATGTATCAGGAAGAAATACAAGTTTTTAAACAAGGATATAAATTATGTTTTACCAAATAGTATCAGTAATGGAAAGAAAAAAGTACGAAGAAAAACCGCCTATCATTGTGCTGGATAGGATCGGTACACAGATTTACACAACTGTCAGCTTCGGCGTCGAAGAAGTGGAAAACGGGTACGAGGCATTCTCTACAACCTTGACCGGAGAAAAAAGCGCAGAGGACGTAATATCTTGGCTGGACGTTTGCGGAATGATCAGAGAGCTGAAGCACTCTGAACTTGCTGAAATCATCAATGTCCTCAAATGTGAGGATGAAGAAGAGGTGATGAATAAATTCGCCGACATGCAGCAAGCCGTATATGCAAAGGAAGTCGAGGAAAAGGTGAGAAATCAGTACATGATGTCAGGAATCCGAATGGAAATCAATCGCTTTGGTTTGACGGCAAAAGAGGCTTTGGCGGTCCAGTCTTTTTATCCTGAATGGATGGTCGGCATTGGAGCAAAGAAAGGGGAACGTTACCAGTCAGAAAAACTGCTTTGGGAATGTCTGAAAGACCATACCACGCAGGAAAGTTGGAAGCCGTCCGTGGGTACGGCCAGCCTTTGGAAGGTCGTGGAGCCGGAACACGAAGGAACGGAAAGCGATCCTGTACCTTACAATCCACCAATGGAATTGTTTAAGGACAAATTTTACACCCAAAACGGGGTGAAATACAAATGCACAAGAGATAGCGGCACGCCGCTTACGCATGACTTGTCGGAATTGGTAGGTATTTATGTCGAATTAGTTAAATAAGGAGGATGTATTATGATTTGGTTAGTAATTATTTCAATGTTAGTGATGGCTGCTTACACCGCTGTCGTTTGTATTAAACAAAAAGGTGTACCCTATTCTATC
>DXRF01000090.1:0-2824 GCA_019411205.1 Parabacteroides sp. | reverse complement strand
TCAGATGTGTATAAGAGACAGTATTCTATCAGTGCAACCTATTACAAACTGGAACACGATCACTGGTTTATGGCTACAATGTGGCTGACTGCCGGTTTGTTGATGCCGGCCGTGTTGGAAGTAAGTAAGTCGGGCACGGAATGGCTGGCGTTCTTAGCTTGTGCCGGTATGTTCTTCATCGGGGCTGCTCCAAACTTCAAGGATATCGTCGAGGGTGGCATACACAAAATGGGGGCTATACTTTGTCTTGTGGGTTCGCAGGCTTGGGTAGCCGGTAACTGTCCGTGGTGCTTGCTGGTTTGGATAGCGTATGTTGGCTATACCGTGGCCATGATGGTACGAAATGAAAACGATAGCATTATATCGGATTTTCTGCACACCAAACCGATGTTCTGGATCGAAGTTGCAGCATTAACAAGTACCTATCTGTCACTTTTAATTTTAGCGTAAGTATGGAACGTATCATTCATTTGAATATTACCCAGGATATAACACATGGCACTACCATTATTTTTATCTGTGCTATCTTGACAATCGTAGCCTCGTTCATTGATATGTGGACGGGGTTGGATGCAGCAAGGGTAAATAAAGAACCTATTTCCAGCCGGTCGCTTAGGAAGACAATTGCCAAGATCGTAGATTACTTGCGTGTTGTCCTCTTTGCCGTCTTGATTGACGTGTTGGGACTGTTTTTCCCTTGGTATGCCATCCCTTATTGTGTGATCGTGGTTACTTTGGGAATATTACTTATTGAAGGACGATCGGTTGTGGAAAATAGCAAGAAGAAGAAGGCTCATGCAGGAGAGATAGCCGATATCGTAGAAAAGATCGTTCAATGCGCGGTGTCAAAGGATGCGGAAGAACTGATTAGGATTATCAAAGATTCAAGTAATAAAGGAGATAAATAATATGAAGAAGAATAATTTGCCGAGAGGTTTAAGAAATAATAATCCCGGAAATATCCGGATCAATGATGACTTATTTCAGGGCGAGGTGAGACCAAGCAAGGATAAGTCATTTAAACAGTTCGAAACGATGGCCTACGGCTACCGGGCGATGTTCGTAATCTTACGGAATTATATCCGCAATTACAAACTGGACACCATCCGCAAGATGATTAGCCGGTGGGCTCCGACAAACGAGAACCATACGGAGAATTATATCAGGGTGGTGGCAGAAAGAAGCGGTATTCCGGCTGACGAGCTTGTATATCCTGAGAACAGAGAGATAATGATTCGCATTGTCGCTGCTATGTCGTATGTTGAAAACGGCGTAGAAGCCGATATGCCGGATGTTATAACAGGATGGATTTTGCTATGAAATCTTGGCATGTAATACTGATTTTGATTCTCTGTCTTCTTTGCTTCTTGGCCGGCCGGAACACGAATAGGGTAGGGGATGAGCTTGTTGGAAAAACCGACACGTCGGCTCTGCGTGACACGGTTCGAGATAGCATTCCTTATCCTGTCTACGAAACGGTGATCCAGACGGTTCCGGAGATGTTTCCTGTCTACATCACACTTGAGGGAGATACAGTGAGAGAGCCTATCTTTGTGCCTGTCCCGGTCACACAGAAAGAATACTTAACAGACCATTACCATGCTTGGGTATCGGGATACAATCCGTCGCTTGATAGTATTGATGTTTTTCAGGAAACAATGTATATCACGAAACGGCAGTCATCCCGTCGCTGGGGAATAGGTATCATGGCCGGCTATGGGATTGGTCGAGATGGATTGTCGCCTTATGTGGGGATAGGGGGATTCTACAGAATTTGGTAAACAACTACTGTTAAATTTTTAGTTTGGCAGTAGTTTACTTAGTCTAATCTACAAGTGTCTAACATAATGGTTATTATTTTTGCAAATTAAACTTTTTTGTTGCGTTGTGATACTTGTTGAAGTAGTATCACGGTGCAAATATAAGGCATATTTGCATTATTTCAATAGAATGCGTATAAAAAATAATGCAAATATGCTTATTTAGAAATGTTCTAAATAATATTCTTATGGAAAATTCAGTGTTAGAGAGAATTAAAAAGGTAATTGATAACAATGGTTGTTCTATTACCTTTTTAAGTAAAGAGCTTGGTATAGTTCAAACTACGCTCAATAGACAAATTAAAGGAGATGTTCAATTGTCTGCATACACAATTGAGGCGTTTTTGCATTACTTCCCTAATCTTTCTGCCGAATGGCTTCTCCGAGGTAAAGGCGAAATGCTATTGAGTGATTCCGCTCCTTTGCCTGTGAAATTATTAGATGAAGAGATAATATCTCTCCGTGCCGAAAATGCTGTACTCCGAGAGATAGTTGGCTTAAAAAGAAAGAATGATCGCCAATCGGAGACCGAGATTGCATAGTGATTGATTTTAAAACAAGAGAAAAGATAAAGTGAAAAGTTTTTCTTTAAAATGATTACTCTATACAATATACTAGGGGTAAAAAACAATGCAACCCTTGAAGAAATAAAAGCGTCATATAGAAAATTATCTTTGATATACCATCCAGATGTTACAGGTGGCAACTCTGAGATGTATTTAAAGATACAAAATGCATATAATACTCTTTCCGATCCTCAAAAGAGGATAGAATATGATATACGCCTATATCGATTGATGCATCAGTCTAATAATGATAATATGCGGGGGCGACAAAATAAAGAAAATGAGTATAATAATGTAACGCATCAATATCGAGAATCAAACCAGGCAAATAGTAGCTCAAAAACGTCTACCAATAAAGGCAAACAACGTCAATCTGTATATCATCAAACAGGAGTAAAATATTTGACATTATTTACAAAGGCATTTTTGGCATTGAGT
>DXRF01000009.1 GCA_019411205.1 Parabacteroides sp. | reverse complement strand
CGAATTTAAACGTACGTTTTAGCTGTCAAAGTACAGATGTTAACATATATCTATATATAAGGTAGGGCAGCTAAGGTTTGAACGATATTATTTCAATATTCATAGTATTATTAATTTAAATGTTTAAAGTATGAAGAAGAGAATCTTTACTCTTATGACGGCGGCTCTGCTCATGACAGGGTCTGCTTTCAATGCTGCCTATGCTGGTGTTGTGACTCCGGTTGCTTACTCAGCTGTTGCCGGAGATACAAAGCTGGCTAATGGCATGAAGTTTTATTTAGAAGCAGGATGGAATGACTCCAAAGATTTTGTAACCGTAAAACAAGTCCTTTTGTCGGATGAGAAAACAAAAGTTTATACGATTGATGGTGTAAGTCTTAAATCTGAATCTGATATCAAAGAAGCAGCTTTGTTTGAAATTGCAGATTTCCAAAAGGTAGGTCAGAAGTATACTTTTACGCTGAAAGTGGACGGTAAACCTATCTATTTAGGAGTAGGTGGTACAGTAGTTGATGGTGCTTCTGCAAACACTATCACATCTACTATGATCGTTGCAAGCGATAAGTTAGAGGATCTGACAAAAATTACTCCGGTGATAGATGGAGAAAATGTTGTGGAAAACCTGCTTTCTGCTTATACTACAAGCGAAGCATATACAGCTGAAGACCTGAACGACTACAACAAAAACGGTTTCACTTTCGCATTCGAAGCTAAAGATGGTACAGAATTGGAAGGTAACACTTTTGCCAATCCGATGTATGCTGTTTCTATTGATGGCGGTTTGTATTTCGTTGACGTAAACGGTAGTGATGCCAAAGCATTGAAAGCATTGAAGGGAAAGGGTACTGTAAGTTTGGACGATTTGAAGAATAGCAAACTGAAAGTATTGGCTCTGAACAGTGATAGCAAATATGGTACGTCAGGTGAAAAGAAGACTGCTTACAAGATCTTGACTATTGCTGGTAACAAGATAGGTGATGACGGGAACAATGATGCCAAGTTTACAGTAACCGAGTTCGATCAATTGGCTAATGAAGGTGAATTTGAAATCACGGCAACTGTTAATGCTGTTTCATATCAGATCGGTGCTATCCGTTTCACCACTTCTGATACGAAGACGTATGTAACTACAGTAGATGGCGAAGACAAAGCTAAGATCGCTAAAGCAACTCTTGGTACAAACTCTTACTTGGATGCTTCTGTTCTGTTGAAGGAAGATGCTATGAATGTAGTGAACATCTACTTCACAAGCAATGAAAAGAGCTGGAATGATGACAAAGGTGAACAGAGAGAATACCACAAATATTTGGTAGCGGATGGTTCTGCTAATGGTTTAGTTGCATTGGCTCAGAACCATGTGGACTTCACTTCTCCTCTGGCACAGTGGATTGTTTCTGACTTCGATGGTAAATATACATTTACATTGACAAACCGTGAAACGCGTAAGACTTTAGGTCTGCGTTTGGCAGAAGATGGAAAAGAAGGTGGTTATGAAGTGGTAGGTACTGCAGCTGGTGGTTATGCTGAAATTTCTACGGGTGTGACAAGTTCAACTACTATTTCCGGTACTTCCGTGAAATTTAATACAATCCCGACTACTCAATATGACAGCTACCGCCTGTTTACGAAAGAAGAGATGGAAGCGGGTATCTCTTTGGTATTCTCCGGAAAGGATGCTGTTATCGGTGAAAGAGACTACTATGCTTCTATTGCAGACGGCAAGGTTGTTCCATCAAGAAAAGAAAGTGAAATGGCATTGTTCTATCCGGAAAGAGTAAAAGCTGCTACTGGTTCTAACAAGGGTAAGGAAAACTATGTATTGGACATCAATGAATATGCTTATTTGAATGAAGATGGCGAAGTAGCTACAGGAAAAGATACATTGATCGTCCCGACTTATCGTTTGGCTATTGCTAAAGATGAATATTGGGGCAATGGTTTGACTGCACAGGTAGCAAATGCTGCTGTAACTGCTGCATCTGAGTGGGCATTCGTTATGACTGCAAATGGTGAGTATTCTTTATTGGAAATAGATCGTGGAACAAACGGATCGGCTATTTATGAAAAACATGCTGTTGTTGCTGCTAATAATAAGATTTGGGGTGTAACGGGTGTAACGACGACAACCTTTGATTTCCAGACAAACGCTCGTTATATGTCTGCAACCGCAGTTGATAAAGGATTCGCTAACCTGACAATTCTGGTTAACGACAATTCTGACAAATCTCACTTGGTTGCTGAATCTCGCCATGCTTCATTCGATAACAAATTGGGATCTATCGCTATGCAGTTGAATACTAATGGTGTCAATGAAGGCATCTTGAGTAGTGAAGGCATGATCTTCTGGTTGGACACTGTTGGAAATGAAACTCCTGCATTCTATATCTCAAGAGGTGTTGAAGGTCAGAATGAACGTCTGTTCATGTATAATGCAACAGACTCAATGAAGATCTTTGACGAAGGCGAAGCTCAGGAATACTTCAACGAAGCTTATGTTCTTGAAGGAACTTATGAAGAAATTGATGGAATACCGACTGGCGATGCGAAAGTGATCTTCCGTCCGGCAGTATTGGTTGACAATGATACGTTGGCTACAACTGTAGGTGACAAGCTTGTTTCTGTAGTGGCTAAGGATGCTGATATTACGAAAAATCAGGTTGATGGTTTGAAGGCATTCCAGTTCGGCATCTGCTTGGCTGACGAAGATGTAGAAGGTGAATATGTTATTTACAATGGAGCTAAGTATGTTTATGCTTTGAATGGCAAATTAGGTTTGACATCCGATCCTCAGAAGGCTATGGTCTTCACTCTCGGCGACGAAACTCCGACAGCTAACGAAGGTGTTGAAGTATCTGAAGTCAAAGTTCTTGCCGGTGAAGGTAACGTGGCTATCGTTGGTGCTCAGGGTAAGAAGGTTGTTATCAGCAACATCCTGGGTCAGGTAGTGGCTAACACGGTTATTACTTCTGACAATGCTACAATCGCTGCTCCGGCAGGTATCGTTGTGGTAGCTGTTGATGGCGAAGAAGCTGTGAAAGCTATCGTTAAATAACGATTGATACTAAAAAACAATACTGTCTATCTAAGGTCGGTTTGCGAACCGACCTTATAGACACGTGACATTTTATAATCAAATAATCTAAATAATATCACGCGGTGTCCGTCTGCTTTTGGCGGAAGGTCCAATTACCCCGTGAGGGAGAACAAGTGGTAGTATTAATACTAAAGTAATGAAATTAAAGTTCTACTGTAAGTATCTTTGAGAAAAGAGAAAACAGACAAAAAAGGCTCTGGGGGAACATTCTTCCGGAGCTTTATTTTTTCCTCTTTTCCCCATCTTCCCTCTTTTCCCTCTCTCCTGACCGGTTGTTTCCTGTGGTGGAGCAGGGGTGTCATATCTTTGTTATGTGATTAGAAAATAGAGGATTAATTAAAAAACGAAGAAAAACGTATGCCGGTAAAGTATAAGTTAGTGTTGCGTAAGGATATGCACAAGGGGGCGGAGGTGGAAACAAAAACAGCAACTCCCCGTCGTTGCCGGCTGGGGGTTGCTGATATATGCTGTGGTCTCCTGCTTCTGTTGGCGTGAGGAAAGGAGGAATCAGAAACGTCTTTTCTTACGGGCGTTGCGTGCGGCGGCTGTCCGTTTCCACGGGCGGTCACTGTCGCGTTCGTCTTTGCGGAAGACACGGTCCGAGCGGTCGCTACCTCGGCGTCCGCTGTCTTTGGCACCCCGTTTGCCTTTGTAGCCGTCATCGCTGCGGCGTCCGCCGTAACTGCGTTTGCCACCGCGTCCGCCTTCTTCTTTCTTGCCCTGTGCAGGTTCGACGGAGATGCGCCGTCCGTCTACTTCAAATCCGTTCATGCTGTCCATCACGTGCTGGGCTTCCCCTTCTTCCACTTCGAAGAAAGAGAAGTTTTCGCGCAGGTCGATCTTGCCGATGCGCACCTTGCCCGGCACACATTTGTTGACCAGTTCGATCAACTGGTTCGGATAGAGGCCGTCGGCCTTACCGAAATTGAGGAAGAGACGCGAATAGCCCTCTTCGGCCGCGTGCGCACGGCGTTCGCTCCGTTCGCCGCGGGAAGAACGTTCGTCTACTTGCTGGATCTCACCGGCATCTTTGTAGTAGTCGATCATACGGTTGAATTCGAGCGAAACGACACGTTTGATGATGTCTTCCTTGTCCAGCCACTCTAATTTGCGGTAGATTTGGGGCATCAGGGAGGCGATCTCTTCTTCATTCACTTTTACCTTTTCGATCTGGTCGACGAGGTTGAAAAGCTGTTTTTCGCAGATCGCATGTCCGGTAGGCATTTCGCCTTTCTCGAATTTCTTGTTAATGATCCGTTCGATCTCGCGGATTTTGCCTTTCTCCTTCACATGGCAGATCGAGATGGAGATACCCGTCTTTCCGGCACGGCCTGTACGGCCACGGCGGTGTGTGTAGGATTCCACTTCATCGGGCAGGCCGTAGTTGATCACGTGTGTCAGGTCGTCCACATCCAGACCGCGGGCAGCCACGTCGGTGGCGACCAAGAGCTGTATGTTCTTGATGCGGAACTTCTGCATCACGTAGTCGCGCTGCGCCTGGCTCAGTTCACCGTGCAGCGAGTCGGCGTTGTAGCCGTCCTGTATCAGTTTGTCGGCGATCTCCTGCGTCTCCTTACGGGTGCGGCAGAAGACGATTCCGTAGATGTTCGGATAGAAGTCGGCGATGCGTTTCAGGGCCAGGTACTTGTCGCGTGCCTGTACCATATAGTATATATCGCGGATGTTCTTGTTGCCTTCGTTCTTGTTGCCGATCACGATCTCTTTCGGATTCTTCATGTATTTCTTCGTGATATTGGCGATCTCTTTCGGCATGGTGGCCGAGAAGAGCAGCATGTTGCGATTTTCCGGCACTTCGGCGAGGATCGCGTTGATGCTGTCGGTGAAGCCCATGTTGAGCATCTCGTCTGCCTCGTCCATGATGACGTTCTTCACCAGGCTGAGGTCTACCGTCTTGCGGTTCATCAGGTCCAGGAGGCGACCCGGAGTGGCTACGACCACGTGCACACCGCGTTTCAGCGTCTTGATCTGGCTCTCGATGCTGGAACCTCCGTATACCGGGAGGACCTTCAGGCTGTCGATATACTTGGAGTAGTCGTTCAAATCGTCGGCGATCTGTAGACATAGCTCGCGAGTGGGACAGAGTACGAGTGCTTGAGGGTGGTATGTAGTCACATCGATTTTTTGCAGGATCGGGAGGCCGAAAGCGGCAGTCTTTCCCGTACCTGTTTGTGCTAATGCAATTACGTCGTTGTCTTCTCCCAGTAGGAAAGGAATCACTTCCTCCTGTACCGGCATGGGCGATTCGTAGCCCATTTCTTGAATTGCCTTCAGTATTGGTGCGGCAACTCCTAATTCTTCAAATGTTTTCAAAATGTGATATATGTGTATATATAATAATTCAGAGTGGGCAAAGGTACGCAAATTATTCGGATACCTATCAGTGTAGGATAATATCTTTTAGTGTATCGCGCTCTTTTTCCGTAAGATGCAGCCCTTTTGACAAATATTTGTCAGTTGAGCCATACTCTTTCTTTATTTTATGGAAGGCCAAGTCCAGCCATGTCTCGTCTGCTCCCAGCAGGACGGTGATGGTTTCCTGAGCGTCCGTATTGAGGCTGCGTGCCATATAGGCAAGGTGTCTCAGGTTGATATGATTATTTGAGGCCATATAGTCCTTCATGATTGTTTCTTCGGGCACGTCGAGGGCCGTCAACAGCATGGCGGTCAAGAAGCCTGCGCGGTCTTTGCCTAACGAACAATTCACGAGGATCGGGTAGTTGTCCTTATCGAGGAAAACTCTTAAGGCTTTGCCGAACTGTTCGCTCTCGTCTGTCACGTAGCTGATGTAGGTATCCTGCATGTAGACGAGTCCGTCGCCTTTGCGTATGCGTCCTTCTTCCAGGCGCCGGGCAATCTGTTCTTTGCCTTTTACCGGGATCGGAATGGAGATGATGTTTGCTCCTGTATATTTTTCCGGTGCAAGGGCTATCTCGTCTTCTCCCCGGAGGTCGATAACTGTTTTGATCTTCAGGTTGTCCAACCGGATCGTGTCGTTGCGGCTAAGCGCCTTGAGCTCTCCTGAGCGGAATATCTTGCCCCAGCTGGTCATGCGGTTCTCGTGTTCGCTGAAATAGCCTCCTATGTCGCGCAGGTTCTGGACGCTGTCCATCTGTACCGAGCGGGCGCCGACGGTACGGTAGTATTTATCGTTGAACGACAGGAGGAAGTATTTGCGGGTGATGTTGTCGTTTGTGATGTAGGTTATTCTCCCGTCGTTGATGTTGGCGTAGCCACACGGTTGCGACATGTCGAACGAGTTGGGGGTGTCGGATACATAAAGTTTCATCGTCCCGTCGGTATGGGGGTCTGTTTCCCATTTGATAATATAGTTGCCAATGTCGTCACGTAAGCATATGGCACGAATTTCAGGTGCTCTGCCGGAGCTGCACCCTGCCAGTAAGATTACACTGGTGAACAAGAAAAGAATCTGTTTCAATATCATACTTCTACTACTCATGCAAAGCAAAGATAGTGAAAAACATGTGTCTTTATACCCCTTTATCTTTCCGGTTAATGATATTTAAGACTGGGAGAGGTAGGAGGTTGCAAATTCTTTAGAAATGTAATTGTCGTAGCTGTGGCAAACCTCGGTAGCCAGGTCAATCCCGCACCGGATGATGTCCGCCCATGTCTCCTGGGGGAGGGTGGCGAGATCGTGATGGCGGACATTATATTTTAACAGACCGTAGAGGATGCCTGCATTGAAGTTGTCGCCGGCCCCGATCGTACTGATCGGACGGATGGCGGGTGAGTCGAAATGATGGTGCTGGTCGCCGTGGTAAAGGTTTACGCCTCCGGCTCCGTGGGTGGTGATGAAACGGTCGCAGTAGAAACGGATATGCTCGGTGTAGACCTTCTCACTGTCTGCATCCCCGAAGATGTTGAGGAAGTCCTCGTCCGAGCCGCGTACGATATCGGCATATTCGAAGTTTTCGAGTAATGTCGGAGTGAGACGTATCGCTTCGTGGGCGTGCGCCTTGCGAAAATTCGGGTCGTAGTAGAGGATCGCCTTGCGCTGGCGGGCATAGTCGAGGAACTCCACCATCCGTTCCCTGAGCGCGGGGTTCAGCGAATAATAGGAGCCGTAGATGAAAATGTCGTCTTCGTTGATCTCCGGAAGGGGCACGTCGAGGCGTTGTTTCGGATAGTCCTTGTAGAAGGTGTAGTTGGCATTGCTGTCATCGTCCAAGAATGCGAGCGAGATCGGGCTTTTGCCATCCGGAAAACGGTCGACGTAGCGGGTGGAAAGGTTGTTTTCCACCATGAAGTCGCGGATGATGTCGCCGACACGGTCATTGCCTACCTCGCTGATGAAGGAGACGGGTACTCCGAGGCGTCCTAACGAGATGAGGCCGTTGAAGGTCGATCCGCCGGGTACTGCCGTATGGGGCTGGTTATTCCTGAAAATGATGTCGAGAATGGTTTCTCCGATGCCGATTACCTTCCTCATGCTGTTTATTTGTTTCCTGTTTTACACTGTTCGCGGCTTTTCGAACCCAGGTAACCGCCGTGATGCCGTTTGGCATAGTCGGGATAGCCGAAGTTGATGCGTTTCATCGTGCCGACTACCAACAGGTCGCCTATCACCGTCATGACCGTGGTCGATGTGGTGGGGGTGAGGCCTAAGGGGCACACTTCTTTCGGCGCACCGGTCGGCAGGCAGATCGTCGCTTCGGCTGCCAGCGGGCTGTCGGGGTTGCCGGTGATAACGATAAACTGCATCTCCGGTACGAGACCGCGTGTCAACTCCACCAGTTCGAGCAGTTCGCGTGTCTTGCCGGAATTGGAGATAAGCAACATGACATCGTTCTTGCGGACGATACCGAGGTCACCATGCTGCGCTTCGCTGGGATGCAGGAAGTAGGCGGGAGTACCGGTCGAACAGAAAGTGGTCGCGATGTTCATGGCGATCTGTCCTGCTTTTCCCATGCCGCTGGTGATCAGGTTTCCACCGAGTTCGTGTACATGTTTTACAATGAGTGTCACAGCTTCTTCATAGCCGTTGGTTATCGGAATATTGCGTACTGCTTCAGCTTCCTGTTGCAGAATGGATGAGATTGCTTCGTTTATCATAGCCTTTAAAAATGATTCTATTATGGTGTTATGAACTTAACAAAGTACAAAAGTATCTATTTTAACGATACCTACACAGCGGGAGGCGCATATTTTTGTACTTTATTGTGGTTTGGCGAACCCTATTGGATTACGGGGCTTATTGTCCAGTTTGTTTTTTTGTGCCAGTTGTGCCAAGGCAAGGTAGATCTCGTCAAATTTTTCTTCGTTTTCCTCTGTGATGTCTTCTAACGCCTCGATCCGGTCTTTCAGTTCTTTGAGCAGGGGCGAGGGAGTGGAGTTGAGCAGGTACTGGCGCATGGCAACGAAAGCACGCATAATTGAAATATTCACCTCTATTGCGATATCACTTTTCAACAGTCCTGATAACATGGCGACTCCTTGTTCTGTAAATGCAAAGGGACGTTTGCGGGTTCCACCCCAACTTGATGTCACAAATTGTGATATCAAGACAGACCATTCATCGGTGGTTAGTTGGAACATAAAGTCGGGAGGAAAACGCTTTATATTCCTTTTGACAGCTTGGTTGAGGGAACGGGTATCTGATTGATATAATTCAGCCAGATCGAAATCTAAAATGACCTTCTGCCCTCTGATCTCGTAAATCTTACTCTGTATCGTCCGTAATTCCATAGTAAAGAGTTTTTAATTTGACGGCTAAGGTAGTTAAAAGAGGCCTGTAAACAAATATTTGTTGTACTTTTGTGCCCTCTAAATGAATGGATAATGGAAAAAGATTACTTCTCACATATTTTACCGAACGGTTTGCGTATCGTACATCTTCCTTCTGCCTCTCCGGTATCGTATTGCGGGTTTGCCGTGAATGCCGGGACACGGGATGAGGAGGCAGACGAGTTCGGCTTGGCTCATTTTGTCGAACACATGATATTCAAGGGAACGGAAAAACGTAAGTCTTGGCATATCCTGAACCGGATGGAGAATGTGGGAGGAGAGCTGAACGCCTATACCACGAAGGAGGAGACTTTCGTCTATTCCATCTTTATGGAGGAGCATTTCCGGCGGGCTTTCGAACTGCTGACCGACCTGGTGTTCCATTCGCAGTTTCCGGAGCAGGAGATCGAGAAGGAGGTGGACGTGATCCTGGATGAAATCAATTCGTACGAGGACAGTCCTTCGGAGCTGATCTTCGATGAGTTCGAGAATCTGCTGTTCGACGGTCATGCATTGGGACATAATATCTTGGGAGACGAGCAGTCGCTGCTCGGTTTCGACAGCGAGTCCGGCAAGTCGTTTATGAGGCGTTTTTATGCACCTGAAAACATGGTGTTCTTCTCGATGGGCCGTATTCCGTTCAAGAAGATTGTGCAGATGGCGGAAAGTACCCTGTCTGATATCGCTTTCCCGATGGCGGCACGTAACCGGACGGTACCCGGCGAGATACTTTCCGTCAGCCGCCAGATACACAAGGATACCCATCAGGCGCATGTGCTGATCGGGGGACGGGCATACAGCATGCACGACGAGAAACGCCTGCCGCTGTTTCTGCTGAACAACCTCTTGGGAGGTCCGGGGATGAACAACCGTTTGAATGTCTCTCTCCGGGAAAAGAACGGGCTTGTTTATAACGTAGAGTCGAACGTGACTTCTTATACCGATACGGGACTGGCAAGCATCTATTTCGGAACCGATCCGAAGAACAAGGAGAAGGCGATCAGGCTCGTTCACAAGGAACTGGCGAAGCTGCGCGATGTGAAGCTGACCGCAACCCAGTTGGCGGCGGCCAAGAAGCAGGTGATCGGGCAGTTGGGTGTCTCCGGCGATAACCGGGAAGGTCTGTTTTTGGGGCTGGGAAAGAGCTTTCTCCATTATAACCGCTACGACACTCTGCCGGAAGTTTTTGCCAAGGTGGAAAGGCTGACTGCCGAAGAGATACAGGAGGTCGCCAACGAGGTCTTTGCACCTGAACGGTTGTTCAGCCTAATCTATCAATAAGAAGCGTTTACCAGCACTCCGCCCTGTCTTTCAGTTCCGGCAGCTTGTTCTTGTCGAACACGGGACTCTTGATTCCGCTACGTTTCTGAGCAATGTAATCGTGCAGCAGCAGGAAGGCCTGCTTGCCCAGCAACGAGATGGCGACCAGATTGCAGATCGTCATGAAAGCCATCGTGATATCCGCCAGGCTCCAGGCGAGTTCCAGGCTTGCCAGCGCCCCGAACATCACCATACCGCCGACTGCCAGACGGTAGATATAGAGCACATTTTTTTTCGGGGTGATGAAACGGATGTTCGCTTCTCCGTAATAGTAGTTCCCGATAATGCTGCTGAAAGCGAACAGGAGGATCGCTATGGCAACGAATATCCCTCCGGCTTTTCCCACTTCGAGCGTCAGCGCATGCTGTGTCAGTTGTACCCCGTTTACCGAACCGTCCAACGGCGCCCCGCTGAACAGGATGATAAAAGCTGTGCAGGTACAGATCAACAGGGTGTCGGTGAAAACACCCAAAGTCTGGATTAACCCCTGTTTGACCGGATGTGTGACGGATGCCGTGGCTGCTACGTTCGGAGCCGATCCCATACCGGCCTCGTTGCTGAACAAGCCGCGCTTGATCCCTTGCATCAGGGCGGCACCGATCGTACCGCCTGCCGCTTGTTCCCATCCGAAAGCGCTGCTTACGATCAGTTTGATGACAGCCGGCAGTTCCGTGATATTGAACAGTACGATCCCCGATGCGAGCACCACGTATCCCAATGCCATTATGGGGACGATCACGCTGCTGACTTTGGCTATTCGCTGGATTCCTCCGAAGATAATGGCAAGTGTCAGCGTCGTCAGTATCGCACCTATGATCTTCGGATCAAAACCGAACGATCCTTGCATGGCGGCGCAGATCGTGTTGCTTTGTACCGAGTTGAACGCGAAACCAAAGGTGACGGAGGTTAGGATGGCAAACAGTGTGCCCATCCACTTCAGTCCCAATCCGTATCGCATATAGTAGGCCGGCCCCCCGATGAAGGAATCTTTTCCTTTCCGTTTGTAAAGCTGTGCGAGTGTAGATTCGACAAAAGCGCTGGCCGAACCTAACAGGGCGATGATCCACATCCAGAACACTGCTCCCGGACCTCCTACGGCGACGGCAGTGGCTACCCCTGCCAGGTTGCCTGTCCCGACACGGCTGGCGAGTGATACGGCAAACGCTTGGAAGGATGAGATGTGCTTTTCACCTTCATGGGCTTTGTTGGCGGAGTCGCCGAGCACGCGTATCATCTCCCGGAACATACGGAACTGGACGAAACGGGTTTTGAAAGTGAACCGGAAGGCGCATCCTAACAGCATGATAATTAAAACATACGACCATAGGAGGTCATTAATCCCGCTAATCCAGTTGTTCAGTATTTCCATTTGGCAGTTTATCGTCTTGGTAATTACGTGAATATTAAGATGCAAACCTAAAGAAAATATTCTGTATGGACAAGAGTATTAGATTTTGCACACACAAATAAATATTTCTGTATCTTTGAAAGATTATTAACAAGGTATGAATTTATGAAAGTAATAGAACCGAGTCTGGTCAAAGACAATTTTATAGAGATTATCGGAAAAGAGTGGATGCTGGTAAGCGCTGGCGACAAGGACAAGTTCAACATGATGACGGCAAGTTGGGGTGGCGTAGGTTTCCTGTGGAATAAGCCGGTAGTGTTCGTCTTTATCCGTCCGGAACGTTATACTCGCGAGTTTGTCGATGCGAAGGGCGTTTTCACGCTGTCCTTCTTGGGAGAAGAGCATAAGGCTGTCCACAAGATTTGCGGGTCGAAATCGGGACGGGATATCAACAAGGTGGCTGCGACAGGTTTGACGCCTTATTTTACCGATCTGGGTACTCCTTGTTTCGAGGAATCGCGCCTGACACTCGAATGCAAAACCCTTTACGTGACCAAGATGGATAAGGATCATTTTGTCGATCCCGCCTTATACGAGAAGTGGTATAGCGCAATGGCAGGGAATCCGCATAACGTTTATGTGGCGGAAATCCTAAATGCCTGGGAGAGATAATCTCCCATTCGTATGGATCGGATTAGACGATTCTCAATTCGCGGAGCATCTGTTCTGTGTGTGTCAGGAAATATTTCGTCAGTTGGTAATGTTCTGTTTCCTCAAAAGAAGTCAGGCGGGCACCGTCTTCTTCTATGTTGTAGATGTCGGCTCCCGGGTAAGCCATCAGTATCGGCGAATGGGTGGAGATGATGAGCTGGCATCCCTGGTCCACCAATTCTTTTATCCGTACGAGCAGTGACAGTTGGCGCTGGGGGGAAAGGGCTGCCTCCGGTTCGTCGAGGATGTAGAGCATGTTCCGTTCTCCGTAGTGGAGGAATGTGCTGAGGAAACTTTCACCGTGCGACTGTTCCAGCAGACGTCGCCCTCCATAGCGTGCCATGGAGTAGTCGCGCCCGTATTTGAGGATGTCGCGCATCGACTGGGCGTCGATCTCGCGGGCATGGTCGAAAAAGGATTCGGCACGGAAAAAGAAATGGTCGTCCGGCTTGCGTACCTCCACTAAACGAATCTGGTCGGGCAAGACGTTGGCGAGCACCTTGTGGCTTTCGTCACCGTCGTTCAGCATGCCTTGTAAATCTTCGTTACGCCTCTCGTATTTATACATGACGGCCTCTAATAAAGTCGATTTACCGATCCCGTTTTCTCCCACCAGAAACGTGACGGGTTTCGTGAATACCAGTTCGTCCATATACCGTACGGCAGCCGCTTTGTACGGATATTTCAGTTCTTCTACCGGTCCCGATACCTCGTCCGGATTGATTAGTTTGATTTGCTTCAGATAAACCATTTTGGTAATTGGAAATTGTTGGGGAATTTGTCTTCGGGGGACTAAGGTACGAAAGAAAAACAACATCCAGTTCTCTATTTTCAATTAAATTGTCTTCCTCCTGTCATGCTCCGGCGAGCGACGACAGGAAGTCTGTGTCAAAAAGTTGGACGTTCGGGCGTCAAAAAATTGGACGGTTAGCGGGTAGTACTTTTTGAAATGCTTTTGATTATCTGTGTGTTACATTTCTGGCACGCCGTTTGCTCTCTTTCTGTCATGATGGATGTACAAATAACGATCAAACGAGGCTTATCTCTTTTCCTTCTTGCTTTCCTGATCTTGCCGGGAAGCTTGCGGGCACAGTCCGGCTGGACGGTGGACGATTGTATGCGCTATGCCGTCGAACAGAACTATCGCGTGCGGAATAGTCGCTTGGATACGCGGATTGCCGGGGAAGATCTTACTGCCTCCTATGGCGATTTCCTACCTTCGGTGAGTGCTACCGGCGCGTTGGGCAAACGTTTGGGACGTTCGGTCGATCCAAAAACAAACCTTTATACATCCTCTTCCTTCCTGGAAAGTACAATGGGGCTGAATGTCTCGCTTCCGGTGTTCGACGGCTTTACGCGCGTCAATCGGTTACAGTTTCGCAAACTGAACAAGCAGATCGGCAGCCTTACAGAGAGGATCGAGGAAAACCGGATTGCCTTCGAGGTGATGGATGCTTTTTTTCGTCTCTGCTTCGACGAGAAGATGTACGAGCTTGCTGTCGAGCAGCGGAAATTGAGCGAACGCTATCATGAGCAGATGCTCGAATATGTGGATCTGGGTATGCGTTCTCCTTCCGATTTGCAGGAGGTGAAGGCGCGCCTCCAATCCGATATTTACCAGGAGACGGTAAAGGCGAACGGTTGCCGTCTCTCGTTGCTTGCTTTGAAGGAACTGCTGAACATGCGGGATGCCGATACGCTGATGATCTTTCCCGGCGAGGAGGGCGAACTTCCTGTGCTTCCTGTTTTGGAACCTAACGAGGTCTATGTCGCTTCTGAAACATCCCTGCCGGAATTCCGGGCTATGGAACTGAGGGAGAAAGCCTCCCGCAAATCGCTGGCGATAGCGTCCGGAGCTTTTTCTCCTTCCATCAGGGCGGAATTCAGCCTCTATTCCGGTTACTACGACACGGAACGGAATGACTTGGGCGAGATTGTCCCGATCAAAGATCAATTAAAGAATAACATGAATAAATATGTCGGCGTGAGCGTCTCGCTGCCTTTGTTCAGCGGACTTTCCCGTCTGACAGATGTTCGGAAGGAACGTTTTCGCCTGCAAAGGATACGGAACGAGAACGAACAGCAACGCCTCAGCCTCTATAAGGAAATAGACGATGCTTGTCTCTCCCTTCGGGCTGCCGTCGGGGAGTACCGGCAGGCAGTCGAGCAGCTTCGCACTTCCACCATCATGCTGAAAGAGAGCGAGGAGAAATGGGGAGAGGGGATGATCTCTGTTTTCGAACTGATGGAGAAGCGAAACCTTTATATCCTGGCTAAGGCTGAGTTGTCGCGCACTCGTTTGCAGTATGAGTTGAAAAGTCGCACGGTGGACTTCTACCGAACAGGCTCATTTTTAGGAACTGAATAAATACAACAAGAATGACAATCAGTAATATGGACACCCGCATCGAGCGGAAATCCTGGTTTCAGAAGAAACACATCTATACCTTGGTAGGAATTGCTGCCGGGCTGCTTTGCCTGCTCTGGCTTCTTTTTCGTGATACTTCCTCTTCCCTGAAAGTGGAGAAAGAACGCATTACGATCGCTACCGTACAGAAAGGAGAGTTTAACGACTATATCCGGGTTATCGGGCAGGTATTGCCGGACCGTATCATTTATCTCGACGCTATCGAAGGCGGGCGTGTCGAAGAACGGTTGATCGAGGAAGGGGCACAGGTGCGGACAGGTGACGTGATCCTCCGTCTTAGTAACCCGCTCTTGAACATCGGCATCCTGCAAAGCGAAGCCGATCTGGCCTATCAGGAAAACGAACTGCGCAACACCCGTCTCAGTATGGAGCAGGAGCATCTCCGGCTGAAACAGGACCGCATCGGCCTGAGCAAGGAACTGACGCAGAAGGAACGCCGTTTTAGGCAGTATGAACGCCTGTATGAGAAGAACCTGATGGCTCGCGAAGACTACTTGCAGGCTGAGGAAGATTACGAGGCCGCCCTCGGACAGTTGGCCGTTGTGGACGCACGGATCAAGCAGGACGATCTGTTCCGCAGCAGCCAGCTGCAGAGCTTGGACGAGAACATCCGGAACATGAAGAAGAGTCTCTCCCTGGTTCGCGAGCGACTGGAAAACCTGAAGGTAAAGGCTCCCGTCGACGGGCAGTTGGGAAACCTGGAGGCTCAGATCGGCCAGTCCATCGCTCAGGGTGAACGTATCGGCCAGGTGATCACGCCCGAATTGAAGGTGGAAGCCAAAATCGACGAGCACTACGTGGAGCGTGTCATGTCCGGCCTCCCTGCGAGCTTCGAACGGGAAGGAAAGAAATATGATATGAAGGTGACGAAAGTCTATCCTGAAGTGCGGGAAGGACAGTTTCGCACCGACCTGCATTTTGTCTCCGGACGGCCGGAGAATATCCGTGCCGGGCAAACCTACCACCTGAACCTGCAACTGGGCGATCCCGTGCAGACGGTGATCGTCCCACGTGGTAGCTTCTACCAGGCAAGCGGTGGCGAGTACATGTATGTGGTGGATGAGGAGGAGAAGACGGCTCGCCGCCGCCCTGTCCGTATCGGCCGCCAGAACCCGCAGTATTACGAGGTGGTGGAAGGGTTGCAACCGGGGGAGAAGGTGATTATTTCCGGGTATGACTTGTTTGGTGAGAATGAACGGTTAATTTTACGCTGATGGAATATTGGTCTCAAGTAATCAAAAGCCAACGGGTGCGAAAGTCTCTTTCCGCCCTGAATGTGTTCGGTCTTTCCGTTTGTGCCGGCGCGGCGTTGCTGATTATGCTCTATGTACGGTTCGAATTGAGTTTCGATTCGTTTCACGACGGGGACCGCATCTACCGTGTGGAGAGCCGTCTTTATGAAGGGGCGACCTTGACGGATAATTGGGCGACGACTTCTTTCGGGCATGCTCCCGCCATGTATCGTGAGATTCCGGGCATAGAGCAGTATGTACGTGTGACGGCGCAAGATCGCGGACAGGAGGTGACGTTCGGTGACCGGCAGTTTATCGAAGAGCAGTACTGTTATACTGAACCGGCCTTTTTCGACCTCTTCAATTTTCCGATCCTCAAGGGGGAGAAGAACGGACAGTTGGTCCGTCCGAATACGATGGTGATTACCGAAAGTGCTGCACGCCGCTATTTTGCCGAAGGTGATCCTATCGGTAAAGTGTTGACTTTCCGTACCTCTTCTTCCGAACAGCATTTTGAGGTGACGGGCGTGATTGCCGATATGCCTTATAATTCGCATCTGCATTATGACTTCCTGTTGTCCTATTCGACTATTCCGGAGGCAAGACGCGATATTTGGTATATTCACGGCGTCTATACGTATGTCCGGCTTGAGCCGGGAAAGAAGCCGGGCGATATTGAGGCAGCTTTCCATTCCATTTCCGGGAAATATAAGACGACAGCATTGAAACATAAGGACTGGAGGGTCGAACTGGTTCGTTTGCGGGATATTCATCTGACTCCCCGTAAGTCTTATGAGAAAGAGGCGAAAGGTAGTCGTATGGCTGTACGTATCCTTTCGGTGATGGTAGTCGCCCTTTTACTGATTGGCTGGGTGAACGCGTTGAACCTGACGGTTGCCCGTTATCTGGAACGTGGCAGAGAGTTCGGTATTCGCAAGGCGTTCGGGGCTTCCCGCCGGCAGGTGATCCTGCAAGGATTGCTGGAAGCAGGGTTGTTGAACTTGTCGGCTTTGATCTTGGCTCTCGGATGGGTTGAGGTTCTGTTGCCTTTTGCCTGCCGTTGGGCAGGACTGGATTTTGCTGCCGGTGCATTCCGTTTGCCGGTGTTTTGGGGCATGGTAATAAGTGTGTTTATAGGGGGGACTTTATTTACCGGATTGTATCCTTCATTCCTGCTGACACGTATCCGTCCGGCGGATATCATGCGGGGAAAATTGCTGCACGGCCGGAAGGGAAACCGGATGCGGAAGATGTTGATCGTGGCCCAGTTTCTTGCTTCTTTCGTTCTGGTTTCCGGTACGTTGGTGGTGATCGGGCAGGTTCGTTATATGCAGCAGGAGACTTTTGCCGCTTCTTCGAATCGGGTACTGGTGGTGAAATATCCGGCTTTTACCGATGACATGTCCGTCAAAATGGAGAGTTTCAAGAAACGGTTGGGACAGATACCTTATGTTGTTCGTGTCTCTATTTCCGGAGCCGTACCGGGTGTTGAGGTGGCGAACTACTTTACCAATCGTCCTTACGGCAGCGATCCTTCCGAAGTGAAGCTGATACAGATGTTTGCTGTCGATTATGATTATCTGGCGCTTTATTCGCCGGAAATGCTTTGTGGACGTGGTTTCTCGGAGGCGTACGGCAATGAACGGAATAAAGTCGTCCTGAACGAAGAGGCGGTGCGTCTGCTTGGTTATTCTTCTCCAGAAGAGGCGTTAGGAAAGCAGTTGGCGATGGAGGTACTGGAAGAGCCGCTCGAAGTTGTCGGGGTTGTTAAAAATTATCATCAGCAGTCGCTTGCGGAACCGTACAAGCCGATTCTCTTTTTCCTGAAAGAGCGGGTTCCGTTTATTGCGACTCCTTATATATCCGTCAAGATGGATGCCCCCGTCAATTCTGATCGGTTGGCTGAAGTGGAAAAAGTGTACCGGACTTATTTCCCGTCTGCTCTTTTTTCTTATTTCTATCTCGATGATTATCAGGATAGCTTGTATAGGTCGGACCGTAATTTCGGCTGGATTTTTGCCTGTGCGTCATTACTGGCAGTCTTTGTGGCCTGTTTGGGGCTATGGATCGTGACACTTTTTTCTACACTGGCACGTGTGAAGGAGGTTGGGATACGGAAGGTTCTGGGAGCCGGGAAAATAAGTCTTTTTGTTGTTCTGACGCGTGAACTGTTACTTCTTACGGTACTGGCTACCGTATTGGGACTTCCTGTTTCCGTGGTTTTAATGAACGGATGGCTGGAGAGTTATGCCTTTCATATCGTGTTGCCTTGGTGGGTGTATGGGGTGGCATTTGTGTTGCTGATGTGTATCGCTTTCCTTACAGTTGTCCGACAGGTGTGGCGCGTAGTCCGGTTGAAACCGATGCGTATTCTCAGGAATGAATGATTTAAACGAATATAATATGATTAAAACAGAGAATCTGTCTATGGTCTTCACCACCGAGGAGGTGCAGACGAAAGCATTGAATGAGGTGAACCTTGAGATCAAGCAGGGTGAGTTTGTAGCTATCATGGGACCTTCAGGCTGTGGCAAATCGACCTTGCTGAATATCTTGGGAACGCTAGACTCGCCGACTTCCGGTAAATACATCTTCAACGGCAAGGAAGTGGATAAAATGGGAGAGAGCCAGTTGACGGCTTTCCGCAAAGGGAATATCGGTTTCGTCTTCCAGAGCTTCAACCTAATAGACGAATTGACGGTCTTCGAGAACGTGGAACTGCCGTTGGTTTATCTCGGCATCCGAAAGTCTGAACGTAAGCGGAAGGTGATGGAAGTCCTTGACCGGATGAACATTGCGCATCGTGCCGGGCATTTCCCGCAGCAGCTATCCGGCGGACAGCAACAACGTGTGGCGATTGCCCGTGCCGTGGTGACGGATTGCCCGCTGATCCTTGCCGACGAACCGACAGGAAACCTGGATTCAGCTAACGGGGCGGAGGTGATGGAATTGCTCCGCGAGTTGAACAGGCAGGGGACGACGATCGTCATGGTCACGCACTCGGAACGGGATGCCGGCTTTGCTCACCGGATTATCCGTCTTTTGGACGGGCGGGTCGTTTCTTGAATCTTCATCTTTGAAAATCTGTATTGATCATGATATTATCAAATTATTGGAACAGTGTGTGGCGTAGCCTTACCAAAAAGAAAGGGTTCAGCGTCATTAATATAGCCGGTCTGGCGATCGGCATGGCGGCATCCCTGTTGATTCTGACGTATGTGGCTTTCGAGTACAGCTATGACGATATGCACAGCCGGCAGGAACGCATCTTTCGTGTCGAAGCCCGGTTCTATGAGAACGGGGAGCTGACGGACGATTGGGCGAGCTCGTCTGCCGGCTATGCTACGGCTATGAAGCAGAACATGAGTGCTGTCGAGGATTATACACGTGTCGGAAGCCAGTATTTTCCGGAGCAGGTCGTGAAATACAATGAACTGCTGTACCGAGAGACAGGTATCGGTTATGCGGAGGCCAACTTCTTCGATTTTTTTGACTTCAAACTTTTGAAAGGGAATAAAGAGAGTTGCCTGGACGGGCCGAACAAAGTGGTTATCACCGAACGTATCGCCCGCAAATATTTCAAGGGAGCGGACCCGATCGGGAAAATCCTGATCTTCCGCAGCAATATCGGGGAGGAAGCCTGTGAGGTGACGGGAATTATGGAGGATATGCCGGTCAATACGCATGTCCGCTATAATCTCCTGGTTTCTTATAAAACACTCCCGAAGTGGATGGATGAATATTGGTATCGCCACGAAGTCTATTCGTATGTCCTGTTGAAGTCGGCAAACCTGAAAACGCAGGTAGAAGAGGATTTCCCGGCAATGGCGGAGAAGTATAAGACGGAAGAGGCATTGAAAAATAAAACTTGGGCGGTCCAGTTGACGAATCTCCGCGATATTCACCTGAATCCACAGAAAGCGTACGAGCCGGAGGTGAAGGGAAACCGTTCTTCCATCTGGGTATTGATCTGTACGGCGCTTGCCATCCTTTGTATAGCTTGGATCAACTATATCAACATGACGGTAGCCCGTTCGATGGAACGTGCCAAAGAGATTGGTATACGTCGTGCTTCGGGGGCAAGCCGGAAACAGATTGTTTCCCAGTTTCTTTTCGAGTCGCTGGTGACGAACGGTATCGCTTTTATCCTGGCTGCCGGGTTGATGGAGGTATTGATGCCTTCCTTCAATAACCTGACAGGACGGGAACTGAGTTTTTCCGTCTGGTTTACGACTTCGCTGGGGTGGTACCTGTTGCTGATCTTTGCCGCCGGTGTGTTTCTGTCCGGCTTTTATCCGGCGATGGTTTTGTCCGGTATCAAGCCGATCCGGATGCTGAAGGGAAAGTTTACTCATACGCGCGGGGCGACGGTCACCCGTAAAGTTCTGGTAGTATTACAGTACACGGCTTCTTTGGTCTTGCTTTGCGGGACGTTGATCGTGTACGCGCAGCTCCGATATATGCGGAATGCTTCTTTAGGGGTACGGGTGGATCAGACATTGGTGCTCAAGTTTCCGGCACAATGTGAGGAACTGGCGATGAAGTTGGAGGCATTAAAGAAAGAGGTGTCGTTGTTGCCCTCAGTCAGGGCGGTGACGGTTTCCGGAGCAGTGCCCGGAACGGAGGTGACCGACTTTTTGTCTGTCATTCGCGAGAGCGATGTGACGAAACAGACGCGCCTGTTGGAGATGTTGAACTGCGATGAGTATTTTCTGGATGCTTATGATCTGAAGTTCGTTGCCGGTCGTGGTTTCTCCGAAGATTACGGGGGAGATGTGTATAAGATCGTCCTGAACGAATCGGCTGTACGTACGTTAGGATTCGAATCGTCCGATGCCGCTTTGGGGCAACGCTTGTCTGTCGAAACTGTCGATCAGCCGATGCAGATTATCGGGGTTGTGAAGGATTATCATCAACAATCGCTTAACAAGGATTTTACACCGATCCTGTTTGCCCTGCATGAGAAGTTGAGCTGGATGAAACAACGTTATATCTCTGTCGTCATGGAGAATGGTAGCCCGCATGATCTCGTGAAACAGGTCGAAGGGGTGTGGGAACGTTATTTTCCGGATTCCAGCTATGATTATTTCTTTCTCGACCAGTTTTTCGACCAACAATACCGGCAGGATGAAGTGTTCGGGCTGATTGTGGCGCTTTTTGCGATATTGGCGATCTTTATTTCTTGTATGGGATTGGCTGTCCTGGTTATGTTTTCCTGTTCGACCCGTATTCGGGAGATGGGAATCCGGAAGGTTCTGGGAGCTTCCCGGCTGCAGCTTTTCTATGAGTTGGGACGTGAGTTCTTCCTGCTGATCGCCGTTGCTGTTGTCATCGCCCTTCCGCTTTCGGGTTGGATCATGGGGGATTGGCTGAACCATTATTCGTTTCGCACGGACTGGAAAGCCTGGTTTTTCCTCGTTCCGGTTGTTCTATTGTGTGTGATTTCTTTGCTGACCATCGGTTGGCAAACCGCCAAGACTATCTTTAGCAAACCGGCCCGGTCTTTGCGTTACGAATAAAATAAAAGTGTACGCTATTGCTACCGGGTCAGCAAATAGCGTACACTTTTATTCTATCGGGGCAAAAGGGAGTTCCGTGTCTTTTCTATAGCCTGTACCGTTGAAGGTGGCGATCAGGTCACCGATTTCATTGGTAATGCGTACTTCACAGTTAGCGAGCCGTTTGTGGCTAAACGTTTCATGGGCTTCGGCATAAAGGTAACCTTTGCTTTCAGCTTTGAAGAAATTGATGCTGGACGTGATGGAGAGCGTCAGGCGTGCATGGCTGTTTGTGGCTGCAGCAAAGGCCAGGTCTGCTAACGTGAAGATGGCGCCTCCTTGGCATACGCCACCACCATTGAGATGTTCAGGTTTTATTTCCATGCGGGCCTTTGCATACCCGTTACCGGTTTCCAATAGTTCGACACCGGCAAGCAGGGCGAACTTGTCGCCCTGTAGAAATTCCTGTATAGTCATCTTTCTATTTGCTTAATTTCCATTCGGCTCCGTCTTTCGTGTCTTTGATTTCGAAGCCGATAGCAGTTAGTTCGTTACGAATCTTGTCCGATGTAGCCCAATCCTTGTTGGCTTTTGCCTGTTGGCGAATGGTCAGCAACAGATCCATCGCTTTGCCGAACGCTTCATTGCTGTTGCTTCCGGCTGAAGCTGCGTCGTCTTTCATTCCGAGGATATCGAAGATGAACGTATGGAATACATCCTGTAACTCTTTCAAGTCTTCGAGCGAAATCGTAGCCTTACCATCCTTTACGGAATTGATCGCGCGGGCTGCGTCAAACAGGTGGGCAATCACGATCGGTGAGTTCAGGTCGTCGTTCATCGCATCGTAGCATTTACGGCGCAAGTCCTTTATGTCTACTGTTGAAACATCGGCTGCCTTCAATTTCATCAGATGCTTGTAGGCATCCATCAGACGTTCCAATCCCTTTTCGGCAGCCAGCAAGGCTTCGTTACTGAAATCCACTGTGCTGCGATAATGAGCCTGGAGGATAAAGAAACGGATGGTCATAGGCGAATAGGCCTGGCTCAACATCTTATTATCCCCGGTAAAGAACTCGTCCAGTGTGATGAAGTTACCCAAGGACTTTCCCATCTTCTGCCCGTTGATGGTGATCATATTGTTGTGCATCCAATAATGAACCATATCCTCACCCTGGGAAGCGACAGCCTGTGCGATCTCGCATTCATGATGCGGGAAGATCAGGTCCATGCCACCACCGTGGATGTCGAAATGTTCGCCCAAGTATTTCTTACCCATTGCCGTACATTCGCAATGCCAACCGGGGAATCCGTCGCTCCAAGGAGAAGGCCAGCGCATGATATGCTCCGGCTGCGCACATTTCCAAAGGGCGAAGTCGATCGGATTACGCTTCTCATCCTGTCCGTCCAACGCGCGGGTCGTATTCAACATGTCGTCGATATTACGTCCGGAAAGAACGCCGTAGTTATGATCTTTGTTGTATTTCTCCACATCGAAATAAACGGAACCTTCGCTTTCGTACGCATAACCGTTATCCAGTATTTTTTTCACCAGTTCGATCTGCTCGATGATGTGACCGGATGCATGCGGTTCAATGCTGGGAGGCAGTACGTTGAGCGCTTCCATTGCATGGTGGTAACGGTTCAGGTAATATTGCACGACCTCCATCGGTTCGAGCTGTTCGAGCCGGGCTTTCTTGGCAATCTTGTCTTCGCCGTCGTCTGCATCGTGTTCCAGATGACCGACATCCGTTATGTTGCGTACATAGCGTACTTTGTATCCTATATGGGTCAGATAACGGAACAGCAGGTCAAATGTGATCGCCGGGCGTGCATGGCCCAGATGGGCATCGCCATAAACGGTGGGACCACAAACATACATACCCACATGCGGTTCGTGCAGCGGGATGAACTGTTCCTTTTTTCTTGTGAGTGTGTTGTAAATGCTTAATGGATGTTCCATATCTATTTGTATTTAAGAGGGGCAAACTTACAATAAAATCGGATAATTTTGAGTAAGTTTGCCCCTAAATAATTGAAAATATAATCAACGAAAGATGTAAGCCATGAAACTAAACTCTGTTTTGACACTTTTATTTATCGTCCTGTTTACGGCATGTAAAGGCGGCGTGTATGACCTGTCCGGATATGGTCTGAAACCGGATACTGGGGAAAATGCTTCTCCGTTGATTGCGAAAGCTCTTCAAGAGATTGCGGCGGAAGCAAACTCCGATACGGTCCGGATTCTGTTGCCGGAGGGGCGTTATGATTTCTATCCCGAAGGTGCTTCCAAACGTGAATATTTCATCTCTAACCATGACCAGGATAATCCGAAACTGGTGGGACTGGCTTTTGAAAATATGAAGAATGTAATATTTGACGGGCAAGGCTCCGAACTGGTTTTCCACGGCCGGATGCTTCCGGTTTCTTTGGTGGGTTCGGAGAACTGTACGTTGAAGAACTTCAGTATCGATTTTGCGAATCCGCATATCAGCCAGGTGAAAGTGTTGGAGAACGACACGGTTGGCGGTATGATCACCTACGAGGTCGCTCCCTGGGTGGAGTACGAAATACGTGACAGTAATTTTGTTGCCAAAGGGGAAGGGTGGGAACATGTCCCTGTTTGGGGTATCGCTTTTGAAGGAGATACGAAGCGATTGGTTTATACGACCAGTGATATTAGTGTGGGTTGCAAGCAGGTTGCCGAGATTGGGCCGCGTAAGATCTGTGCCCCCTGGAAGAACAAAAAACTGATACCGGGTACGGTTGTTGTCTTCCGTGGATACGGCCGTCCGACTCCGGGGGTATTCATGTATCACGATACGAATACGACACTCGAAAATATACAGGTGCATTATGCGGAAGGAATGGGTTTGTTGGCACAAATGAGTGAAAATATCACGCTGGATAAATTCTCTGTCTGCTTGCGCGGTGAGGATGATCCGCGTTATTTCACGACACAGGCCGATGCGACTCATTTCTCCGGCTGTAAGGGGTTGATCCGTTCGGTCGGTGGCCTGTACGAAGGCATGATGGATGATGCCATCAATGTGCATGGAACCTATCTGAAAGTGCAAAAGCGGCTGGATGACAAGACATTGGTCGGTGAATATATGCACGGCCAGTCTTACGGTTTCGAATGGGGACGTCCGGGTGATGCCGTCCAGTTCATTGATTCCAAGACAATGGAGATTTTAGGGGAACAGAACAAGATAGCTGCGATTGAAGCTGTCGATAAGCCTGACGCTCATGGTGCAAAGCAGTTCCGTATCACGTTTGATAAGCCTGTCGATCCCGCCATCAGTGAGGCCGGTACTTATGGCATTGAGAATCTGGAGTGGACACCGGAGGTTTATTTTGCCGACAATGTGATCCGTAATAACCGGGCCCGTGGTTCCTTGTTCAGCACTCCGAAGAAAACAGTAGTCGAGAATAATATTTTCGATCACACTTCCGGAACGGCAATTCTTTTGTGCGGTGACTGTAACGGATGGTTCGAGACGGGGGCTTGTCATGATGTACTGATCCGGAACAACAAATTTATCAATGCATTGACAAATCAGTTCCAGTTTACGAATGCTGTTATTTCCATCTATCCGGAGATACCGGATTTGAAGGATCAGGAAAAATATTTCCATAGTGGGATCGTGATCGAGGACAACGAGTTCGAAACTTTTGATATGCCGATCCTGTATGCTAAATCGGTGGATGGCCTTGTCTTCCGGAATAATGTGATTAAGCAAAATCATGATTATCCGGCTTTCCACTGGAACAACCATCGTTTCTTTTTCCAACGCGTTGTTAATGCCGAGATCAAAGATAATCAGTTCGAGGAAGGGTTTGATGAAGTTAAGGATATAAGGTCTGAGGACTAAAAACTGTTTCAGTAAGGCTGCAGAATGCCGGAAAATTATTATCCGGGGTTTTGCAGAAATGAGGAAATGGAAAGTGTGTCAAAATGTACTTGTTACTGCGTTGGGCGTGGGAACAAGTATATTTTGACACATCTCCAGTTTCAATAAAATAATACTTAATGATCCATCCAATCCCCATTCTCTTTTATCAGCTGGACCAACCGTTCTACAGCTTCTTCTTCGGGGATGTTTTTCAGGACACATTCTTTGCCTTTGTACAAACTGATCCGGTTCTTTCCAGCACCGACATAGCCGTAATCGGCATCCGCCATTTCGCCGGGGCCGTTCACGATGCACCCCATGATGCCAATCTTCAAGCCTTTCAGATGTGAAGTGGCCTCTTTGATGCGGGCGATTGTCGTTTGCAGGTCATATAAAGTCCGTCCGCAACTTGGGCAGGAGATATATTCTGTTTTGCTGATGCGGGTACGGGTTGCTTGTAGGATACCGAACATGTAACTGTCTGTCACCATCGCCTCGCAGCCTTCGTTGTGCAACATGATCCCGTCACCGAAGCCATCTAACAGCAAAGTTCCGAAGTCGGCAGCCGATTTCAGTTGTAATGCTTCGGTATCCGTTTCCCTATAGTCGCGGTGCAGGATGACCGGTACATCGCAACCGGTAGCGAGCAGGCGATGCATGGCTGCGCGTTCGGCGGCGATACCGTTTTGGTGATGCGTGCTCAAGACTACGATTGCGGAAGTATCTTTTTTTAGGACTTCGATTACGCGGTCGGTCAGATCCCGGTAGGTGAGGCGGATAAATTTCAAGGGGACAGAGTAGTCTTTCAGCTCCTCTATTTCTGATGCGATAAAGAAAGGATAGGCATTCGGACGTTCTTTCCAGAAGTGGGCGTCTACTAAAAGACGGAAGTTGTCCGGCAGATTATCCGGATCTTCCTTGCCGATGTATATGTAGTCCGGCTGGGAAGCATAGTCAAACTCGAAATCACCATTGCTGCGGTCGGAAATGACGATTGGCGGGAAGTTTCCCCCGATTTCTTCCGTCACCCGGCTGTGGCGACGTTCGACAGCTACCGGATCATAGCCCGGAGCCGGTACAGCTTCTACCGGATCGTGTCCTTCGCGTTCGAGTATGTAATCGACCAACTTGCGGGCAACTGGGATTTCAGCTTCCGGATCTTCACTCAAAGAGACGCGGATCGTGTCACCTATGCCATCGGACAATAGGGCTCCGATTCCGACAGCGCTTTTGATGCGTCCGTCTTCACCGTCGCCGGCTTCCGTCACACCGAGATGCAGCGGGTAATGCATATCTTCGGCTTCCATTGTCTTGACTAGCAGACGAACGGTTTTCACCATGATAACTGTGTTCGAGGCTTTAATGGAAATCACGACATCAGGAAAGTTCTCATCCCGGCAGATACGCAGGAATTCCATGCATGAGGCAACCATACCTTCCGGAGTGTCGCCGTACCGGCTCATAATTCGGTCGGACAGCGAACCGTGGTTCACGCCAATACGGATGGCAGTTCCGTGTGCTTTGCAGATGTTAAGGAAGGGTATGAAGCGGTCACGTATCTTCTGTAACTCTGCGGCATATTCCTCGTCGGTATATTCCAGCAGGTCGAAAGTCTTTACCTTGTCCACATAGTTTCCGGGGTTGATGCGCACTTTTTCCACCTCTTCGGCAGCGGCATCGGCCGCGCGCGGGTTGAAATGGATGTCGGCGACTAACGGAGTCGTATATCCGGCTTCACCAAGTCGTTTACGGATTACACCTAAATTACGAGCTTCACGTTCTCCCTGGGCGGTGAAGCGTACATATTCTGCACCGGCTTCGATTATCCGGATCGCTTGGCGGACGGCCGCATCGGTATCCATTGTGGAGACGTTCGCCATCGACTGGATGCGAATCGGATTATCGCCTCCTAATGGGGTATTCCCTATGTTGACAATAGACGATTTGCGGCGGCGATAGTTAAAAAAATCTTCCATCTTCTCAATTGACAATTGACAATTGACAAAGGAGAATTGACAATTGAGAATTGACAATTGACAATTAGAAGGGAGTATGATATGTCGGGCTTACAGCCCTTTTTGAAGACAACATCTTTCCCTTTTTACAGTCTGTCGCCAATTATCAATTGCCAATTGCCAATTGCCAATTAATTAGTTTTGTATTTGAAAGAAACCTTAGCCAGTTCTTCGTTTGCTTTTACGATCTTCTTTTTAAGGTCTTCCTTATAAGCGGCAAGCTTATCCTGGAGTTGTTCGTCTCCGACGGCAAGCATTTGGACGGCCAAGATACCGGCGTTCAAAGCTCCGTTGATACCGACAGTGGCAACCGGAATTCCCGGAGGCATCTGTACGATGGCCAGCAGAGCATCCATACCGTCGAGCGTTGAATTGATAGGCACGCCGATCACAGGGACTGTCGTCATCGAAGCGATCACACCACACAGATGGGCAGCCATACCGGCGGCTGCAATAATCACTTTGATACCGCGCCCTTTGGCTCCTTTGGCGAATGCTTCCACTTCGGCTGGCGTACGATGGGCGGACAAGGCATGCATTTCGAACGGGATCTCCATCTCGTCAAGCAGTTTGGCCGCTTTTTCCATTACGGGCAGATCTGAGGTGCTGCCCATGATAATACTTACTACAGGTGTCATTTCGCAATCATTTGTTCATATTCGGCAGCAGACATCAGTTCATCCAATTCAGAAGGATCTGAAATAGAGATCTTGATTAACCATCCGTTGCCATATACATCTTCATTCACCAATTCAGGTTTGTCATCCAGCTCGGCATTCGCTTCGATCACTTCACCGCCTACCGGCATGAACAGGTCTGAAACGGTCTTTACTGCTTCGATTGTTCCAAAAACTTCTTCTTTGGCAACAACTTCGCCTTCTGTCGTGATGTCGACGAAAACGATTTCACCCAGTTCGCCCTGAGCATAGTCTGTAATACCAACGTAGGCGACATCGCCATCTACACGGATCCATTCATGATCT
>DXRF01000089.1 GCA_019411205.1 Parabacteroides sp. | reverse complement strand
TATCTTTGCATCGTGGTTTTTTCATAATAGTATTAGATTTAAGGTTAACAAAGTTGGTTAGGGGTTGTCGTGAGACAGCCTTTAATTGTTTATAGGGGTTTCTGTAATGCAGGACCCTTTTCTATTTCCTGGCTGGAAAGATAATCTCCATCCTTTATCAGAATCTGATGGTTGAAAGTGATGGAATCCTCCTTTTTTAGCAGGATTTGAACTTTTTCCGCCTGTTTATCGAAACACCGTCCTCCCAGGTTATTAATCGCAAACAGGCCGTACCCGCGTGCATGCGACCAACCCGGATAATTGGGATTTTCAGGATGGTCTATGATAGCGATCGATATTTTCTCGTCTTTTATCTTCCCGTTCAAAACAACCCAAGCCGAACGTTTTCCCCAAACATCGTTACCGGTATCTCCTTCTTTATTTTGATAAATTCCGGAAATGTCGGCTTCAAGGTTTCGATCTAAACGCATACCGAGTAAGCCTTCTTTATTTTCCGTAATGAAAATAGAATCTTTGAAAGCAGTCAGTGTAGTGGTTCGCTGAATGCCTCTTTCGTGTGGCTTACCGGTGAATGTGTAGGTGGTTTTTTCTTTTAGTAGGATATATCCATTGTGGTTTGTCCAATTTGCTTCGACTGTAAATTTGTTTTCTTTCTCGTTTATATTTTTGATGCCGGTAAACCGGATAATGCCGTACTGTTCTTTTTTATCGAGGGGAATGCGATTCGAATTATTCCAGAAATCCAATCCGTTGATATCTCCGAAGCTAAACCATAATCCCATCTGATGAGGATGGTCAGTCTGTTCATTGGCTTTCGGTCGGGCAGGGTAGCCACGAGTGATTTCAGTTCCGGACGCTGTATAGATTGGATAAAGAACTTGTTTATATAAAGTGTCGGAGTAAAGAAATTCTGTAAAAAGAGTCTGGTCTATGTATATGCTTATTTTTTGTGAGTCGGGCTTCTCTATAAAACGTATGTGTGAATCCTGCCCCATTACGGAACTGCAATAGGACAGAGAAAAGAGGATAAATAGAATCAGTTTGTTCATGGGGTAAAAGTAATCAAAAATGGGGTAAAAAGAAAGACTAAAACGACCCTGTCTCCATACCTGAAGCGGAAACAGGGTCGTTTGACATCCTTTTTGAGTGTTTATAAGATACGTTTATACAACTTCTTTTCCTGTGGTTGGATTGAAGTTAAATCTGCAATTTTTACCGGTTGTCCGGATGCTATACTGTTGCGGGCCGCAATTCCGACCAGGCAGGCCAAAGCTCCGTCGCGAGTATTTGCACATTGTTGGAACGGATCGTCGATATTGGGCAGGAATATCTGGTCTTTTAATAATGCATCCCCACCGCCGTGTCCGGATGTTCCGAACGGAATCTGGATATATTGCCGTTTATTGAAGTTCTTGAACAGAACGATTTCGTCATAATTGGCATCCGATGTCGGTTTGGATTCCTGAATCCAGGCTTCCAGGCGGCCTTTTGTTCCGTTGAACGCAATCCGGTAACCTTCGTACGGAGAATAGGTTGTCAACGAATAGGCTACTTGTACACCGTTTTTATATTTGATTGTTGCCGCCATCTTGTCGAAGATGTTCACATCCTTTTTGAACACACAACCGTCGCGCAGGTAACCGTCGTATTTTTCATTGGCCACATACAAATCCATGTAGTTCTTGTTCTTGGTGATGTCAAAGAAGAACTTGCATTTGCCTGTATGCGGGCATGTACGGCAGTTCTCTGCCCGTATGGTTCCATTCTTCCCATAATGGTTGAGAGCTCCAAGTGCATAAACACTTTCGGGATCACTGTCGATCCACCAGTTCAGAAGGTCGAAATGATGGCTGGCTTTGTGCACCCATAACGAGCCGCTGCATTCAACGAGCCTGTGCCAACGGCGGAAATAGTCGGCTCCGTGTGAAGTATCCAAATACCAGTGGAAATCGACGGAAGTGATATCGCCGATTTCTCCGGCACGAAGCAGTTCCCATATTTTTGCCCGGTGAGGGGAATAACGGTAGTTGAACGTGACCCGGCATGTCTTGCCCGTCCGCTTTTCAGCGTCCAGAATCGCCTGGATTTTCTTTTCATCGGTCGTCATCGGTTTTTCCGTGATAATGTCGGCTCCCAACTCCATTCCCCGGATAATGAATTGATGGTGTGTACTGTCCATTGTCGTGACAATCAATACGTCCGGCTTTGTCTCGTTCATCATTTTCTCAAAATCGGTATATGTCGGACAGGATGCGCCGATGATACGTTTGCCGGTTTCAACACGTCCTTCGTTTTTATCGCAAAGGCCTACGAACTCAAGATAATCAGGATAACTTTTCTGAATGTCCCTTCCCCACATGGATGTCCCTCGACTCCCTGTTCCGACGAGTGCGATCCGGAGCTTTTTGCCTGTCGGTGTTGCAATACCGACAGTTTCTGCTTTTATATCAGATAAAGGATTGAGCAAGGCCGTTCCGGCAATCGCCCCTGTTGTTGCAAGAAAATGTCTTCTTGACATTTGGTTTGTTGTGTTATGCATAGTAAATGATATTAAGTGTTTTAAAATTATTTATCATATTCCGGTAGTTGGTGGAATTCGTCTTTATTCGTGACAACATCCACTTCATTCTGAGGAATCGGACGGGTGACATGATAGGCTTTCATCTTATTTTTGACATCCGGATTATATTTCAATGCGCGTTCCAACAGTTTGCCTGTACGTTTCAAGGTGTACCACCTGAAACCTTCCATACTTAATTCGCGCATATACTCATCAAGGATAAAATCGAGCGTAATCATATCGGGGGTGACTTTCAGTGCCTCTTCATGCCCTTCGGTCAATGCCCTTTTCCGCAATTCCGTAATGACTTTAGCAGCTTCCTCTTTTTGTCCCATATACATATATAGTTCTGCTTGGGACAAATATACTTCACCTAAACGAAACCAGATAAAATCTTTGTGACCTTTTTCATCTTTTGCAAATTCACGGGATGGATCCAATAGTTTCAGATTGGTATGGTAGCAGGAGCGTCCGTTCATCGTAGGTTCCCCTGTTTGTAGATTGTACAGATGGTTCAATCCTTCAACAAACAGTTCATGCCCTAGTGGGTGAGTCGCTGCTCTCTGTCGTCCGGCCGCAACTTCTTCGTCTGTCACAGTGCGGAAATGACGGATTAGGACCGTATCGGAATAAACAGGCTTCTGATTCCAGTCTGTCGGGATCCAACACCAGTATTCTTGTAATGAGCCATAAAGGCGTTTATCGTATTCGTTGAAATTTTGAATCATAAATAAGGATGGCATAGTCCAACGATATTCACGTCCATAATATAGGGAATGGCTCCATAAAGTTGTGATTGCTTTGTTGTCAACAGCAGATTTGTTATACCAACCGACACCGTAGCGGTGAAGGCCGTTTTCACATCCGCCATTATAGGTTTTATCAGTCGAATATTGTACAGACCAGATAATTTCGTCATTCATCTGATTGTTAACATCGAATATCTGTGTGTAATCGTCCAGCAATCTGTAATTATAGTCGGACCGCAACGATTTTGTCAAAGCAAGAGCTTCTGTGTAGCAGCGCTCTTTTGTGTATCCGGCAGCAGAAATCACATCGTCTGAATAACCTGCCAGCGACATCAAAACTTTCATTAGGATGAATTTGCGTATTCCTTCATTCATGCGTCCCCATTGACTATTTTGTGGCAGCTTCAATCCGGTAGCGGCAATGTTGAGATCTTCCAGCATTTGCTTGTAGAAAGTTGCAACGCCGGGTTGATATCCAATAGTTTTGACACCAGCGGTACTTTCTGTTGTGAAATGTGCTCCATCTCCATAGGTTTCTGTAATGATCCAGAAATAAAAAGCGCGTAATGCATGTGCTTCTGCACGAAGTTCAGCTCGTCTGCTTTCATCTTTGATCTCTGCTGTTTCAATGATCTCTGTTGCCAGGTTCGCAACATTGAGAGAGTTATACAGTTGTTTCCAGAAATCCCGGTTCCAGCCATTGTTTATCATCTGGGTATCGAAATATTCTCCGAAATAACGCCAGTCATTTCCATTTACGGCAACTAACTGCTCATCTGCTCCCATCGAGCCGAACAGGTAAAGTCTTTCGAGGAAATCGCGGTGTGTATTATATAAACTCAGAACCAACCGTTCACAACCTTCTTCCGTTTCCGAATAGTTGGTGGTGATATTTCCTTTTGGGTCTTCGGAAAGAAAATCGGAACAGGAACATAGGCTACCTGCATATAATGCGATTATAAAGGTCCAATATTTTAGTTTCATAATTTATTACAGTTTAAAAGTCAATATTTATCCCCATTGTATAAGTTGTCGGAATATTATAGTCAAAATCGGGAGCTTCCGGGCTTACATCATTTTTACATGCTTTGTAGATATATCCGAGATTCCGAACTTGTGCATAAAGCCGTGCCCGTGAGATTTTCCAGTTTTTCGGCATTATTTTACTGAAATCATAACCCAATGTTATATCTTGGATTTTGATATAATCTCCCTTCATATAGCCACCTGTACTGGCGAATGGATCATATCCGCTTAGTTTATCTGCACGGGTATATTCGTTTGTCGGATTGTCGGGTGTCCAGTATTTGAAATTGGACGGCATCCAGCGTAGCCCGTCACGTGTGATTAAACTGGCATAGGTATTAGGATGAATCAGGCTTCCGAAATTCATGTTCAGATTGATGGAGGCATCAAAAGCACCGAAACGGAATGAATTCAGTAAAGATGCGATGATTTTTGGATCTTTCTGTCCTAATATTACTTTGTCTAACTCTCCGATCGAACCGTCATTATTCTGATCTTTAACTTTGATGTCTCCTGGGATAGCACCATATTTCTGCGCTTCCTCTTCTTCTCCTAATTGCCATACGCCTATCATTTCATAGTTGTAATGTACTTGCAAAGGCTTGCCTATAAACCATGAATTGTTGCGAATGTCGCCACCTCCCAGCAGTTCCGTGATTTTGTTCCAATTGCGGGCAAAAGTTACAGTTGTTTCCCAAGAGAATGATTTAGTCTTTAACGTATTTGCCTGGATATTTAGTTCGATACCTTTATTTTCGGTTTTACCGATATTCTGCCAAACCTTGGAGAAGCCGGTGAAAAATGGCAACGTACGCTCCATTAGCAAATCACTTGTTTTGGTGATATAGCCCTCAATGTAACCGGATATACGATTGTTCCACAAACCAAAATCCACTCCGAAGTTTGCCGTACGTGAAATTTCCCATCCTAAATCTTTATTCGGAATCATAGAAGGCCGATAAGCGAAAAATTTGTTTCCGGCATCCTCTCCAAACAAGTAATCATATTTGCTTAATCCGGCAATCGTCTGATAAGGATTGATGGCGGAGTTTCCTACGGCTCCGTAGGAAGCTCTTAATTTTAAAGAATTAAGCCATTCTCTTTTTCCGAAGAACTCTTCTTCTGAGATACGCCAGGCAACACCTCCCGATGGGAAAAAGGCCCATTGATTTCCTGCTGCCAACCGGGATGAACCATCTGTACGAAGAGCGATGTTGGCGTAGTATTTGCCTTGATAATCCCAACGTGCACGTGCCAGGAAAGATGCTAAAGTCCAATGTTGGTATGAACTTCCGATTTGCAAATTTTCAGCAGCGGTCCCCAGATTATGGAATGATGTCGAAGCCACTGGCTGATTTTCCCCGCTCATTTCTCCTGTCTCTTTTGTATAGCCTGTCGCTTCAAAGACTCCGTCCAATACAAGATGATGCTCGCCGAAATCTTTATCATAAGAAATAATATTATTGAATGTATATTCTACTTCGTCCTGATATTTTTTACCCGCAAGCGGAACGGTTCCTTTCCGTTCGTATGAATTCTCTCCGAAGAAATAACCGTTTTTACGATCGATTATGTTATAAGAAATATTGGCTCTGTTATTCAGGTATTTTGAGAAACGAATATTGATATATCCGGTCAGATAGGCTGCATTTTTTATATATTCGTTCGTATAGTTTTCCTTACCGTAATTGGCTAATACGTTATAGCCGGAAGTGTTTTGAGGTGCCGGATAGTAGTTCAGGCTTCCATCTTCGTTGTAAGGTTTTGCGAGTGGAGTCATGTATTGCAGCTTTTCCTCGAATTTTGTCATACCCTGGCTATTATTTCGTTGTAAGCGGGCGGATAATCCGACTGACACGTATTTATTGATTTCATGATCGAGATTCAATGTGATATTATACTTGTCTCTGAAATTTATTTTGGAATAACCTTCATCTTTGGTATAGTTTAATCCAAGATGTAATTTGGTCGTTTTATTTCCGGCACTGAGACCAATATAATGACTTTGTGTCTGACCGTTTCGATACAACAAATCGATCCAGTCTGTAAAATCGCGGTTTTTTATGACTGCTAATTCGGCCGGTTCAAATACATCTTCGTCTGTAAATGGCTGATCCCATCCGTTTCTGTACCTATAACCGTCACGGCGGAACTGAATATATTCGTCTCCACTTTGCATTTTCACTAAATTAGGAACGCTGATACCTATGTAACCACTATAAGAAATACGGGTTTGCTGCTCTTTCGCTTTCTTCGTCGTAATCAGGATTACACCGTTTGCACCTCTCGAACCGTATATGGCTGTGCTGGCAGCATCTTTTAATACTTCTATAGACTCTATATCGTTAGTGTTGACGGCTTCCATACGTCCGGGGACTCCATCTATGATAACCAGAGGATCATTACTTGCATTCAGTGAACGATTACCACGGATACGGATGGAACCGGATTCATCGACTTTAGAGGAGGATGTGATGTTCATACCGGCAACTTTCCCTTGTAGGATGTCAGTAATGTCGGTTGAGGCAACCGCCGAAATTTTATCTCCTTTTACACTGGAGACAGCACCTGTCAAATCGGATTTTTTCATTGTTCCGTATCCGATTACAACAATTTCGTCTAAGTTTTCGGAGTCTTCGACCAAAGTGATGTTAAATATGTTTTTTTTGCCGACTTTGATCTCTTGTGACAAATATCCTATATAGGATACCGTAAGGATAGAGTTATCCGGAACCTCTAATGTAAATCGACCTTCATGGTCGGAAATATTACCGATGGTAGATCCTTTGACAACGACGTTTGCTCCTATTATAGGTTCTCCGTGTTCATCTTTAATGACGCCGGATATTTTTTTGTTTTGTTGAGGTAATCCGGCTCCTGCTGATTGGCTTAATACTTCTTTTTTAACAATGATGATATGGTTTCCTTTTAGCTCAAAACCAAGATCTTGTCCTTTCAATATGGTTGATAAGACAGATTTGACCGTTTCGTTTTCTACATGGATAGACACTTTACGGTCGATGTCGACATCTTTCACATCAAACCAGAATGAATAGTTTGTCTGAGCTTTGATTTCAGTGAAAACTTCATTGATTGTCGTGTTATTTACTGTAATGGAGATTCGGGCTTCCTGTGAATATCCTGTAGCTGAGACAGAAAATATTCCAAATAAAAGTAACAGTATTGATATTTTCATGATATTCAAGGCCTTGTTCTTGCATATAAGCGGGTATAATTTTCCTATATCCTGATATTTTTTATACATTTGTATCGGATTTAAAGTTAGTAATCAGAAATTTAAATCTATTCTCGGGATCGGAGAGTGTTGCAGCATTCTCCGGTTCTGTTTTTTTATTGTACTACTTCATAGGCAAATGATTATTTAAGATTGAACATAAATTATGAATTAATAGACGTCTATAATATTTCCTTTTATCGTATATGTGAATTTTTCATTAGATGACATGACTTTAAATATCTGTTCGATTGTTTCGTTATTAACGAAGTCACCAACGAAACAACGTTTTTTGATGGATTCGTTGTGAATGTTTATTTTTACGTTGAAGGTCCTTTCCAATATTTTAGTGATTTGTTCGAAACTTTCTCCGTTGAATATAAATTTGTTATTGATCCATCCAATACAATTTTGGGGGTATCCGGTGTTATGGCAAATGTCGGTTTCTTTTGTTTGTGTATTGAAGTGGGCGATGTCTTTAGGAACTAATTTTAGCATATCTCCGTTATTTGTTTCCATTTCGACAGAACCTTTTAGCAAAGCGACTTTTATCTCTTCGTTATCTTTATAGGCTCTTACATTGAAGCAAGTACCCAATACTTTCACTTTTACTTCTCCTGCATCGACAACAAAAGGACAGTTTTCATCTTTTGCTACTTCCAGATAGGCCTCACCTGATAATTTGAGCAGGCGGTTTTTCTTTCCAAAATCGGAGTCATATTGGATCTTTGAACCTGCATTCAGCCATACTTTCGTCCCGTCTTGTAATGTCAGTTTTGTTTTTGAACCGTTGGGAACTGCGATTTCTGACAATTGGAGAATATCCTGATCAGAAGAATGAATGTAATATTGATAGGCTAAGCAATTGAGGGCAATGAATGAGAGTAGGATGGCTGCATATGACAACACTTTCTTTAAGGTGAACGATTTTTGCGTGTTTATCGTGTTCTCTATCCGGATACGTTGTTTAAAGAGCAAAAAGGCACGGTCTGAATCGTATTGTTCTCCTTCGTGGACAACCTCCATTGAATTCCAGAGCTGTTCCATATAGTTGAAATATCGGCTGTTCTCATCAGAAGTATGGACCCATTCTTGCAGGCGCAAGTCGGAGTCTTCCGATATCGTCCCTGTCAGCCGGTCGATTATGAGATTCAACCAATAGTCTTTATGTTGATTCTGTGTGTCCATCTTTTCTGCTTATATAAGTAAGACAAGCCGGAAAAGATTTAGGGTAAATGAAAAACGGATTTATTTTCCGAAAGGGAAAAAAATAAGTAAAAATAAAGGTAAATAGTCTTTTAATTCTTCTCGTAAATGAGATAGGGCAGATTTGATGTGATACTTGACAACATTGACGGAAACGTTGACTTCTTGGGCAATTTCTTCATATTTGAGGTTTTCGAAACGACTCAGGCAGAATATGCGCCGGGTAAGTGCTGGTAAATTATTTATGCAGTTATTTATTTTGATGTCGAGTTCTTTCTCTATCAAGTTGGAGAGTGGATAGCCGTGTTGTTTTTCATAATGGATTTGTTCTTTTTCGAGCAGGTCCCCGATATAGGAGTGGACATCTTCTCTTTTATTCAATTGGGCAAGATAATTCAGGCACCTATTGCGGACAGCTTTAATCAAGTAGCTACGTAACGAAAGATTGATGTCTATTTCTTTCCGATTTTTCCATAAAGCAAAAATGACATCACTTACAATCATCTCTGCGGTGAAAGTATCATCTACATATTCTTTAGCGATGATACAAAGTATTTTGTATTGTCGTTCGTATATGTATTTATATGCATCTTCGTGACCTGCTTTTAGCCCCTTGATGATTTCTGTTTCCGAATTCATAGCATTTTTCTTTTTCTACTCCTTTGTCGGTAATAGACAATACTTTTTTACAGCCTGTAAAAGTATGGATGAAAAGAAGTGGGCTGTTGTCCACACTTCATAAGGTATCGCCAGAAACCTATGCATACACAGACAAACAACCCACTCTATAGCGGTTGATTGTACCTTGTATGCTGTTAAAACTGGCGATTTCAACGAAGTAAGGCACTTCCAATTTTCTCGAATAGTTCCTCCGAACATTGCAAATATATGGAATTTTTAGGCATTGGCAAAGATTGAATGAATATCTTTGGGGAGGCTATCAATGCTTTTTTGTCGGGAGTATTCCGTTATTCACCGGGATTTAGTCGCTACTGGCCGTTTTTTTATTGTGTAAGCGATTATGGGGCGGTAGTTTTGCAACCTGGTTTCCTGGCAGATGTTGCTAATTGTGGTCGGCGTTGTCAATTTGATTAAACGGCATTTCTTCGGGGGAGTGATTTATTTGCCGTCGGATTGGAATTTGCAGACGCATCTATTTATAGGGTTGGTTATCAATTGCGTGATGTCGATACCGAACAGATTTTACGAGTGGAGCTATTCGGAAAAGAAAATTACCAGGTTCGTTTGAAAAGCGGAGTTTGTTTGCGGGCAAGCAATGCCGGTTATAAGCTCCTGAAAGAGCGTCTTTCTCTTTAAAAAGGAGAGGTTAAAGTGTTAATTTTAGCAGAATTTGATACCATTGTGTAAAGTTTTGCCCTTTGTAACACTTTTTATTGCAAAGCTCTTTCGGGCTTAACATATATTGTCTGTAAAAGGCTTGACAAACGGTCTTGACGCATGTATCTTTGCATTGTGGTTTTTTCATAATAGTATTAGATTTAAGGTTAACAAAGTT
>DXRF01000088.1 GCA_019411205.1 Parabacteroides sp. | reverse complement strand
CAATTCTAATCTCTATCCTGCCGAAAAAAAAGGGAGATTTTTCAAAGGAAAAACCTTCATTCTTTTGGTCGGATTACTTCTCGGGGCAGGCAGTATGGTTGCCATATACAAAACATCCGTCTATTTTTCTTCCGACGAATCTTGTATGATGTGCCATGTCCATCCGCATGCGGAAGACAGCTGGAAGCTCTCCAAACACGTAAATAACGGAAGCGGCGTTAAAACACATTGTGTGGCTTGTCACCTTCCGCCTCAAAGCGACACTTGGAATCACTATACGGCTAAGGCCAAATTAGGATTGAAAGACGTATGGTCTTTCATGACAAAAGACAGTGCCGATTTCGACTGGAACACCAAGTCGGAACTGGAACATGCCGTCAAATATATTCCGAACGAATCCTGCAAGGAATGTCACCAGAATTTATTCCCCGAAGGGATTAATCAGGATGGCATCACTGCTCACCTTTATTATGACGAAAACGAAAAGAAACTGGATTTGCAGTGTATCAGCTGCCACCTTGATGCCGGACACTATAATCCGGATTATAAACATGGTAAATTAACAGGTATTCCCGGCGCCGCCACGGCTGCCGTTGACACCAGCCTTTATTTCAAGACGGCGACCCCTGTCACCTCTTTTACCGATTATACGGAACAAATTCCGGGTACGGCCGTTGCATTCAAAATGGTTGCCATTCCGGGCGGTACATTCAAAATGGGTAGTACCGATAAAGAACCGTTCCATAAGGCAGATGAAGCCCCGGTTCGAAACGTCACGGTCAGTCCGTTCTTTATGGCTGAAGTAGAAGTGACGTGGGATCAGTATTGGGCATTCTACGGACAAACCATGAGTGAAGGACGTACTCCGCCCGAAACCGTATATGCAAACAACAGCAATCCGGATGTCGATGCCATTTCCGGTCCGACTCCTCCGTTCGGATTCCCCGACCAAGGATGGGGTGCCGGTGACCGTCCGGCTATCACGATGACACACTATGCAGCAGAAACATTCTGCCAGTGGTTGTCTAAACAGACAGGAAAAAAATACCGTCTGCCGACCGAAGCAGAATGGGAATATGCAGCCCGTGGAGGAACGGAAACTCCTTATTTCTTCACAGGAAACCCGAAAGATTTTTCAGACCAGGGATTCTGGCGTAAGTTCTTCGATGCAAAGACAGACAGTATCAGTTCTTTCGTGATTTACGCGAAGAACAGCAAGAACAGGACGCAGGAACCGGGCGAAGTGAAAGCGAACCCGTTCGGTTTGAAGAACATGCTGGGTAACGTAATGGAATATTGTGCCGACAAATATGATCCGCAGGCTTACAGCAAAGGTGGCGAAAGCGTGACCAACCCGTTAATCACAGAAGGAGAAGAGTGGGTTGTGCGTGGTGGTAACTATACTTCCGATGCGGCAGACGTCCGTTCTGCAGCCCGCGATTATACCAAGCATGATGCCTGGTTGAAAACAGACCCGCAGCAACCGAAGAGTATCTGGTGGTATTCGGATATCCGAGGTATAGGTTTCCGTGTGGTTTGCGAACCGGACCCGGCAATTGGAGCGAAATAATAAATGTTTAATTGATACCTAAAATTACTATATCATGAAGAAAGAAAACAGTATTAGCAGAAGATCGTTTTTAAAAAGTACAGCTATGGCCGGAGCACTGGGTGCAATCGGTACAGGTAGTGCAAGTGTATTAACCTCATGTGCAGGTGGCGGCGAAAGTGCAGCAGCAAACAAGCCTCTGAAAGAACCTGGAACTTATTATATTCCGGAATTGCCAGACAAGGCTACTGACGGAAAAGAACTGAAAGCCGGTGTTATCGGTTGTGGCGGACGCGGTTCCGGTGCAGCAGAAAACTTCCTGGATGCAGCAAACGGCGTGACAGTCGTTGCCATTGCCGATACATTCAAAGAACGTGTGGACGCTTTGGCCGACAAGCTGAAAGAAAAAGGATGTAATATTCCTGAAGACAAACGTTTCGTTGGTCTGGATGCATACAAACAATTGATCGATAGCGGTGTTGATGTTGTCATTATTGCAACGCCTCCCGTATTCCGTCCGGTACATTTCCAATATGCTGTTGAAAAAGGTAAACATTGTTTCCTGGAAAAACCGATCTGTGTCGACCCGGTAGGCTATCGTACGATTATGGCTACTGCAAAACAGGCTCAGGCTAAGAATCTTTGTGTTGTAACAGGTACACAGCGTCATCACCAGCGCAACTATGTCGAATCTTACAAGAAGATCATGGAAGGTGCTATCGGTGAAATTACGGGTGGTGTAGTTTACTGGAATCAGAGCATGTTATGGTTCCGCGAACGTCAGAAAGAATGGAACGATTGCGAATACATGATCAAAGACTGGGTAAACTGGAAATGGTTATCCGGAGACCATATCGTGGAACAGCATGTACATAACATCGACGTATTTACATGGTTCAGCGGTTTGAAACCGGTTAAAGCTGTCGGCTTCGGTTCTCGCCAACGCCGTATCACGGGCGACCAGTATGACAACTTCAGCATCGATTTCACGATGGAAAACGGCATCCACATGCATAGTATGTGTCGCCAGATCGATGGTTGCGTGAATAACGTAAGTGAATTTATCCAGGGAACAAAAGGTTCTTGGTCGACAGCCAATGGCGAAACAGTTATCAAAGACAATGCCGGCAACGTTATCTGGAAATTCGATAAAGAAGCAGAAAAGAACGCACATGCACAAACAAATCCATATGTATTGGAACATGTAAACTGGATCAACTGCATCCGTGGCGGCAAACCTATCGAACAAGCTTCAGAAACAGCCGTTGCCAACATGGCTGCTATCATGGGACGTGAATCAGCATACACCGGTGCAGAAACTACATGGGACGCAATGACTGCATCTCCTCTGGACTACACTCCGAAAGACCTGAACTTAGGCAAGATGGATATGAGTGGATTTACAGTTCCAGTTCCAGGAAAACCTCGTGATGAAAAGAAAAAATAAAATATGGCACTGAACAGAAGAAACTTTTTAAGAACAACTCTGGCAGGCGCGGCTGTTGCAGCCGGTAGTTCAGCTTTTGCTGCCTGTGGCGGCAAGGCTGCTTCTACAGAAGGTTGTCCGGCAGAAAAGGGATCATGTCCAAACAGCAAAGCCGAGTTGAAAATATCCTTTCAGGAAGGAATTGCCCCGGGAGCTAATCTCAACGAGAAATTTGACTTGATGGAAAAGTTAGGTGTCGTTGGTTTCGAACCGGGCGGACGCGGCCTGAAAGATCGTGTAAAAGAGATCAAGGAAGCACTGAACGGACGCAATATCAAAGTGAGCGCCATCTGTGCAGGTTTCCAGGGGTTCATCCTCTCGACAGATCCAGCTATCCGCAAGCAGTGTATGGATACGATGAAAGAGATCATGGCTGCCGCAGGCGAATTGGGGTCTACGGGTGTGATCATCGTTCCGGCTTTCAACGGTCAAAAACCAGCTATGCCTCATACGCAGGAAACGCGGGATTTCTTGTGCGAACAATTCAATGAAATGGGTAACTTCGCAAAAGAACACGGGACTACTGTTATCTTTGAACCGCTCAACAGGAAAGAGGCTTTCTATCTCCGTCAGGTAGCGGATGCAGCTTCTATCTGCCGCGATATCAACAATCCGGGTGTACGCTGTATGGGTGACTTCTGGCACATGACGTGGGAAGAGACTTCCGATATGGGAGCTTTCCTTTCTGCAGGCGAATATCTGCAACATGTGCACGTTGCCAGCCGTAAACGCCGCAGCATGCCGGGTGAAGATGGCGAAGCTGATAACTATGTTAACGGTTTCAAAGGTCTGAAAATGTTGAATTACGACAAATACGTAAGTTTCGAATGCGGATGTCAGGGAGACCGGAACGTTTTGGTTCCCGCCGCAGTGGAACTATTACGAAAACAATGGGAAGAAGCATAAAATATGCCATTAGTATATCCTAATATGCAAATGAGTGAGGTGGTGGAAGAGCACCCCTCACTCATTCCTGTCATTAACCGTTTTGGAATCCGCCTGGGCTTAGGCGACAAATCGGTAAAGGTGATTTGTGAAGAATACCGGCTGGATGCCGACTTCCTCTTGACGGTAATCAACACGTTCCTCAACGAGGAATACTTCCCGGAAAAGAAGCTACAAACTTTCCATACTTCACAGATTATCGATTATCTGACTAAAACCAACCAGTATTACCAACGCTACCAAATTCCGAATATAGAAAGGCATCTCGGTTCATTCATATCGATGAGTACACCGGGAAACAACACGCTCAACCTGATCGGGAAGTTTTTCTCCTCTTTCAAAGAAGAACTGACCTCACGGATCGAAAAGGACGACCGGGTGTGGTTTCCCTATTGCTTGTCATTAAGCGAAAAACTGAAAGATTATCAATCTTCCGGGCATGTCGAGGCACTGCATCTCGGAACGGAGCAGCGATTGGAAGATCCGATAGAGGCCCTGTTGGCGGATCTGAAAAGCATCATGGTCAAGCATCTTTCCGGTGACTATAACGAGAACTTATGCTACGCCGTCATATTTGCTATCAGCAGCCTGGAAAAAGATATCAAACAACACAACCGCATCCGCTACCGGATATTGACACCGATGGTTTCGGCTATGGAAAAATTGTGTATTTAACAAACAGCCGGATGCATCGCAACAAGCAAATAGCAATCATATTACCAGACACGCTGCAAAGTATCGGCCTGCAAAGCATGCTGACCGACTATTTTCCACCGGTAGAGATCAGCCACTACTCCACTTTCGAGGCATTATCGACTTCCGGCAACGATACGTTCGACTACTATTTTACAAATGCCGCTTTATTTGTCCTCTATGCAGACTTTTTCCTTCCCCGCCGGAGCAAGACGATGGTCCTGATCGACGGGGCCGAAGGTGAAGACGGACTATCGACAACCAACCATATCACGATCAAGGCCTCTAAGGAAGTCATCATCGAGCAGTTAGAACAACTTTTCACAGGAGAAAACAACAGTATTTCCAGCGAAAACAACAAAGAACTGTCCATCCGCGAAACGGATGTCCTCCAATTAATTGTCAAAGGCAGTACCAACAAAGAAATTGCAGACAAGCTGAACATCAGCTTGAACACAGTTCTCAGCCACCGCAAGAACATCACCACCAAGCTCGGCATCAAAACCGTATCGGGACTTACCTTCTATGCCATCATGAACGGCATTATTTCAGGTGACGACATCGAACTTTAAAATCACTACATGTAGTGATTGATTCCCATTCATCTTTACCGTTCCTTTGCAACCGCAAAATATTAATAGTTTACAATTAATACGATGAATCTACGCTATCTGTATATCCTTGTCACAGGCGCTCTTACATGTTTGCAACCAATTAAAGCCGAACGGGTGAATGAAAATGCGAACGACACAATCAAGACCTATAATATAGGTGAGGTGATCGTCACTTCTTCCACAAAGGAGACGAACGACCTCCGTACGCTTCCGGGAGCCGTTTCCATTCTCTCACCTCAAGCGATAGCAGCCAGGCAGATAGACGCCCTCAAAGATATCAGTGCTTTCGTCCCCAACCTTTATATGCCGGACTACGGTTCGAAAATGACTTCGGCCATTTATATACGCGGAATCGGAGCGCGGAGCAGCGGGCAATCCATCGGATTATATGTCGACAACGTCCCCTACCTGGATAAAAGCGCTTTCGATTTCGAACTGAACGATATCCAACGCATCGAAGTTTTACGGGGACCGCAAGGGACGCTCTACGGACGTAACGCAATGGGAGGCATCGTCAACATCTACACCCTCTCCCCCTTCGATTACCAGGGAACAAAAGTCACGGTATCGATGGGCAATTACGGGGCGGCCAAAGCCAAAGTCTCCCAATACAGCAAGATCGGAGAAAGCATCGGGATCTCGCTAAGCGGGTATTACGACCGTAATGACGGCTTTTTCATCAACGAATACAACGACACAAAGGCCGATAAAGAGGAATCGGCAGGCGGCCGTTTCAAGTTAGACTGGCATATTACAAATCATTTGAAAGCACAATATACATTCAACTATGATTATGTAACGCAAAAAGCCTTCCCTTACGGGCAGTACGACCCACAGACCGGGACTGTGCAACCGATCCGCATCAACGATCCGAGTTCTTATTGGCGCCGCACGCTGAACAACAGCCTGTATCTGGAATGGAAAACAGACCGTTTTGTCCTCTCTTCCACCACGGCCTACCAATATCTGAAAGACGATATGAAGATGGACCAGGACTATACGGAACGGTCTGTTTTCACCCTTCACCAAAAGCAGAAACAATATGCCTGGAGCGAAGAACTGGCAATCAAATCCAATACAAAAAGCAATTACCAATGGAGCTTCGGCGCCTACGGTTTTTATAACAGCCTGAACACGGACGGTCCGGTCGTTTTCAAAAAAGACGGGCTGACAGGTATTTTGCAGAAAGCGTTCGACGACATATTGGCGAATAACCCGAAAGCGCCAAAGCTCACTGTTCTGGGGGACGAACTGAACCAGATCTATTTCCCCGGCAACTTCGACACACCGACCTACGGCTTTGCGGCTTTCCACCAATCGACCTACAATAACCTCTTTGTCGAAGGACTTTCCATCACCGCCGGTATCCGTCTGGATTATGAGAAGGCGAGCCTGGACTATCATTCGGCCGTGGACAGCATGAAGATCGGCGTGCAGATGGGGCCGATGAAAATGACGCTACCGGTCACGACGACTATGGACGGCAACATCTCACAGGATTTTCTGCAAGTATTGCCGAAAGTTTCGCTCCGTTACCAGTGCACACCCGAAACATTCACGTATGTCTCGGTCGCCAAAGGATACAAGACAGGAGGTTATAACGTGCAGATGTTCGGCGACCTCGTCCAGGCCCAAGCCAAATATGACCTGATGTCCAAGTTCGCTCCCGACAAAGCCGAACAGCCGGGCGAAGTGAAAGACATCGCTTCCTACAAACCGGAACACAGCTGGAACTACGAAGCCGGCATCCGCAGCGAACTGATCCAGGGCAGACTGAATGCAGAACTGACCCTCTTTTACATGGACATCCGCGACCTCCAACTGACCAGCTTTGCCGAGAACGGCAGCGGACGCATGATCACTAACGGAGGAAAGGCGAACAGCTACGGCATGGAGTTGAGCCTGCGCGGCCGTATCATGGACGGACTGACCGCGGACCTCAACTATGGTTTTACCCGTGCCACCTTCCGCGATTACATCTTCACGGACAAGGACGAGAACAGCCAGATCGTAAAAACGGACTGCAAGGATAATTTCATTCCTTACACACCGCGCCACACCGTCAGCCTGGGATTGCAATACACGAAACTGCTCCACCGGAAAATGATCGACCAGTTCACCGCATCCGCCCAATTCACCGGAGCCGGCAAGATCTTCTGGACGGAAAAGAACGACATCAGCCAGCCGTTCTACGGCCTCGTCAATGCAAAGGTTGGTGTCCGTAAAGGAATCGTCAACCTCAACCTGTGGAGCCGTAACATCACGAACACGGATTACCAGGCGTTCTATTTCGAGTCGTTCAACCAGTCATTCATCCAAAAAGGCAAACCGTTCCAGATCGGCGGCGAGATCTCCGTTACATTTTGATAAAGGATGATACACCGGTAAATCATAATTCAACATGAAACTATTATATTACCTCCCGATGCTGTTCTGCCTCGCCTATACGGCAAAAGGGGAAGAGATAGAAAAAGATACGATGAAGATACGCAATGTCGAGCTGAACGAAGTGGTCGTGCAGTCGTTCAAGCAACAACGCGATCTGCGCCTGGAACCCCTGTCGGCATCGGCCGTGACGGGAACGGCGATCCAAAACCGAAATATCACGGGAATCAAAGAGTTCAGTTCCTTTATCCCGAACCTCTTCATGCCGGACTACGGATCAAAACTGACCTCGCCGGTTTATATCCGCGGGATCGGATCGAAAATCAATGCTCCCTCGGTCGGGCTTTATGTGGACGGCATCCCCTATTTCGAAAAATCGGCTTTCGATTTTGACTTCAACGAGGTGGACAGGATCGAAGTGTTGCGTGGTCCGCAAGGGACGCTCTACGGCCGTAACACGATGGGCGGCATCATCAACGTCTATACGAAATCACCTCTGAAATACGAGGGGACAAATGTATGGCTTTCCAACGGCAGCTACGGTTATCGCAACTATTCCCTCTCCCATTATAAAAAGATCGGAGAAAAGTTCGGATATGCTATCTCCGGCGATTACCAGAACAGCGACGGCTACTTCACCAACCTGTTTACGGACAAGAAAGCAGACGACATGAAGTCCGGTTCTGCCCGCATTCGCCTGGAATGGAAGCCTCAGAAGAACCTTTCTTTCGGGCTGACGAGTTCGTTCGACCGTTCAGTCCAGGGCGGCTATCCCTACGCCGTCTGCGATTCGGTCACGCATAAACCGGGCGAAGTCGACTACAATGACTACAGCTTCTACAAACGGACACTTTCAACGACCGGCCTCTCGGCGGATTACCAGGGGGCGGGCTACAGCATCAACAGCCGGACTGCCTTCCAATACATCTCGGACCATCAAGGCATCGACCAGGATTTCTCTCCCCAAAGCATCTATTTCGCGCGTCAGGAGATGAAACAGAAAATGTTTTCCGAAGAACTCAACATCAAATCAACGACTCCCGGACATTACAAATGGCTGTTCGGTGCCTTCGGTTTCTGGCAGGGGATCGACAACACCGTGACACTCGATTATTTCACCAAAGGCTATGCGACACGCAAGCTGTACGACACGCCTACCTATGGCATCGCTTTCTATCACCAGTCCACAATCGACGACCTGCTAACGCGCGGCCTGTCACTGACCTTCGGCATCCGTTATGATTATGAGCATACCTCCAACGATTTTCTTTCCTATAAAGAAGCGGATGGCGGCAGCGAGCAGATGGATGCCTTCGACAGCCGGCTCAAGTTCAGCCAGGTCACACCGAAGATCGCCCTGCAATATATGTTTCCCTCCACCGGCATGCTCTACGCCACCGTAACGAAAGGATATAAGACAGGCGGCTTCAACACCTCTTTCGACCGCGAGGAAGACCGCACGTTCCGCCCCGAAACCAGTTGGAACTACGAGTTGGGAGCCAAACATCCGTTCCTCGACAACCGCCTGAACGCCGAGTTCTGCTTTTTCTGGATCGACTGGAAGAACCAACAGATTTATCAGATGCTCGCCACCCAGAACGGGCAATTCCTGCGCAACGCCGGGCGCAGCGAGAGCAAAGGCGTCGAGGTCAGCCTGCAAGGGAATCCGGTCAACGGACTGATGGTACAGGTGAACTACGGTTTCACACATGCCACTTTCAAAGATTACAAGGACGAACGGCGAGGCATCGACTACAGCGGGAATTTCCTGCCGATGGTCCCGCGCCATACTTTCGCCATCGGAGCCGATTATACGATCCCGAATCCTTGCCGCCACATCGACCGCTTCACGATCAGCGCAAACTACACCGGGACGGGACGCATCCAGTGGAAAGAAGACAACAAGGTTTCACAACCTTACTACGGACTGTTGAATGCAAAAATATCTTCTACAAAAGATTTTATTACCTTTGCGATCTGGGCGAAAAATATGACCGGTGCAGACTATTCGGCTTTCTATTTTGAGACAGGCGGAAAGGGCTTAGCACAAAAAGGACGTCCTTTCACGATCGGCGGGAATATCCAGCTGAGTTTTTAATCGGCATGCGAGCGAGTTTTCCGGAGAAAACAATATAGATTGATGATACAGAAAGACAAAACATACAACCTTGCAACCTTCTTCTGCCTCTACATTGCGCAGACGATCCCGATGAGTTTCTTTTCCACCGTCATCCCCGTCATGATGCGGCAGGAAAACTTTTCACTCTCGGCCATCGGGCTTCTCCAATTGATCAAACTGCCCTGGATACTGAAATTCCTCTGGTCGCCGATGGTAGACCGCCATGCCGTGACGACGGGCGATTATAAACGGTGGATTTTTTCTTCCGAACTGATCTACGCCAGCTTGATCTTTGCCGTCGCTTTCCTTGATTTCCATACAGACTTCTATACGATCGTCGCCTTGATCATCATCTCCTTCGTTGCTTCCGCCACGCAGGATATCGCAACCGATGCGTTGGCGGTACTCGCTTTCAGCCGGAAAGATAAAAGCCTTGCAAACAGCATGCAGTCGATGGGAAGTTTCGGAGGTTCGATGATCGGGGGCGGTGTCTTGCTCCTGCTTTTCAAGCAGATCGGATGGAACGGGCT
>DXRF01000087.1:5061-10382 GCA_019411205.1 Parabacteroides sp. | reverse complement strand
TCGGAGAGGAAACGCATGAAGGAGCAATCTTGGAAGAACAGATGCTGAAGAGTATTAACGAAGCCGGTGCTTCATTGATCGGTCCGAACTGTATCGGTTTGATGAATATGCATTATCATGGTGTCTTTACCCAGCCGATCCCCGAATTTCATGCAGACGGGGTCGATTTCGTTTCCAGTTCGGGTGGTACGGCGCTTTTCATTATCGAATCGGCGTTGACAAAAGGACTTCGTTTTTCTTCGGTCTGGTCAGTCGGTAACTCCAAGCAGATCGGAGTGGAAGAAGTGATCGAATATATGGATCGCAACTTCGACCCGGTTCTCGATTCTAAAATAAAGATGCTCTATATCGAGCAGATCAAAAATCCGGATAAGCTCTTGTATCATGCATCTTCCCTGATTCGTAAGGGGTGTCATATCGCAGCCATCAAAGCTGGTAGTACGGATGTCGGTAAGCGTGCCGCATCTTCCCACACAGGAGCGATTGCCAGCTCGGATTCGGCAGTGGAAGCCCTGTTCCGCAAAGCAGGTATCGTGCGTTGCTTCAGCCGCGAAGAACTGACGACTGTTGCCAGCATCTTCACCTTGAAAGAAGTGAAAGGCAAGAACTGTGCGATTATCACGCACGCCGGAGGTCCGGCCGTAATGTTGGCGGACGCACTGGAAAAGGGACGACTGAATGTACCCAAGCTGGACGGCCCGCTTGCCGCAGAATTGAAATCCAAACTATATCCGGGGGCTGCCGTCGGCAATCCGATAGATATCATCGGTACAGGAACTCCCGAACATCTGGCCACTGCTATTGATTTCTGTGAAAACCGTTTTGAAAATATCGATCTGATGATGGTTATCTTCGGCAGTCCGGGATTGGTCAAACTATACGATACTTACGAAGTGCTCCATAAGAAAATGGAGGAATGCAAGAAGCCGATTTTTCCGGTATTGCCCTCCATCGTAACGGCAGGGCCGGAAGTGCAAAGTTTCGTGAAGAAAGGACATGTGAACTTTTCGGATGAAGTGACATTGGGGACAGCTCTCTCGCGTGTGATCAATACACCGAAGCCTATGAGCACGGATATCCAGTTGTATGGTGTCGACGTTCCCGAAGTCCGCCGTATTATCGACCGGTTGCCAGGCAGCGGCTATTTGAATCCCGAAGAAGTCCGTACTTTGCTGAAAGCAGCCCAGATACCGTTGGTAGAAGAGTTCACATCGACCGACCGCGACGAACTGGTCGCTTTTGCCAAGAAAGTGAAGTTCCCGGTTGTAGCCAAGGTTGTCGGCCCTATACATAAGAGTGATATGGGGGGAGTTGCCTTGAATATCCGCAGTGAAGAACATCTGATTTTCGAATATGAACGAATGATGCGTCTGCCTGATGTGACAGCCATCATGGTACAGCCGATGTTGAAAGGGCAGGAGTTGTTTTTAGGGGCCAAGTATGAAGACCGTTTCGGTCATGTCGTTTTTTGCGGTCTGGGAGGCATTTTTGTCGAAGTGCTGAAAGACGTCTCTTACGGCCTGTCGCCTCTGTCGTATGACGAAACTTATTCCATGATCCGTTCTCTGCGCGGTTATCCTATTATAAAAGGAACACGCGGCCAGCGGGGAGTGGATGAACAGCAATATGCAGATATCATAGTCCGCCTGTCTACGCTGCTCCGCTTTGCTTCCGAAATCAAGGAGATGGATATCAATCCTCTTGTCGCGACCGAGCGGGGACTGTTCGCCGTAGATGCGCGCATACGGATTGAAAAGTGATAGATCTTAGATAAAGATCTGATATTAAATGGCCTGTATTCCAAAAGTCTTATGAAAAACTTTTGGAATACAGGCCATTTCTTTTAGGCTTAAAAAATTCCCGCACGCAAATGTAGTTATTTACCAAACATGAATGGTAAAAAATAGTTGTAAAACATCTAAAATTATTTAACCATACATACGAATGCGACTCTTAAATAGCATATATTTGCAGCATTGCAATCTGGAGATAGCAAAACTAAAATCTAAAATTAAATACTGTCGAATATGGAAAGAAAAAGAGTTTACACATTCGGAAATGGAAAAGCCGAAGGTAAAGCGGATATGAGAAATCTGCTGGGTGGTAAAGGGGCTAACCTTGCCGAAATGAATCTGATTGGAGTTCCAGTTCCTCCGGGATTTACTATTACCACAGAAGTATGTTCCGAATATTATGATTTGGGAAAAGACAAAGTGGTTGAACTGTTGAAATCAGACGTCGAAAAGGCAATTGCCAATATTGAGACATTGATGAATTCAAAGTTTGGAGATGTAGCCAATCCGCTGTTGGTATCTGTTCGTTCCGGTGCTCGTGCGTCTATGCCGGGTATGATGGATACGATCCTGAACTTGGGTTTGAACGATGAAGTGGTGGAAGGCTTGAGCCGTAAGACGAACAATCCTCGGTTTGCATGGGACTCATATCGTCGTTTCGTACAGATGTACGGAGACGTCGTGTTGGGTATGAAACCGACCAATAAGGAAGATATCGATCCGTTTGAAGCAATCATCGAAGAGGTCAAGGAAGCGAAAGGCGTTAAGCTCGACAATGAACTGGATGTAGAAGATCTGAAGGTTTTGGTCACTAAATTCAAAGCGGCTGTCAAGGCTCAGACCGGTAAAGATTTCCCGACTTCTGCCTATGAACAGCTTTGGGGAGCTGTCTGCGCTGTGTTTGACAGTTGGATGAACGAACGTGCCATCCTCTATCGTAAGATGGAAGGGATTCCTGCCGAATGGGGTACGGCTGTCAGCGTGCAGGCTATGGTGTTCGGTAATATGGGCGATACTTCCGCTACCGGTGTATGTTTCTCTCGTGATGCCGGTAACGGGGAAGATCTTTTCAACGGTGAATACTTGATCAACGCACAAGGCGAAGATGTGGTGGCCGGTATCCGTACACCACAACAGATCACGAAGATCGGTTCGCAACGCTGGGCGGAACGTGCCGGTATTTCAGAAGAAGACCGCGTAGCCAAATATCCTTCAATGGAAGAAGCCATGCCGGAAATCTATAGACAATTGGATGAACTGCAAGCAAAGCTCGAAAATCATTATCATGATATGCAGGACATGGAGTTCACCGTACAGGAAGGAAAACTGTGGTTCCTGCAAACCCGTAACGGAAAGCGTACTGGTGCTGCAATGGTTAAGATCGCAATCGACTTGTTGCATCAGGGTATGATTGACGAGAAGACGGCATTGAAACGTATCGAACCCAATAAATTGGATGAACTGCTTCACCCTGTATTCGATAAGGTAGCCGAGAAACAGGCGAAAGTTTGGGTGAAAGGCTTGCCCGCATCTCCGGGAGCGGCAACAGGACAGATCGTGTTCTTCGCCGATGATGCTGCGAAATGGCATGCTGACGGAAAGAAAATCGTAATGGTCCGTATCGAAACATCTCCAGAGGATCTGGCTGGTATGGCTGTTGCCGAAGGTATTCTGACTGCTCGGGGCGGTATGACTTCGCACGCGGCCGTTGTTGCACGTGGTATGGGTAAATGCTGTGTGTCCGGTGCCGGTGCTTTGGAAATCGATTATAAGAATAAGACTGTCGAAGTCGACGGCGTTAAACTGAAAGAAGGCGACTATATTTCTATCAACGGTACGACCGGTACGGTTTATGTCGGAAAGGTAGAGACGAAGGCTGCCGAACTGTCCGGCGATTTTGCCGAATTGATGACTTTGGCAGATAAATATACAAAATTGCAGGTTCGTACGAATGCCGATACTCCGCACGATGCTACGATCGCACGTAATTTCGGTGCCGTAGGTATTGGTTTGTGCCGCACGGAACATATGTTCTTCGAAGGTGAAAAGATCAAGGCTATGCGTGAAATGATCCTGGCGGAAGATGCGGAAGGTCGTAAGAATGCATTGGCAAAGATTCTGCCTTACCAGAAAGAGGACTTCAAAGGCATTTTCAAGGCAATGGCAGGTTGTCCGGTAACCGTGCGTCTGCTCGATCCTCCTTTGCATGAATTCGTCCCTCATGATCTGAAAGGTCAGGAAGAAATGGCGGAAGCAATGGGTGTATCGGTCAAAGAAATTCAGAAACGAGTAGAATCGCTTTGCGAACATAACCCGATGTTAGGACACCGTGGTTGTCGTTTGGGTAATACATATCCTGAAATTACGGAAATGCAAACACGCGCTATTCTTGGAGCTGCTCTCGAACTGAAGAAAGAAGGTATCGAAGCCAAACCTGAAATCATGGTTCCGCTGACAGGTATTTTATACGAATTCAAGGAACAGGAAAAAGTGATCCGTGAGACTGCTGCACAACTGTTCGAGGAAATGGGAGACAGCATTGACTTCAAGGTCGGTACGATGATCGAAATTCCTCGTGCTGCCCTGACTGCAGACCGTATCGCTTCTTCTGCCGAGTTCTTCTCGTTTGGAACAAACGACCTGACACAGATGACCTTCGGCTACTCACGCGATGATATCGCCTCCTTCCTGCCGGTTTATCTGGAAAAGAAGATTCTGAAAGTAGACCCGTTCCAGGTGCTCGATCAGAAAGGGGTAGGGCAATTGGTTCGTATGGCCACCGAAAAGGGCCGTGCCATCCGTCCAGACCTAAAATGTGGTATCTGTGGCGAGCACGGCGGTGAACCTTCTTCTGTGAAGTTCTGCCATAAAGTAGGACTGAACTATGTATCCTGTTCACCCTTCCGCGTGCCAATCGCACGTATCGCAGCGGCCCAAGCCGCTATTGAGGACTGATATTTCTTTAGGAATACACTTTAATTATCAATGAATTAGGCTGATGGATAGTTATTAAGCTATCTATCAGCCTTTTATTATTTATTGCATTATAAGCGTAAAATGACATAGAATGTAGGCGAATGTTTAGAAATAGTTTAGTATTTTTGCTGCATACGTTTAGAGTATGTTTAGAGTTCTAAATTATTGATTTATGGCAACTTTCAAGACATGTGTGCAAAAACAGAGAAGTGACGGTTTTTATCCCGTTTACATAAGGGTTACTCATAATCGAAAATCGTCTTACATAAAAACAGATAAGATGGTGGATAAAAAAGGATTGACACGTACAGGCGAAGTGAAAGATCCTTTTGTGCTATCTTTTTGTTCGGACATTATTAAGACATATATAGATAAAACCAATAAAGAAGATATATCGAAGTGGGGTATAAAAGAGCTTGTTGATTTTTTGGAAAAAACAGAAGCCGACGTGTGCTTTTCAGATTTTGCACGAAAATATAAGTTTGAAATGGCAAAATCCGGTCAAGAAAGAAATGCAAAAAATTATCAGTTGGCGTATCAGCATTTGGAAAG
>DXRF01000087.1:1321-5051 GCA_019411205.1 Parabacteroides sp. | reverse complement strand
ACGAATAAACTGATGTTTTCCAGATTCACAACTAAGTTTGTAAATGATTGGATAAAATCTTTATCTGGAACAGCAAGGGCGAAAGAGATGTATCCTGTTTGCGTGAGACAAATATTTAAAGCTGCCATATTGAAGTATAACGATTATGACCGTGGAATTATCCAGATAAAAACGAATCCTTGGCCAAGGATCGCTATTCCCAAACCCGATAAGTCGGAACATAAGGCCATACCTGTTTCGGAAATAAAAAAATTCTTTGAATTACCTCTTCCTCCTTCGAAAATGAAATGTCCACTCCCGGAATTAGCTCAAGATGTTGCCAAGATGGTAATGTGTTTGGCAGGCATAAATACTGCAGATTTGTATCATCTTAAGGCAGCCAATTATAAAGATGGGAAAATTGCCTACAATAGACGAAAGACGGCCAAGTTCAGAAGCGATGGTGCGTATATGGAACTGGATGTGCCGGATATTTTAAAAGACTTATTTGAAAAATACAAATCTGAAGATGGGGATGAATATCTTTTTAATTTCCATCAGCGTTATTCTGATAATAATATTTTTAATATTAATGTAAATGGTGGTCTGAGGAAAATTTGTCAATTCAATGAACTTTCAGAGTCATATTGTGTCTACACATTCCGGCATAGCTGGGGAACGATTGCGAGAAATGATATAAAGGCAACTATGTATGATGTGGCGTTTGCAATGAACCATGCAAGCGCTCATAAAGTGACAGAGGTATATGTCAAACCAGATTACTCGATTGTTTCGGAGTTAAACCAGAAAGTGATAGATTTTGTGTTTTATGATAAGTTGCCGGATTTGTTGGAAGATGATGTAGATGTGGAGCAAACTCAATTTAGGATATCATTCAAAAATATGATCCGTGGCACTGTGTTTTTTCAAGAAAAGAAAATATATTCGTTTGAAGATTTGGGGTATAACAATGTTGACGATGTAATTTCCGAGTTGGTAAAACATCTTCCGGAAGATATGCCTATTGGGAGTAAAGCGTTATTTAGGATTGATAATCTGGACAAAAAAGAACACAGATTTTACGAACGGCAAAAAGGAAAGGGCTTTTCATAGAAACGGCAATCTTTTGGGTAAGCCTTTTATTTGTCCCAAAATAACAGTTGATACATTGCTTGTAATGCCTTACTTTGTAAAAAGTAAGAATCTATGAATAAGGTCAATGTTGGGCTGGGAGGTATAAGCCGTAATACAGATGATGGCGTGTCAAAAGACGGGATGTGCTCGGAACTGATAAATGCACGTCCCAAAAACGGATCAATAGAACCTGTTGGGAGGCCAATACTTGAACGTCAGTTTGCAGAGGGGAAATCTCCGATATTTGTGCACAAAAACGGCACGTACGAGCATTTGATTTCGTACGCCAACGACATTGTCCTTTTCGATAGCGATAAAGTGGCCGGGCAATGGGTTATAAAGAACACAGCTTTCGCGCAGATACCCGGCGTAAAGCAGATACAATCTGTCGGTAATATCCTCGTCATGGCGACAGGCGAAAGCATTCATTATGCAATATTCATAGGTGGAAAATATACATATCTTGGTGATCAGATTCCGGAACCGTCGATCCGTTTTTCTTGCATTAAAGAAGAAGCTGTCTACTCGGATGATGCCTCATGCAGTTTAGAGCCGGCAGTCCATATTCAAGAAGTCGGAAGCCTTGCGACATTGAACGAGACCGGGGAAAAGATTATTACCAATTCTTTCAAAGCAAATTATTACAAGCTGTTACAAGAAGATGTGTATGATGCAGGGCATGTTATATATCCCGTCCTTGTAAGGTATGCCGTCAGACTGTTCGATGAGAGCTACGTGATGCATTCGTCCCCGCTGCTGGTCGGCGAGCCGAATTTTATTAGGATGGCAGTAAGTAAAACCAAATTTGATTTTGACTCCCTGCAGATAAAAGGCTTTACTTATAAACTTATCGCAAACCCTCGGACCATAGGCGTTAAATATGATTTATCCGGCTTGTCCGGCTGGAAAGATGTCGCCTCGTCTGTGGACATATTCGTTTCAAGACCGTTTGTAATCAATGATCTTGACAGTACGATAAAAACAGTGACCGTTTTGGATGAGAATAATATGATGGTGGATCTCCCGTTTAAGTCGGAAAGTGAATTACTTGAAGAAATCAGCGAAACATCAAATTTTTATCTTGTCAAAAGCATCCCGATCGGAGATATATCGAACGGGTTTGAAAATATATTTGCCGAAGGCAAGGCATTTAAGAACCTGGAACAACAAGATGTCGTAACTGATGATGATTTTACGAGAAGCAGGATAACCGGACATCTGTATACATATAACGGGAAGCTGCATGTCGGGAACATCCGGGAAAAACTTGCCAAGCCCTATCCTCTGGGGATGTTTGCAGTTAGCGACATTGGCGAATTTACGGTAAATACGGAGGTGCATGTCAAAACAGAAAGTGGAATGAAAATAGTACATGGAGCAAGTACGGCCTATGGTGCTATGGTTTCCCCATACCTGTCTTACCCGGATTCAAGGGCGGTCAAAATGATTATCTACAATGATAAGTATTACGATGAGATTCCGTTAAAGCCGCATCCTTTCTTGAACATAGCCTATAGCTTAAAAGGGCTTTATCCTCACTCGATAACCGATAAGTATGGGACCTATACGCCTTTGCCAGAAGATTCCGTGTCGGTTGCTCCCAACAAATTGAAGGTATCAAATGTCTCAAACCCGTTTTATTTTCCCGCCAAACAAACATATACGGTTTCGAGTCGTAACATAGTGGCAATGGCTACAGCGACAACGGCCTTGTCGACGGGCCAGTTCGGGCAATTTCCTCTTTATGTGTTTACAGGCGAAGGTGTTTTTGCCTTATCGGTCGGAACCGGCGATATCGCTTATGCAAATTCTTTTTCTGTGACACGGGATGTATGCAATAATCCGGATTCCATTGTTTCTACCGACGATGCAATAGTGTTTTCTACGGATTCGGGGCTTAAGATCCTATCGGGATCGACTGTAAGAGATCTATCGTCCGATATGGAAGGTTATCTTCCTACGGCAGTCGACAGTTCACCTATAATTAAGAAAATTGCAGGTGTGGGTGGATTCAGTGACAAACTTTCTTCCACTGAATTTATTTATTATTTAGAAGAAGCAAAGGTCGGGTATAACTATGAAGACAAAGAGATTATTGTAGCAAACCGGAACTACCCATATTCCTACGTGTTCAATATGCAATCGGGTAGCTGGTACAAGATTTCCGCTTCAATTAGTAGCTTTCTTAACTCTTACCCAGAATGCTTGGCCGTATTTAACGACCACGGGGTTTACAATATGCACAATGGACATAGGACAGTCAACAAAATACTGCTGCTGACTCGTCCTATCAAGTTTGGCACGCTTACCCATAAACGTATCGTGCAATCAGCTATTCGTGGCGTAATACGTCCATCCGAATCATTAGTATATTTTCGCGGAGAGACGGTTAAATTCAGGGATCAAGAGATTTTGGCTTTCAGCAAATGTGGCTTCTATATCTTGGGTAGCAACGATGCTGAACACTTTATTCTGCTGTCCGGGCGTGAAAAGATTGAAGACGTACGCGACCTTATTACCAAGATGAACAAAACGAAAGCGTTCAAATATTTCATGGTAGCTTTGGTCGGAGGGGTGCGTACGGATGTCGCGTTAAACTATATTGAGTTTATGGTGG
>DXRF01000087.1:0-1311 GCA_019411205.1 Parabacteroides sp. | reverse complement strand
CACGAATCGATTGAGATGAGCCGGTATTGCGTATAATGTGGACAACCGCTAATTCTAAAACTTAGCGGTTGTCTCTTTTAAAAGTTGAGAGGAAGAACAGGGCGTCTGACGGGTTTTCTCCTTTGGTTTATCCGATGATTGATATCAGACCTGATAATTTCCAATTCGCTTGTATCTGCCATGTCTGGAGCCACCCTTTTATACCATTTGTATAGAGTATAGGCCGACATATAATCTTTGATGCCGTTTGTGATAGCCCGGTTCTGATTTGTATCGTACGAATCAGGCATTTGGCAAGTGAAAATAAACTTTTCTTTTTGATCTGCAGGCTGTGATGGCGAAAGATGGCCGGACAGCAAATCGGTAATCGCTGATGCTGCCGTATTGATATACTCGTTAAGAATATCATCGTCATCGTCGCTTGCCTGTGTTTTTGTTGCATGGTTGATACGTGAGAGTTCGCCGTCCTTGTTTGCTTCACCTGTTACAAAGGCTTCTGTTTTGACCTGCAGAAGCACATCTTTTTTTGTTATTTCAAATTGAATAGTCATATTCTTTGAGGTCTTGTCCTTCTCGAAAGAAGTAGGTTAATATTGAGGATATTGTTTTTTGCATATTCACTGTATTTTTCCGCATCTTTTTCTTCCCTTGCGACATGGAACCAGTTGCAGCATGATTGATTGATGATATACGTTTCCATTTCCGATTGTAACGCTTCGGATGCGTCCCTGTCAAAATTAGAAGGTGTCTCAATGGTTATTCCGTTGTCATTTAAAGCTGGATGATACGCTGAAACGAAAGCGGTCATGGATATGATCGAACTTCTAATGAGGTCGTCGATGATATTTCTTTCGTCTTCCGTCACGGCAATGCGATCCAGTCCGTTTTCAACGTTTTTGCCTATAAAGCCGGTTATTTTGGAGATACCCTCGAATATCAAGGCTCTGTTGATGTTGATTACTGTTGTCATACTGTATCTTATTTTGATGCGTTCTTTAAATCTTCGATACTCTTTGATATTGCACTTGCAGTCGAATCTGTTCCTTCCTCGCTTAAGGGTTCGGCTGCTATAGGAGGCAATACATACTTTAGCACATTGATATATGTGCTGAATTTAGCGGGGGAATCCTTCGGTAGTTCTTCCCAATATTTGACAAAGTCGCTGAAATGGTCAATGATAAAATCCGACATCTTCATGCGGATTTCCAACTTAATCTTATTTGGTGTTCCTTTTACTCTTCCTCCGACTTTCGGTGCTCCTTTCGGTCTTGCCATATATAGTTTGTAAATAGTTTTTATTGCAAATATAAC
>DXRF01000086.1 GCA_019411205.1 Parabacteroides sp. | reverse complement strand
GATCCGTAAGTCCTACGGGGCTCACGAACCGGTTCTGAGCTACGTTTCACAGCCCCCTCTGAATGCCGGGCTGATCCTGGAAGTCCATAGCTACAAAGCGGACGAAGGCGATCAGATCACCTTCCGCCATCACGGTGGTTTCCCGTATGTCATACTGGAAAATGCCGACGGTCGTTTCCTCTTTGCCGGCGGTTTCCATGGAGATGTGATCAACTTCGGTATCCAGCAGCAGTCCGCCGAAGTATTCCACACGATGGGAGAGGTGATGCGCCGGGAAGGTTTCCCCATAAACAGCATCATCCGCCAGTGGAACTACATCGAGCAGATCACCCGTTTCGACGGGCCAGACCAGCATTACCAGATGTTCAATAACGCCCGTGCCGATTTCTATGAAAAGACAGACTGGAAGAACGGCTATCCGGCAGCTACCGGTATCGGAGCCAACTTGGGCGGTATACTGGTCGACTTGGATGCGGCTGTGTTCGCCCGTCCCGAGTGCTACGCCACCCCGATCGACAATAAGTTGCAGATAGCCGCCCATGCCTATTCGGCCCAGGTCCTCGAAGCTGCCCAGCAGAAGAAAGCCACTCCGAAGTTCGAACGGGCCAAAAGCATGACTTTTGATGACCGGCGGATCGTCTACATTTCCGGTACGGCAGCTATCCGCGGAGAAGAAAGCCTGGTAGGGGTAGGTCTCAGACACCAGCTCCATATCACGATGGAAAACATCGACCAGCTGATCGGTAAGGCGAAGCTGAAAATGCTGCGTGTCTATCTGAAAGATAAATCCTTCTATAAAGAGGCACGCGAACTCTTGGAAGGATATAATTTGAATATCCCCATATCGTATATGTGGGCAGATGTTTGCCGGGATGAGTTACTGATCGAAATAGAAGGGATCGCCATCGAATAAACGTTTCATAGGCATGAAACAAAAGTTTCCTCATATGGAAACAAAAGTTTCCCCGGCAGGGAATTAGGAATAGGTAAGGAACAAATATTACTAACTAAATAAACAAGAGAAAAAATGAAAAAGAATTTTATGAAATCAGCCGCTATGGGAGCCCTTCTGCTTTCTATGGCTGCATGTAACGGCAAAACATCTACTGGCGAAGCTACCTGTTGCGCAGCAGCAGGTGAAGGACAATGCACCGAACAGTGCGGAAGCAACTGCAAAAATGAATGTAACAACAATGCTAACTGTAAAAATAATAAAGAAATGAAGTATTCAAAGAAGTACACAAATGCCGATTTCTACAAAGACGGCAAGTTCCAACAGGATGTTGCTATGGAAGCAATGAAAGACATGTTCGCTTTCTACGGTGTTCCTTTCACCGAACTGATGGCTAAGGACATGTGGGTGACTGACTTCGGTCTGGGCGATTTTGAAAACGTAGGTATGGGTGGTATTTTCTGGATCAACGATCCTGAATACGGCTACTTCGCCCACGCTATCTATCTGCTTCCGGGACAGATGATCCCCGAACATGCACATGTAAAGACCAAATTCCCGGCTAAACATGAATCCTGGATGGTTGAAAAAGGATGGGTTTACAACTTCTCTGAAATTGGCGACGAGACTCCGAACGCTCCTGCTATCCCCGCTACTCACGGTCCGATCAAGAGCAAAAACTTCGTCGTACAGAATGTTGGTGATGTTCTTCGCCTGAAAGAGTTGGAAACATTCCACTTTATGATGGCTGGTCCTGAAGGTGCTATTGTTGATGAATGGGCATGCTATCACGACAATGACGGCTTGCGCTTCACCAACACGAAAGCTGCGTTATAATAAGTAATAAACACCTCATAATTTATTACATGAACAAATACTATTTATTAGTATCACTCTTTCTGTCCTCTTCTGCTATGGTATCCGCCGGACCCAAGCAGAAGAAGGCGGAAACGTGGATTGATGCCTCAGTCAAAGCCAAAACGGAATTACAGGCAAAGCTGAAGAAATCCGGAATGCCCGTCATCTCTACCTGGATGAAGCATAAGGCGAAAGCCGAACCTTTCGTGGTAGACCTGAAAGGCGTGGATAAGCTGGTGCTTGTAACAGCCGGAGGTCCCGACGGTACGAACTACGATCAGGGTGTATGGGCAAATGCCCGTTTGATTAAAGCTGATGGTACGGCCGTATGGTTAGATGAAGTTCCTTATGAATACGGTGTTGCCGGTTGGGCAAAACCCAAGATGAACACGAATGCATACGATCACGAGATCGTGATTGCCGGAAAGGAATACAAACACGGTGTGTTCTGCCATGCGAACGGTACGTTGGTATATCCGGTAAAAGGGCAGTATGTCCGTTTCGAAGCCGAAGTCGGTATCGACGATACTTCAAGCGGCGGCAGCGTGTTCTTCCAAGCCTTGAATACGGTTCCGACCTTTGTTGCGGAAGAACTGAACAACAAGTATCCGGAAGAAATCGGTATGCTGGGTGGTGTACTGGACGGCCTGGATACCTGGCTGATCACCCCGGATGCCTCCATCGAAAAGCAAGCTGCGGATAATGCGATCGCCCGGTTGAAGGACGGAGCCTACTATTCGAATATGGCAAAGCAGATCGCAAACGAAAAAGATCTCAGTACACAGATACACAAATATCTCGAACTGGTTGAGAAAGTACAGGAGCTGTACACGCTTCAGAGCGATTTGGAATGGCTGAACGTCGAAGCCGTCAAATTGGCTTTCGCCGATATGAAAAAGCAGAAAGGCTACGACGCCGCCAAATACGAACCGATGCTGAACGAACTCGTGCAGCTCGAAAAGAAAGGCTTCAAAGGCATCTATAACGGTGACGAACAGGCCATCGCCAATGCTAAGAGAGCATTGGAATGCAAACGTGCCATCTTGCTGGCTAACCCCTTGTTGGATGCCGACAAGATCGTGGCAGCCCGTTTCAAGGTCGGTTCGAAGGCACACCAGGTCATGACTCCTTCTTTGGGAACCCAGGCCAATAACTGGAGTAACCAGGAATCTGCCGGTCGTGAAGGCTTCGATGCCGAGATCGTCGAACTCTCCAACCTGCGTGGCGATATACAGATGCGCCAGGTTTACAAACCGAAAAACGGTTCTTCCATCGCCGACCTGAAACTGCATTGGAACGGCGACCGTGTGATGTTCACACAGACACAAGACGACAAGCGCTGGAACATCTATGAAGTGAATCTGGATGGAACAGGCTTCAAACCGCTTGTGGAAAACGACGAGCCGGATCTGGAGTTCTACGATGGTACATACCTGCCCGACGGCCGTGTGATTGCTATCTCCAACATCGGTTACCAGGGTGTTCCTTGTGTGAACGGTAGCGATGCGGTAGGTAACATGGTGCTGTATGACCCGAAAGACAAGAGCATGCGCCGCCTGACATTCGACCAGGATGCCAACTGGAACCCGGTCATCATGAATAACGGTCGTGTGATGTACACCCGCTGGGAGTACACCGACCTGACCCACTACTATTCCCGTATCGTGATGCACATGAACCCGGACGGAACGGAAAACAAAGCCCTCTACGGTAGTGGCGCGATGTTCCCGAACAGTACGTTTGACGTGCAGCCGTTGCCCGGTCACGGTTCGGCGTTTGTCGGTATCATCTCCGGTCACCACGGTGTGGCACGTTCAGGCCGTATGATCATCTTCGATCCGACCAAGGGACGTAAGAGTACAGCCGGTATGGTACAGGAAATCCCTCACCGTAACCGTCCGATCAAGGAAGAGATCAAAGATGAGTTAGTAAATGGTGTCTGGCCGCAGTTCGTCAAACCGACTCCGCTGAACGACAAATACTTCCTGGTTGCAGCCAAATTGGACCCGCATGCCTTGTGGGGACTCTACCTGGTAGACGTTTACGACAACGTGACCTGTCTGATGCAGGCAGAAGGCGAAGGCTATATCAGCCCGATCCTGGTGCGCAAGACGAAGACTCCTCCGTCTATTCCCGACCGTGTGAAACTGAATGAAAAGGAAGCTACCTTCTTTATCCAGGATATCTACGAAGGAGAGGGCCTGCAAGGTATTCCTCGCGGAACAGTCAAGTCACTGCGTCTGCATGCTTACGAATATGCATATGTGAAGACCCGTTCCGACCATAACTGGCACGGAATCCAGTCCGGTTGGGATATCAAACGTCTGTTGGGAACGGTTCCTGTCGAAGAAGACGGTTCCGTGATCTTCAAGGCTCCTGCCAATACACCGATCTCCATCCAGCCTTTGGATAAAGACGGCGTGGCTATCCAGTGGATGCGAAGCTGGGTAACCGGTCAGCCCGGCGAAGTGGTTTCCTGTATCGGTTGCCACGAAGACCAGAACCAGATCGCGATCCCGAAACGTGTGATCGCTTCGCAGAAAGCTCCGTCTGCCTTGACTCTGCCCGAAGGTGGCACACGCTCTTTCACGTTCGACCTGGAAGTACAGCCGATCCTGGATCGCGCTTGTATCGCTTGTCATAACGGTGAAGGAAAAGCGTTCGACCTGCGGGGTGGAAAGAAAGACAAGTTAGGCTATGGTACGTCCTATCTGAACTTGCACCCGTATGTGCACCGTCAGGGAGGCGAAGGTGACATGGTCGTTTTGCAGCCGTACGAATATCATCCCAACACGAGCGAATTGGTACGCTTGCTGAAGAAAGGCCATCACAACGTGAAACTGACCGATAAGGAATGGAAGACGCTTTACAACTGGATCGACTACAACGCTCCCGACAAAGGTTATTTCAATGCGAACGTATTGAATGATCTTCCTTATAAGGGATTCGACCAGATCAAGCGCCGTAAGGAACTGACCGACAAGTATGCGAACGGAGCCGGTGTCGACTGGAAGAAAGAAATCGCCGACTATGCCGACTACCTGAAGAAGCAAGGCCCGATCACTCCGGTAATGCCTGAAAAGGCTGCTCCTGTAAAGGAAAAGAACGTGAAAGCGAAAGGCTGGCCCTTCGGTGCTGACCGGATCAAGGAAATGCTGGCTAAGGAGAAGGAAACCCGTAAGGTGGTTGAGATCGCCCCGGGTGTGAAAGTCAATTTCGTCCGTATCCCGGCCGGTGAGTTCGTGATGGGTAGCTACCGTGGCGAACCGGATGTCTATCCGACAGCCAAAGTGAAGATCAGCAAAGGCTTCTGGATGGCAGAACTGGAAACGACCAACGAACAGTTCCAAACCATCTTCCCGGATCATGACAGCCGTTTCGTGGACCAGCAGTGGAAAGACCACGTAGTCCAGGGATATCCGGCCAACAAACCGGAACAGCCTGTGATCCGTGTCAGCTACAACGATGCGATGGAGTTCTGCCGGAAACTGAGCGAAAAGACCGGACTGAACATCACGCTTCCGACAGAAGCACAGTGGGAGTGGGCTTGCCGTGCCGGTAGCGACCAGGACTTCTGGTATGGTGACATGCACGCCGACTTCGGCAAGAAGGACAACCTGGCAGACAAGACAACACTGTTGTTTGCCGTTTCCGGTATAGACCCGCAGCCGATGGCGAAGACCAACCCGTGGTACAAATACTATACCTTCCTTCCGAAAGAAGAAAGCGTAGACGACGGTAACTTGGTTCAGGTAGGCGGTAAGGCTTATGAAGCCAACCCGTTCGGTCTGTACAGCATGCACGGAAACGTAGCCGAATGGACCCGTTCCGACTATGTGTCGTATCCGTACAATGAGAAGACGAAAGAGACATCCGAATACAAGGTGGCCCGCGGCGGTTCTTACATCGACCGTCCGAAATATGCGGCTTCCCACACGCGTAAGGCTTACTATCCGTACCAGCGTGTGTTCAATGTCGGTTTCCGTATGATCATTGAAGATTGAGAATGAAAAGGTATAGATAATATCTATCAACCCATAGAGAACACAGATGTGGCAGATTGCCACCGGTTATTTCATCAAACGATTAATCTGCGTACATTTGCCGCATCTGTGAACTCTAATAAAAAAGTAAATGAAAACAAATCTCGAAAGATTTTTCTCCTCCTTTGTAACGACGATCGTTCTGTTACTGATTTATGCCTTTGGCCTGGCCGTTGCCACTTTCATCGAAAAGTATCACGGTACAGCTGCAGCCAAAGCAATGGTTTATTATTCCCCCCTGTTTTTCCTGCTCCAATTCCTTTTAGTCGTCAATTTCATTGCGGCTACGATCAAACACCAATACCTCAAACGCGGCAAATGGGGACTGATGCTGACCCATTCCGCCTTCGTCGTCATCCTTCTCGGCGCCCTTACCTCATTCCTTTTCGGCGAAGAAGGAATCTTGCATCTGCGTGAAGGAGAGACAAGCAACCAGATTGCTGTCCGCACTTCCGAGAACACGACCTTTCATACCCTGCCTTTTTCCGTTGAACTGAAGAAATTCACCTTAACCCGCTATCCCGGTTCCGCCAGCCCCTCTTCCTACGAGAGCGAAGTGATCGTCCATGTGGACGGGGAGGACCGCGAAGAGCGCATCTTTATGAATAACGTATTGGATGTAAAAGGCTACCGTTTCTTCCAGGCCTCCTACGACCAGGACGAACACGGCACCATCCTTTCCGTCAACCGCGACGTGGCGGGACGGAACATCACCTACACCGGATACCTCCTGCTGGTCATCGGCCTGATCCTTTGCTTGGTCGGCAAGGACTCCCGCTTCATGCGCCAGAGCCGCCGTCTGAAAGAATTGCGCAAGGCGACCGGCGTAACGGCCCTGCTGCTTGCGCTTCTTACCGTTTCCCTGTCCGTAAATGCTGCTGGGAAGACATCCCCGATGTTCGATGCCGTGCAGAAATATGCAGTGGCCCCGGATCATGCCGCCCGCTTCGGCGCCCTTCCGATCCAGTCGGGTAGCGGTCGTATGATGCCGGTCAATACCTTCTCTTCGGAGATCCTGCGCAAGCTCCATAAGTCGGATAAGATCGGCAAACTGAACTCCGACCAGTTCCTGCTGAGCCTCCTGGCCATGCCCGATATGTGGATGCGCGTTCCCTTTATCGCCCTGTCCAATCCGGAGCTGGCTGCCTACTATGACCTGACAGACGGCGAGTGTGCCTATATCCAGGTCTTCGACAGCACCGGCAACTACAAGCTGCAGGAGAAGCTGGAAGAAGCCTATAACAAGATGCCTGCCCAGCGTACGCGTTTCGACAAAGACCTGATGAAACTGGACGAGCAGTTGAACATCTTCCATCAGCTGATCAACCACCAAATGCTGAACCTCTTCCCCAAAGAAGACGATCCGAACCATAAATGGTATGCACCCGGCGACAACCTCTCTGCCTTCAGCGGCAAAGACTCCATGTTCGTCTCCCGCATTTTCGACTGGTATTTGGGCGAGGTGCAGGAAGGCCTGAAGAGCGGCGATTGGGCGAAAGCCGATGAAGTGGTCGGCATGATCGACACCTACCAGCAGGCCAAGAACAAGACACTCGATATCAGCCCGGAGCGTATGCAGGCCGAGTTGAAATATAACAAGATGGATGTTTTCCGCTATTGCAAGATCGGCTATCTGGTCTTGGGCGGACTGCTGTTGGTCCTTTCTTTCGCGATGCTGTTCCGCCGGAACCGCTGGATGAAGGTGGCCGTATGGCTGTTGGGAATCGGCGTGCTGGTCGTCTTCCACTATCATATGTTCGGAATGGGGATGCGCTGGTATATCGGTGGCTATGCTCCCTGGAGCAATTCCTACGAGACGATGGTCTACGTGGGCTGGGCGACTGTCTTTGCCGGACTGCTGTTCGTGCGCCGCAGTACGGTCACCTTTGCACTGGCCACCCTGTTCGGCGGTATCATCCTCTTCGTCTCCGGCCTGAACTGGATGGACCCGGAGATCAACCCGCTCGTACCGGTCCTGAAATCGCCGTGGCTGATGTTCCATGTGGCAGTCATTGTCGCCGCTTACGGCTTCTTCGGTATCAGTTGCCTGATCGGGCTGACCAATATGGTGATGATGTCCGTCACCGGAAAGAAGAACAAGGAGATCTTGAAAGCCCGTATCACCGAACTGAGCATTGTGGGTGAGATGGCGCTGTGGATAGGGCTTGCCCTGATGACTGTCGGCACTTTCCTCGGTGCTGTCTGGGCGAATGAGTCCTGGGGCCGTTATTGGGGGTGGGACCCGAAGGAGACCTGGGCGCTGATCACGATGGTCGTCTATGCCGTAGTGACTCATCTCCACCTGGTGAAACGCTGGAATAACCTCTGGCTGTTCAACCTGGCATCCGTGGTTGCGTTCGCTTCCGTGCTGATGACTTTCTTCGGCGTCAATTATTTTCTGAGCGGAATGCATTCATACGGCCAGAATGATAATGTACATGGAATATTCACCTATCTTTATATCGCCCTGGGGGTAGTCGTTGTCCTGGCTGTCCTTTCCTACAGGAGATGGAAGACGGAGAGGTGAAACCCATATATTTTGAATTGGAGAAAAACAGATAACGAATAAAAATAGTACGAACACTTAAAATTAATTAGTCATGAGAACATTTAATCATGTCGGTATCGTAACGACAGAACAAGTAGAAGGGGCTATGTTTAATGAAGGCCTGAAAGTATGGTTGACAGACTATAGCAAAAGTCCGAACCGCATCGAATTCCTGAAATTCGAAGAAGGCAGCTGCCTGCCCGAACTGGTACAGAAACAGGGACACATCGCTTACACCGTTCCTTCTCTGGAAGAAGAGCTGAAAGGCAAGAAGGTGATCTTCGGCCCGGCCGTATGCGACGAACACCTGACGATCGCTTTCATCGAAGAAGAAGGCATCGCCATCGAAATCATGGAAATCAAATAATAACATTAATAACAAACTTAAATAAAGGAGGAATATACCATGTCAGACATAAAGACAAAATTTATAAATGATCCCGAACAGATAACACCCGAATTGTTGGAAGGTTATGTATTGGCATATCCGGATCAGGTGAAGTTAGGCGGCGAAAACATCGTTGTGCGTGCCAACCCGAAAAGCGAAGACAAAGTGGCTATCGTGACCTTGGGCGGTTCCGGTCATGAACCCGCATTGAGCGGATTCGTAGGCGAAGGTATGCTGGACTGCTCTGTCGTGGGCGACGTCTTTGCCGCTCCCGGTGCGCAGCGTCTGTTCCAGGCTTTGCAGCTGATGAAGCGTGAAGCCGGTATCCTGCTGGTTGTCCTGAACCACTCCGGCGACGTGATGAGTGCGAACATGGCCTGCCAGTTGGCAGAACGCGTAGGCATCAAGGTGAAACAAGTGCTGACCCACGACGATATCAGTGCCGGTATCGATGCCGACATCAACGACCGTCGCGGCCTGGCCGGTTGCGTGCCTCTGTATAAAATATTGGGTGCGGCAGCCGAAGAAGGCAAGACACTTGACGAACTGGTCGAAATAGCCGAACGCTATAACAATAACGTCGCTACTTTGGCCGTTGCCATGCGCTCCTGTACACATCCTCAGAACGGCGGTACGATCACCGACCTGCCCCAGGGCGTCATGGAGATCGGTATGGGACAGCACGGCGAAGGCGGTGGCGGACAGAAACCGCTTGTCTCTGCCGACGATACAGCTGCCGAAATGGTAGACCTGCTTTGCCAGCAGCTCAAACCGAAAGCCGGCGACAAGATGATGCTTATCATCAACGGCGTAGGAGCGACTACCCACATGGAGTTGAATATCATCTTCCGTAAGGCCTACAAAGAACTGGAAGCCCGTGGCCTCCAGGTGGCCGTAAGCCGCATCCAGGAAATCCTGACCGTACAGGAACAGGCCGGTTTCCAGATGATCATGGCCATCCTCGACGAAGATCATATCGACTATCTGAAGAACAAACGTGCTGATGCACCCTACTGGACAACAATCGGTAAATAAACGATATATGAAACAACTGACTATCGAAAACTTCAAGGCGATGCTCGACAACGCCTTGAAGAACATCAAAGAACGTGAAGACGAATTTTCCAAGTTGGATGCCGTCATTGGTGACGGCGACCACGGCCAGGCAATCGTGACAGCCATGTCCGCTATCGTGGCTACGGCCCAGAAAGGGACGGAGTTCAAAGCCATGCTGAACGATATGGGCTTTGACGTCATGCTGCAGGTAAGCGGTTCCACCAGTACGCTGTTGGGCGCTTTCTTCTTGGGTATGAGCGACCATGCTTCCGGTACGGAACTGGATGCCGCCGGAGTGAAAGCCATGTTTGCCGGCGGTCTTGCCAACGTGCAGAAACAGACGAAAGCCCAGAAAGGCGACAAGACCATGATGGACGCCCTGATCCCTGCTGTGGAAGCGATCCAGGCATGCCCTTCGGACGACATCAAGGAAATCCTCGAAGCCGGAGCGAAAGCCGCCCTTGCCGGTGCTGCTTCGACCGTGGAAATGAAAGCCAACTTCGGTCGTGCCCGTAACTACGGTGAACGCTCCATCGGCTATGCCGACAGCGGTGCCACCTCTTGGAGCTGCATGTTCGAATCGTTCGCACAAGCACTGTAAAGATTTATGATTTATGATTTATGATTTATCAC
>DXRF01000085.1 GCA_019411205.1 Parabacteroides sp. | reverse complement strand
TGCCATGTTTGAATAATTAATTTAAGCTGTTTGTATTAGCGGGTGCAAAGATAGGGATTTCCTATATACAAAACAAATATATTGGAGAAGAAAATAATTGATTATCTTTGCATGCGTGTGAAATTCTCAATTATCAAATAATAAACGGATACATTATGAAGACGAATGTGTTGAAGAAAATGCTATTGATGCTGTTGTGTGTTGTTGCGGTAAGTATGACTGCCCAGGGGAAAGAGTCGGTTTCGGATGTGTTGCCGATTGCTGATCCTTATATCCTGTTTTACAACGATACCTATTATGCTTATGGGACATCTCGTGCGGACGGTTTCGAGGTGTACAGTTCTAAAGACTTGAAGTCATGGGAGCGTTCTTCCCGCCTGGCACTGAGTAAAGAAGACTCTTACGGGGATAAATGGTTCTGGGCACCGGAAGTCTACTATGTGGAGAAGGATAAGAAATTTTATATGTTCTATTCGGTAGAGGAACATGTCTGTGTTGCCACGTCCGATTCCCCTTTGGGACCGTTCGTGCAGGATGAAAAGAAGCCGATTCGAGAAGAAAAAGGAATCGATACTTCCGTCTTTTTTGATGAGGACGGGAAAGCCTATCTTTATTTTGTCCGCTTTACCAACGGCAATGTGATTTGGTGTGCGGAACTGAAAGATAATCTGAAAGAGATCAAGGAAGAAACATTGACGCAATGTGTTGAAGCTACCGAACCGTGGGAGCTGGTGTTCGGAAAGGTGGCTGAAGGGCCTTCTATTGTCAAGCAGGGCGGGCTTTATTATATGCTTTATTCCGCCAATGATTTCAGGAGCCAGGATTATGCCGTAGGTTATGCAACATCGGATTCTCCTTTCGGTCCGTGGAAGAAAAGCGAGAAAAATCCGCTTTTGCATAAAGTAGAAGAGCTTGTCGGAACTGGGCATGGTGCACCCTTTTTGGACAAGGCGGGCAGATACCGCTATATTTTCCATGCCCATAAAAGTCAGACGGAAGTGAACCAGCGAAACTCTTATATTATTGATATGTCTCTGGCTGGGAAGGATCGTGTTTCGATCGGTGGTGGTTTGATACGTCCGGAAGTCGTGAAATAAATCTCTCTTTTTGACCGGGTGGGATGGCAAGGTTCAGTCAGTTAGTTTGCCATCCTGTACCCGTTGGGAGTATATCCTGTCATTCTCTTGAACCAACGGCTAAAATGCTGGGGATAAGGAAATCCCAGTTCATAAGATATCTCACCGATGGATTTCGAAGTATCGGACATTCGTTCCCTGGCTATATCCAATGTTTTCTGTTGAATATGTTTCAAGGCAGATATCCCGGTTTCTTTTCTTAACAAGTCTCCCAGGTAATTGGCCGACAGGCAAAGTTTGTCGGCGCAATATTGTACCGATGGCATACCGCTTTCAGCTGGTGCATTCGAGGCGAAATAATCATCCAAAAGACTTTCGAAACGCGTCAGGATATCATGATTTACATTTTCGCGTGTAATGAATTGTCGGTCATAAAAACGAATACAGTAATCGAGTAGCAGTTTGATATTATCCGTTATCAGTGATTTGCTGTGTTTGTCAATGGGATGTTGTAATTCTGTACGTATCTTTTCCATACATTCAAGTACGATTTTGCGTTCTTGTTCCGAAAGATGCAATGCTTCGTTTGCATTATAGGAAAAATAGGAATATTCTTTGTATCAGACGAGCTAATGGTGTCTTTTGCAAAAATTCAGGATGGAAAGCCAATACCCAGCCTTCTGGTTGATGCAGCATTCCGTCGTCTTCAGACCCCATTATTTGTCCGGGTGCCAGAAAAAGCATTGTGCCTTGCCGGTAGTCGTAACAGCTTTGCCCATATTTCAGCTGTCCGCAATCTGTGTCTTTCAATAAGATGGCATATAGGTTGTATAACTTCCGGCAATACCGTAATGGCTTTGCCTTACATCCTTCGATGACGCTGACTGAGGGATGTAAAGTCTCTACTCCGAAATAGTCATTGTATTGCCGAACTGTGTCAATTTTCATTATTTCACTCATAAGCTATTCTCCTTGTGGATACAAAGTTACTTTTTTTGACAGAAATAGGGTACTGAAACGATAGGTTTATTAGCCGATCGATGAAATTGGTATTTCTATCCGTAGTTTTGGTACGGACCGTGTGAATGTTCCTTTCTATTTTTGCAACAAGAAACAGAACATGTAAAAAATGCAACAGGAAATGGAAAAAGAATGGAACAATGAACATGGTATGAACCGTCGTCGTTTTTTGAGGCAGGCGGTATTGGCAGGTTCTACATTTTGTGTGGCTTCGACAACCGGGAAAGCGGTAGGTTTGGAACCGGCAGTAATGAATATATCCGGGAGACCGGATACTGGTCTTGCAGGTATGGCTGCTGTTCATAATCGGCGGACACTGGGTAGTGGCACTGCTGCCATGAACGTTTCGGCGATGGGATTCGGTTGCATGGGATTGAACCATCATCGCAGTCAGCATCCAGGTAAAGAGCAGGCGATTGCCTTGATACGTGAAGCGATAGAACGTGGCGTAACACTTTTCGATACTGCTGAAAGCTACGGCTATCATAAGAACGAGAAACTAGTGGGGGAGGCTTTGAAAGGTTATGAGGGGCGTGTGTTCGTTTCCTCTAAATTCGGGCATAAATTTGTAAATGGCGTGCAGATTAAGACGGAGGAGGATAGTACTCCGGCCAATATCCGCCGGGTTTGTGAAAATTCTTTACGCAATCTTGGTGTCGAAACGCTTGGTATCTTTTATCAGCACCGTATTGACCCGAATACATCTGTCGAAGTAGTTGCTGATACTGTCAAAGAACTGATTCGGGAAGGAAAGGTATTGCATTTCGGACTTTGCGAAGTGAATGCCGAAACAATTCGCCGTGCGCATGCGGTCTGCCCCGTTACGGCCATACAAAGTGAATACCATTTTATGCACCGCAATGTAGAAGAGAATGTATTGCCGGTCTGTGAGGAGCTGGGTATCGGCTTTGTTCCATACAGTCCTCTCAACCGGGGATTCTTGGGTGGCATGATCAATGAATATACGCGATTCGAAGCGGCGAATGACAATCGTCAGACTTTACCGCGTTTTCAACCCGATGCTATTCGTGCCAATATGCGTATCGTGGAAGTACTTAACGTGTTTGGCAGAACAAGAGGAATCACTCCGGCTCAAGTTGCCTTGGCATGGCTGATGAATAAGAAGCCGTTTATCGTACCGATTCCCGGAACGACAAAACTTTCCCATTTGGAAGAAAATCTGCGGGCGGCAGAAATTCGTTTCACGGAGAGCGAAATGAGAGAATTGGAGGAGGCTGTTGCTGCCATTCCAGTTATCGGCAGTCGTTATGATACCTTGCAGGAATCTAAAGTTCAGAAATAATTACAAGTATAGGGATGAAAAGTCTGATTACATTGGGTTTGAGTGTGTTGCTTTTGTTGGCTGCATGTTCCCGCAGTTCAGTATTGAAGATTGCCGAACAGGGCAGTTTTGCCGTTGGCGGTACGGTACTGACCGATTCATTGGGACGTACTTATCATGGCGACCATGCATACGTGTTTTATCAGAAGCCGGTTGATGCACGAAAATATCCACTCGTTTTTGCTCACGGAGTAGGCCAATTCTCCAAAACGTGGGAGACGACACCTGACGGGCGCGAGGGATTCCAGAATATCTTTTTGCGTCGGGGATTCTCCACGTATCTTGTCGATCAGCCTCGTCGGGGGAATGCCGGGAGGGGAACGGAGACAGTTACTTTGTCGCCCGTTTTTGATGAAGAGATCTGGTTCAACCGTTTTCGTCTCGGTATTTGGCCCGATTTTTTCGACGGGGTGCAGTTCAGTCGTGACAAAGATGCTCTCGATCAGTATTTCCGGCAGATGACACCGACTGTCGGGTCCGTTGATTTTGAAGTCTATTCTGATGCATACGCAGCTTTGTTCGACAAGATAGGGCCAGCAGTTTTCGTCACGCATTCTCAAGGTGGTCCTGTCGGATGGAGAACGTTGTTGAAGACAAAGAATATCAAGGGAATCGTATCCTATGAACCGGGTGGGGGAGTTCCTTTTCCCGAAGGACAAGTTCCGGAAGAGGGAAAGATTCTGACACTTTCCGGGAAAACGGAAGGGGTTGAAGTCCCTATGTCTGATTTTATGGAGTACACTAAAATACCGATTGTCGTATATTACGGAGACAATCTGCCGGAAACGGACGAACAACCAGAGTTATACGAGTGGACGCGGCGTTTATATCTGATGCGCAAATGGGCACAAATGTTGAACGAACTGGGGGGAAACGTCACGGTTGTCCATCTGCCGGAAGCTGGATTGCACGGTAACACACATTTCCCTTTCTCGGATTTGAATAATATTGAAGTGGCAGATTTGCTTTCCGCTTGGTTGCATGAGAAAGATTTGGACTGACGTTTTTGGGTAAAAGGGTTTGTTGTTATTCTTTTAAAAAAGGCATTCGTTTAAAACGAAACTGCTACCGCTTCTAATTCAATTATTATCGTACCTATTTATTTCTTACCTTTGCCGCTCGTTTTATAAAAGCAATACATTTATATATTATATGATTTCAGTAGACGGACTAACAGTAGAGTTTGGCGGTAGCGCATTATTTTCGGATATATCTTTTGTCATTAACGAGAAAGACCGGATTGCCTTGATGGGAAAGAACGGGGCGGGTAAATCTACCTTGCTGAAGATATTGGCGGGTGTGCGTGAACCGACTCGTGGGAAAGTATCTGCTCCGAAAGATACCGTTATCGCATATCTTCCGCAGCATTTGATGACGGAAGACGGCCGTACGGTGTTTGAAGAGACTGCTCAGGCTTTCGCTCATCTGCATGAGATGGAAGCAGAGATCGCTGCTCTCAACAAAGAATTGGAGACACGCACCGATTATGAATCGGACAGCTATATGGAACTGATCGAACGCGTATCGACATTGAGCGAGAAGTTCTATTCCATCGAGGAAATCAATTATGACGCCGATATCGAGAAGACTCTGTTAGGGCTTGGTTTCACCCGTGAAGACTTTAACCGTCAGACAAGCGAGTTCAGCGGTGGTTGGCGTATGCGTATCGAATTGGCAAAACTGTTGCTGAAGAAACCGGATGTGCTTTTGCTGGACGAGCCGACCAACCACCTCGATATCGAGTCCATCCAGTGGTTGGAGGATTTTCTGATCGATAACGGGCAGGCGGTTGTGGTGATCAGTCACGACCGGGCTTTTGTGGATCATATCACGACTCGCACGATCGAAGTGACGATGGGGCGTATCTATGACTATAAAGTCAATTACAGCCAATACCTGCAGCTGCGCAAGGAACGCCGCGAGCAGCAACAGAAGGCATACGACGAGCAACAGAAGTTCATTGCTGAAACGAAGGACTTCATCGAGCGTTTCAAAGGCACTTATTCCAAAACATTGCAAGTGCAGAGCCGCGTGAAGATGCTTGAAAAGCTGGAAATACTGGAAGTCGATGAAGAAGACACTTCCGCTTTGCGCCTGAAGTTTCCGCCTTCACCCCGTTCGGGTTCTTATCCGGTGACGATCGAGAACGTGTCTAAATCGTACGGAGACCATACAGTTTTCCGTAATGCCAATCTGACGATCGAGCGGGGTGACAAGATTGCTTTCGTCGGAAAGAACGGCGAAGGTAAATCCACGTTGGTAAAATGCATCATGAAAGAACTCGAGCATGACGGCATGTTGACGATCGGGCATAACGTGATGATCGGCTATTTTGCACAGAACCAAGCTTCCCTTTTAGATGAAAACCTGACGGTGTTCCAAACGATAGACGATGTCGCAAAAGGGGATATTCGCAACAAAATCAAGGATTTGTTGGGCGCTTTTATGTTCGGCGGCGAGAACTCGGCAAAAAAGGTAAAGGTGCTGTCCGGTGGCGAACGTACCCGCTTGGCAATGATCAAACTGTTGCTGGAACCTGTCAACTTGCTGATCCTCGATGAGCCGACGAACCATCTGGACATGAAAACGAAAGATATCCTGAAACAAGCCCTGATGGACTTTGACGGGACGTTGATCGTTGTTTCGCATGACCGGGACTTCCTGGATGGCCTTGTAACCAAAGTTTATGAATTCGGAAACAAGAAAGTGACGGAACATCTTGAAGGTATCTACGAATTCCTACAACGCAAGAAGATGGAAAATCTGAACGAGTTGGAGCGTAAGAATTAAATCCGTATCCCCAACCCGAGCATCAGGTCGTAAGTGGAATAATCCACCCGGGGGTAATACCGGTAGTTCGTCCGTCGTGAGAAATAGCGGTTTGTCAGGGTGATGTTCCACTTGTCCTTTAATAAATAAGCCAGTTTCATCGAGAAGATGGTCAGGCGTGCGTTTCCGGCATCGCCTTGGATATTCAGGGTGCCGGGATCTGTCTGTGACCAGTCGATCTCCGGATCGTATCCTTTCCATGTAAAGATATGATAGTTTTCCATGTTGAGCAGGAAGGCCAATCGTCTGTTGTAGATGATGCCTGCAGCGGCCTTGGTGCTGTAGCCGCTTCCTAAGTTATAATCCCGTTCGCCAAGCAGCATATAATCCGAAAGGCTGGCTCCCAAGGCAACGCCGTTTGCATACAATTCGGCGTAAATATCCGTCTTGTCTCCCGGTGTGGCCTGCTTGTAATAGATAAGGCCTCCTCCTGCCGCTGCCGGTGCTGCGATACGGTAGGGAGGAACGGTTAGATCGCTTCCGTCGCGGAGCTCTGAATTATAGAAGTCGAAATGTTGGAATAATCCGGCGGAAAGGGAACGTGGTCCTTTCGTCCAAACCATTTTCCCCCATAAGGCTCCGATGGCGTTGACCTGGCTGACCACCGGCTGGGCGGAGAACAGATCCATTCCGAAGTTGAAACGGAACCATTCGTAGGGAGAATAAAAATCATCGTTGAAAGGATTCCCGTAGTCGATGCGGAAATTGATGTTCAAACTGGTGGTTCCCCGTTTCGAACCTTCCTGTTCTGCGAGGAAACGAGGTCCCGTCGTGATGATGAAGTTGACGGGAACGGAGGTATAAGTTCGTCCTTTTGAAGAACCGTGTCGCCAGGCTTCCCCCGAAATGATACGGTTGAGAGCGCGGACCGGTGACAAGACGCCCGCCAACACCTCGCGGCCCACTCGTTCGGCTCCCGACGAACGGTTGTCGATGAACAGGTCGGACAGCCGATAGGTGATTTCCCCCAATTCGATTCCTCCGAACGTTGTAGCCAACATGTCGTTGATCGAAGGCGGTTCGTTCTCCATAAAGAACTCCCACATCAGGCTACCACCGGCTGCAAACGGGGCGGATTGCCAGAAGTTCATACCGTTGCTGCGGGCTGCATTGAAATAGAGCGAACCGTGATAAGGGTGGGAGAAAAGGTTTGTCGTGAACTGGTCGGTATCCCATACCGGACCTTTTTTGAAATTGCTTTTGATCGTATGTCCGTTGATGTAAGCCCAGTCTTCTTTTACGATATACCGGTCGAAGCCCCAGACGAGCATATTGAGTCCGAATGTTTCGAGTGCCGCTTTCCAAGGGCGGCGGGGCTGGAATAGAGTCGTGTCGCTTATATAGTGGCGGTGTGTAATTTGAGGTATATATTCTTGTCCCCGTATCCAGGGGAACGAAAACATACAAATGAGTATGGTTAGTATAAATTTCTTCATTTTTTCCCTTAATTAGATAGGCATCAGCACCTTTTTGAATGCAAACTTATATATAATTAACAGCCGGATATTCGTTTGGTTTAAATAATTATCAGGTCATCTCGATAGAAAACCGCAACATTGCGAGGAAATACTTATTTTTGCAGAAAAAATCAAAATGATAGACTTCATTACGTTTTGCGATTACACCGGGACATTCGCTTTTGCGATTAGTGGTATCCGTTTGGCTTCTGCCAAACAATTTGATTGGTTCGGAGCCTATGTCGTCGGGGTGGTTACAGCTGTGGGAGGCGGTACGATCCGTGATATATTACTCAATGCCACTCCTTTTTGGATGGAACAAGCCTCTTATCTCATCATATCGGCGCTGGCATTACTCTTCGTTATCATCTTTCGGAAATATGTGATTAGCCTGAACAATACTTTTTTCATTTTCGATGCTATCGGGCTGGGGCTGTTTGGTGTGGTCGGTATCGAGAAGGCGCTGGCATTCGGGTTCCCGATGTGGGTGGCGATTGTGATGGGGACGATTACGGGGGCTTTTGGCGGTATGATCCGTGATATCCTGATTAACGAGGTTCCGCTGATTTTCCGAAAAGATATTTATGCGCTGGCATGTGTGTTTGGAGGCATTATTTATTATGCTTGCCTACAGATGGGTATCGGGCCGTCGCTGACACAGCTTATCGCTGCTACCGGAATATTCGTTTCGCGGATAGTGGCAGTAAAATATCATATAAGCGTCCCTGTATTAAAAGGAGAAGAATAAAATTATTAACTTTGCGATCTATGACAGCAAGTATGAACACTCAAAGTGAGAAAGCCTCGATCCTGCTCATCTATACCGGCGGAACGATTGGTATGATCGAAAACCCCGAAACCGGCGTGTTGGAATCATTCAATTTCCAACATTTGAAGGATAATATGCCGGAGCTGAAGAAGTTGGGGTATGCGGTTTCGACTATCCAGTTCGATCCGGCTATGGATTCGTCGGAGATGGGACCGGAGTCATGGATGAAGATCGTAAAGATTATTGCAGACAATTACCAGCTGTACGACGGCTTTGTTGTGCTTCATGGCACGGACACGATGTCTTTCACGGCATCTGCTTTGAGTTTTATGCTGGAAAATTTAAGTAAACCGGTCATCTTTACCGGTTCTCAGTTGCCGATCGGCATGTTGCGGACTGATGGGAAAGAAAACCTGATCACCGCCATTGAGATCGCCGCAGCCAAGGAAAACGGTGTTCCGGTTGTACCGGAGGTCTGTATCTTTTTCGAAAATGATTTGTTGAGGGGTAACCGTACGAGCAAGATCAATGCGGATAACTTCAATGCTTTCCGTTCGTACAATTATCCGCCTCTGGCACATGCCGGTATCTATATAAAGTATGATACCGGGCAGGTTTACCATCCTGTTTCGAGAAAGCCGTTGAAGCCTCATTACCTCTTGGACCGGAATATTGCGGTGCTGAAACTTTTTCCGGGGATTTCCCCTCAGGTGGTGGAAAGCATCCTGAACATACCGGGGCTGAAGGGGGTCGTGATGGAAACGTTCGGAAGCGGTAATGCACCGTGTTACGATTGGTTCCTGACGATGCTGAAAGATGCAGTGGACCGGGGAATTGTGATTGTAAATGTAACCCAGTGTAGTGCCGGAAGTGTGGAAATGCATCGGTATGAGACAGGGCATAAATTGTTGGAAGCGGGAGTGATAAGCGGTTTCGACAGTACGACCGAAAGTGCTGTTACCAAGCTCATGTTCCTTTTCGGCCACGGCTTGACGCCGGAGGAGGTGAAGGAGCACATGAATTGTTCGCTGATCGGGGAGGTGACGATCCCCGACACATTTCGCCCGTAATTCCTCTTAAGGACTGAATTGGAAATTAAAATGAAACTATCATTTCTGAGTTTAGCAAGTGGAAGCAGTGGAAACTGCTATTATCTGGGAACGCCTGAATTCGGCGTGTTGATTGATGCAGGTATCGGTATTCGTACCATTAAGAAGGTGTTGAAAGATAAAGCGATCGATTTCTCCAAAATTGTTGCAGTCCTGATCACGCACGATCATGCCGATCATATCAAGACTGTAGGTTGTCTGGGCGAGAAACATTGTATTCCTGTCTATACGACGGAGGCCGTCCATCGAGGAATCAACAAGAGTCGCTACGTGGAGGAAACGCTTGTCGGCTCGCGTAAGGTGATCGAAAAGGAAGTGCCTTTTATGATCCGCGATTTCCGCATTACTGCTTTCGAGGTCCCGCATGATAGCACCGACAATGTCGGCTATTATATCGAATATGGAGATCATAAGTTTACGTTGGCGACGGATGTCGGCCATATCACCGAAACAGTGAGCAAATATATGGGCATGGCCAATCACCTGATCATAGAAGCCAATTATGATGAGGAGATGTTGCAGTTCGGTACATATCCCACTTTCCTAAAGGAACGCGTTGCCAGTCCGACCGGACATTTGAGCAATCGAGAAGCTGCCGAATTCCTCGCAACCCATTACGATCCCAAATTGAAAGATATCTGGTTGTGTCATTTGAGCCGTGACAATAACCATCCTGAACTTGCCTATAAGACAGTCGATTTCCGTCTGTTTCAAGAAGGAGTACGGGTAGGAAAGGATGTTTCTCTGCATGCTCTGAAACGGACTACACCGTCTGATATATTTGAATTTGATTAAAATTTTATGTAAAAAACTGCGGAAAAAGTTTGCAAAGCAAAATTAAACTTCTATCTTTGCACCCGCAATCGAGAAGCAACGATAGCATGAATGACTTGGTAGCTCAGTTGGTAGAGCAAATGACTCTTAATCATTGGGTCGAG
>DXRF01000084.1 GCA_019411205.1 Parabacteroides sp. | reverse complement strand
CAATTGTATAATAAAAACTCCATGTTTCAGAAGTGATAAAGAAGTGATAGAGGAGTGATAGAGAAAAACGTCCTGTATCACTTCTCTGACGCTTGAATATCAATAACTATAACCATTTCTGTGATAGAGTGATAAAGGACTTGCAGAAAACTTCGTATCCTTTGGAAACGGGGGCGGACACTTTGGGGGGATGTTACTTATTTCTGTATTTGATTAACATGATTACAGCATTCGATTCTTCATTCAAACCGGAAGCGATTTCTTTCAATCTGCCTTGAAGCTGCCCTTTTTCGTTGGCTTCGATCAGACTTGCAGCCTCTAAAGATTGGCAGGTTGCGATCTCGTGATTGACAATACCATTGAAACTTAGTCCTAACGAAACCTGTTGCTTGTTCGAGTAGTCGGCATTGTAGAGGGTATATTCGGATAACGTTTTATCTTGATTGTCGTAGACTAAATCCGTACTTGGAAAACCTTTGAATGTTTTAAAGTTCATTTCTTTCTTCATGGTCCGCATAAAATAATAGCGGTCGGTCATGACGGTAGGGAAAAGGAATATTTTAGTTTCCATCGTATGTATGGAAGGGGTTCGTGTAATCAAGGGGGAGATGCAGCCGTCCGGTGAATAATGGTACAGGGTATCGGATGAGGTGTTGACAAGTACCCAGTTCGTATGAGTCGGGTATGTCAGGTGAAACTCCGGCGACACCACGTATTCATCTTTTGTCACAACTGGCGTTTCCATCTCTTTATAAGGGATTCGGATTTCACGGGCTATGCTGCCATCTTGCTTGGAGACTAGTATGTGGCATGTCTGTCTGTTCTCTTCCGGTGTCGGGTAGTTCTTGTACGTGATCAAATGATCCCGGTCATAGTTGAATAGATCGTTATAGTAGGAGTCATCGGTGTTCTTGAAACTTCTTTTGAAGTTCCCGGACAAGTCGTATACCAATATTTTCCGGATTCCAAAGTCTGAGACAAACATTTCTTGCTTTTCTTCATCCAGAGCGATGGCGGAGACATAAGAATATTCTTCAGCACCTTGTCCCATACGGTTGATTTTATTCAATCCTTTACCGCTCTTCCTATCAAAGACGAAAATATCTCCGTCGCTGCTTTGGTTGGTAACTAACAGAAGATTTTTGCCAATGGCTTTTACAATGCCTTTGGTGATGAACTCATCGGTCGTTTCGAGGGGGATATACTCCACATCCATTATATCTTGAAGGATCAACTCTTTTTGGGGATAATCGGTGCTGACGTCTACTGTGATGGTTTCTACTGCTTGTTTGTTCTTTTCTCCACAAGCAGACATCGCAAGCAGGAAGATGGCTAAAATTGTATTTGCTTTTTTCATGATAGTATCATTATTTTGAATCTCAGATTATTACTATATATTCGCAAAGGTACTGAAAAATAGTAAGTGTAAAAGTTTTTTTCTAATTAAAGTTATGAATGGCAAGAAGTGTCTGTTTGGGGGGGAAGCGGTAGGTATCCTTTTTAAAACATATATGATTTGATTTCAAACCACCTATGTTTTGAATGCAAAACATAGGTGGTCTGGAGATCACCCTTGCTGTTCCTTGGTACGGAATGCCAGTGCGTACATGCGCATCTGTTTGACCATTGCCACCAGGCCGTTCGAGCGGGTAGGGCTGAGGTGCTCTTTCAAGCCGATCTTTTCAATGAAATAAAGGTCGGCATCCAGTATTTCCTGCGGGGTGTGGTCGGACAGGATGCTGATCAGCAAAGAGACGATCCCTTTGACGATAACCGCATCACTCTCGCCTTTAAACAAGATCTTGCCATCCACATAATCCGCCTGCAACCAGACACGGCTCTGGCAACCTTCGATCAGATTGCTCTCCGTTTTATACTTTTCCTCCAAAGGGGGAAGCGAGTTACCCAAGTCTATCAGTAACGCATACTTGTCCATCCAGTCGTCGAAGTCAGCAAACTCTTCGATGACGTTGTTTTGAAGTTCATTGATTGTCATTTCTTTTCTATCTTTTATCTGTTATATACAACTTCGAGTACTGTCTGGCCGACGGCTTTCAGTACGTTTTTGTCTATATTGCTCATGTTGTCGTTCTGCGTATGCCAATGGTCACGGAACCCGTTTTCCGAATTCGGATCGTGGTTGATGATGTCCAGGCAAGGAATACCGGTCTCTTCGATGACCGCTTCATGGTCGTCTGTTACGCCTCCGCCGTTTGCATTGATAAAATATTTGCCATATCCCAGGTTACGAGCCACTTCCCATACCTCGTCCACATAGCGGGCGGCGTATTTCATGGAGATGTATTCCTTGTAGAACACGGCATCTTTGGCTCCGACCATGTCGAGCAGGATACCGAACTCGGCTTTATAACCCGGTTTGTGCGGGTTCTTTCCCCAGAAGCGGCTACCGAGGCACCAAGTGTCGCTTGTGTTGTTGTATCTGTCTTTGGCAAATTCGGGTGTCCCATAGTCTTCAGCATCAAAGAAGATGATGTCTACCCCTATCTCGGGAGCCTTCATTCCCATTTGCCGGGCGATTTCCAGCAGGGCGCCTACGCCGCTTGCACCGTCATCGGCACCATCCAGCGGTTTTTTATGGTTGGCCGGGTCGGGATCGTGGTCCGAATAAGGACGTGTGTCCCAATGGGCGAAAAGCAGGATGCGTTTATCTTTGTCGGGATTGAAGGAACCGATGATGTTGCGCGATTCCAACGGAGTCCCGTCATATGCCTTGAGTGTGGCCTCCTGTTCGTAGACTTGCGCTCCGAAACGTTTCAGCTCGGATGCCAGATAATCGCCGCAAGCCTTGTGGGCCGGCGTGTTCGGGACGCGGTAACCGAATGATACCTGTTTTTCGACATAAGCATAGGCACTGTCCGCATCAAACGACGGAGCGGTTGTTGCCGGGGCTTTCTTTACTTCCGTGGCGGGAGCCGCTGTCTCGCCAGCTCCTTTCTGACCGCATGAGAACAGGGTCATGGAGAATAATAATAAAATCAGTTTCGTCATATCTTGTCGTTTATAAGGAGTTATCGGGAGCAGATTGCGCTTTGTTCATTACGCGCAACAGGTTGCCTCCCCATATTTTTGCAATATCATTTTCTGTATATCCTTCTTTTAAAAGACGCATGGTGATGTTTATCAGTTCGTTGCTTGCACGGCAGCCGATCAGTTCGCCGTCACCGTCGAAGTCGGAGCCGATCCCGACATGGTTGATCCCGATCAGGTCCACGATATGGTTGATATGACGGATCGCATCGGTCAGAGATGCTTTTTCGGCCTCTTCGTTGATGAATCCTTTGTAAAGGCATATCTGTGCGACACCTCCCTGTTCGGCGAGTGCTTTCAGCTGTTCGTCCGTCAGGTTGCGCGGGTGGTTGCAAAGCGCGCGGGAGGAAGAATGGGAGGCTATGATCGGATAGGCACTTGTTTCGAGCGCGTCGTAGAACGTGCTCTCCGCGGCATGCGATATATCGACTAGTACGCCCGATTCATTCATTTTGCGGACAACCTCTTTCCCGAAAGGACTGAGACCGTTCCATTCCGCGTCTCCTCTTGCCGAGTCGCATATGTCGTTGTTTCCGTTGTGACAGAGGGTGATATAGGAAACTCCCATTTTACGGAAACGGGCGATGTTTTCGATGTCCTTGCCTATCGCATATCCGTTTTCTACTCCCAGCATGATCGCTTTCTTTCCGGCAGCTTTCAGCACGTGTACTTCCTGTGGCGTGTAGGCGATGCACATACGGGAACGGTTCAGCTCCATCTGCCGGTGTATTTCTTGCAGGCGGTTCATGGCGAAGTCTGTCGCTTTCAGCAGTGAAGCGTTGTCTCTTGGTCCCTGTGGAATATAGGCGACCATGATCGTTGCGTCAATCAGCCCCTCTTCCATGAAAGGGAGGTTGACCTTGCCGCCCTCTTTCAATCCGATGTTGAATTCACCCGGAAAGATCATCGGGGTGTCGGTATGGGAGTCGAGCGTCACATTCCGATGGTGGATGTGTTTGGCCTCTTTGAACAGGCGGGACGATTCGACATGATGCTTGAAAAGTTTCAACATCTGTTCGTCATCATTGGCAGCCATCGCTTCGGGATGCCATTGAACGCTGAATATTTCTTTTTCCGGATGCTCCATCGCTTCGTTGATCCCGTCGGGAGCTGTCGCTGTAGCGATAAATTCGGGTGCCGGCTCTTTGATTGCCTGATGATGGAAGGAGTTGACCAAAAGCTCTTTTTCACCGTCCAGCATGGTGCGGAGCTTTGAGGGGCCTTCGTGCAGTGTGACGGAATGGGAAGCCTGTTCGCGGGAAAGCGTCTGGCTGTGTTTCAGTAGCTTTTGATTGTGTTGGGTATGGATATCCTGGTATACGCTGCCGCCGAATGCGACGTTCAGTATCTGGTGGCCGCGGCATATTCCCATGACCGGCAACTGGCGGTTGGTTGCTAAGCGAAGCAATATCAGATCATATTCATCCCGGTAGGTATCTACATCCTGCAGGGCGGGAATCGGTTCTTCCTGCAGGTAAAGCGGGTTGATATCGCCACCACCGCTCATGACCAGTCCGTCCAACCCGTTCACTATTGCCGTCAACGCTTCGATATCCGTAATGACCGGGATCAGAACCGGAGCGCCGCCAGCTTTCAGTACTGCTTGTACATAGGTCTCTGCTATGCAGGAAAGTCCGTCTTTCCGATTGGCGGATATTCCTATACGGGGAGGTTGAAGATTTTCTTTTTTCGGAATATAATGATCTACTTCCCTGTAGAGAGCCTCTAAATTCGGACGACGGAGCTTCATGTATTTATGATTTATAATTTGTGATTTATGAATTATGATTTATAATTTATGAATTATTATCGGTGCATAAATCATAAATTATAAATCATAAATCTTTACGCATCAATGTTTGCGTACGTTGCATTTTCTTCGATGAACTCGCGGCGCGGGCCGACATCTTCACCCATCAGCATGGAGAATATCTGGTCTGCTTCGGCGGCACTGTCGATCGTGATCTGTTTCAGTGTACGGTTTTCCGGGTTCATGGTCGTATCCCACAACTGGTGGTCGTTCATTTCTCCCAAACCTTTGTATCGCTGTGTGTGAATCTGGTTTTCGTTACCACCGCCATATTTGTCGATGAATGCTTGGCGCTGTTGGTCGGTCCAGCAATATTCTTCCACTTTGCCTTTCTTGCACAGGTAGAGAGGAGGAGTGGCCAGATAGACATATCCGTTTTCGATCAATGCACGCATACGGCGGAAGAAGAAAGTAAGAATCAGGGTGGCAATGTGGCTTCCGTCCACATCGGCATCGGTCATGATAATCACTTTGTGGTAGCGCAGTTTGCTCAGGTTTAATTCTTTCGGGTCTTCTTCGGTACCGATGGTGACACCCATTGCACGGAAGATATTCTGGATTTCTTCGCTTTCGAATACCTTGTGGTCCATCGCCTTTTCGACGTTCAGGATCTTACCGCGGAGCGGTAGGATGGCCTGGAAGTTACGGTCGCGTCCCTGCTTGGCTGTACCACCTGCAGAGTCTCCTTCGACGAGGAACAACTCGCAAAGTGCGGCATCCTTTGAAGAACAGTCGGCTAATTTGCCGGGGAGTCCGCCACCTGTCATCGGTGATTTGCGTTGTACCAGTTCGCGAGCTTTGCGGGCTGCCTGGCGTGCTTGGGCTGCAAGGATCACTTTGTCGACGATTATCTTGGCCTCCTTAGGATGTTCTTCCAGGTAGTAGCCCAATGCTTCGCCGATAGCCTGGTCTACGGCACCGGTTACTTCGTTGTTTCCCAGCTTCGTCTTGGTCTGCCCTTCGAACTGTGGCTCTGCCACTTTAATAGAGATGACCGCTGTCAGACCTTCGCGGAAGTCGTCGCCGGAGATTTCAACCTTTGCTTTTTCAAGCAGCTTGGAGTCGTCGGCATATTTTTTTAGCGTACGGGTCAAACCGCGGCGGAAACCGGCCAGGTGAGTACCTCCTTCTATGGTGTTGATATCGTTTACATACGAAAATACGCTTTCGTTGAATGAAGTGTTGTAAGTCATGGCGACTTCGACCGGAATACCCTGCTTTTCCGTAACGATGTGGATCACATCCGGAATCAGTTGCTCTTTGGAACGGTCGATGTAGCGGACAAATTCTTTCAAACCTTCTTCCGAACGGAATATTTCAGATTTGTAGCTGCCGTCTTCCTTTACGACGCGTTTATCTGTCAGGCTGAGTGTGATGCCTGCATTCAGGAATGCCAGCTCGCGTAGACGTGTAGCTAAAATCTCATACTTATACTCGGTCACGGAGAAGATGCTTCCGTCCGGTTTGAACATGATGGTTGTACCGGTCACATCTGTTTCGCCGATCACTTCGATGGAATGAAGCGGCTTACCGCAGGAGAATTCCTGCATATGGATTTTTCCGTCGCGGCGAACTTCTGCTCTCAGGTAAGTGGAAAGTGCGTTTACACAGGATACACCTACGCCGTGCAAACCTCCTGAAACCTTGTAAGAGCCTTTATCAAATTTACCTCCCGCGTGGAGCACGGTCAATACGACTTCAAGCGCTGACACGCCTTCTTTCTCATGAATATCTACCGGAATACCACGACCATCGTCTGTTACAGAGATGGAGTTATCTTCGTTTATCACTACGTCAACTTGGGTACAAAATCCGGCCAGTGCTTCGTCAATAGAGTTGTCAACAACTTCGTATACCAAATGGTGGAGACCTTTCTCGCTGGTATCGCCAATATACATGGACGGTCTCTTACGCACTGCCTCTAACCCTTCAAGTACCTGAATACTATCCGCAGAGTACTCTGTAGAAGTATTCTTAATTTCTTCACTCATGAGTCTTTATCGTTTAAAATCTATAATTATCTGTCTGTCTAAAAAAGCTAACAAATGTAGTGAAAATAATTAACTTAGATGGTATAGAGAGTGTGAAAATAGTCAAACGGAGGAGTGCAATAAAAAAAGAGACAAAGTCAAACTTTGTCTCTTTTAAAAGGTAGCCCGTGGGGGAATCGAACCCCCCTTTCAAGAATGAAAATCTTGCGTCCTAACCGATAGACGAACGGGCCATCAGGTTTAAAAAAGCCGGGCTAACCAGTCCGGCTTTATACTATATTAAAGTATAATACCTTATTTCGCAAGTGTATTAACGTGCTTTGCTAATTTGGATTTCAAGTTGCCAGCCTTATTCTTGTGAATAATGTGTTTTTTAGCAAGCTTGTCCAACATAGAGCACACCTTCGGGAACAGAACCTGAGCTTCGTTCTTGTCTTCAGTAGCGCGCAAAACTCTCATTGCATTTCTAGCAGTCTTAGCATAGTATCTGTTATGCAGACGTTTTGCGTTGGTCTGTCTGATTCTCTTAATTGATGACTTGTGATTTGCCATTTCTTAGCTATTCTCTTTATTTATTCTTTAATCCTGTTTATTGTAGCCCGTGGGGGAATCGAACCCCCCTTTCAAGAATGAAAATCTTGCGTCCTAACCGATAGACGAACGGGCCATCATGTCAAAGCTTTTGCTTTTAGCTCTCTGGGATTGTTGATTTCCCGATTGCGAGTGCAAAGATAGATGTTCTCTTTAAACTGACAAAATATTTGGAAGAAAAATGTTTGAAATATCTCGTATTTAACATCTATTTGGAACTCATGTCCTGTAGGTGTATCTCTAAAGCATTGACGGAAATGTTTATTTCCCAGATACATACGCATAGCGAAGCTGCCAGCAGGAGCAATCCTATTCCAAATATCCAGGCTGCTATGATTTGCCATGAAATATAGATGAAGAACATCGAGACCACGCAAAAGAGCAGGCTGAGCAGTCCTAATATTTGCATGGAGCGTGTCAGGTATAACCGTTTCCTGAGGTTGGCTATCTGGGCGACATTTTTCGGGTCGTGGGTCTGTTGATGCTTCTCTTTCAATGTGCGTACGAGGCTCGCATATGAAATGAACCGGTTCGTATAGGCCAATAGGATAAGCGATACTGCCGAAAATAGCAGTGATGGGGTGGTGAGCGTGAGTTCTTGCATGTTTGTATGTTCTTTATAATTTAGTAGTTTGTTATATCATAAAACAAGGCCGAGAGGGAAAATGTTGTAACTTTGTTTTCCAAATTTCAGTGATATGTTGTGTAAAACGCGCGGGATTGTCCTGCATTCCATTCCATATAATGATAAGTACTCCATTATATATATGTATACGGAGGCTTTTGGGCGTGCTTCTTATCTGGTTGCCCGTTCCCGTGGAAAGAAATCTTCTGTCTCGAAAGCGTTGTTCATGCCTCTTTCGGTAGTGGAGATGGAGGTGGAGCATCTGAATAAACGGGATTTGCATCGTATCCGTGAAACGAAACTCTGCTATCCGTTGACGGAAGTGTTTTGTAATCCGGTGAAAAATGTACTTGCGCTTTTTCTTTCCGAGGTCCTTTTCCGGGTGGTGAAGGAGACGGAGCCGGATTCGCGCCTTTTCGAATATTTGTTCGAGTCGATACAATTGTTAGAGCTTTCGGATAAGGGGGTGGCGAATTTTCATCTGGTTTTTCTGCTGCGGCTCTTGCATTATCTGGGGATATACCCGAACGTCGAATCATATGTGGCAGGTTCCTGCTTCGATATGTTGAACGGCGTGTTTGTCGATCGTATACCGATGCACCGCCATTATCTCAACCAGCAGGAGAGTGTGGTCTTTGCCCGGTTGCTGAAGATCAGCTTCGAGAATATGTCGTTGTATTCTTTTTCCCGGCAGGATCGTGTGAGTGTCATAAACCGTATTCTTGAATATTATCGTTTGCACTTGCCTGATTTTCCCGAAATAAAGTCCTTATCTGTCATGCAAAGTCTGTTCGATTAGCATATTGCTCCTTTAAATACTTGCCAGTTTGCGGAAAAGGTTATACTTTTGCCGCACTTATTATAAAAATGGCTCTGTAGTTCAACGGATAGAATAGAAGTTTCCTAAACTTTAGATCCGAGTTCGATTCTCGGCGGAGCTACAACAGAAAAGGCAATCGTTGTGATTGCCTTTTTTGTTATTCCATTGTGAGTGTGACATCAATATCGTCCAATATGCCTCGTAGTTGGAAGCCTCTGATCTGTATGTCCTCAAAATATGAGTAGGTTCCATCTGGGAAATCCATATAGATGGAGTTGGGGTAATAATAATTGTCGTCATCCCAGTGCCATCGAAATACTTCCTCTGTTTTTCGAACAAGGATGTTTCCTCTGTAAAACTCGTAATAGTCAGATCCCGTCCAGTCTGGATAAAAACTCAATACGTGATAACAGTCTTCTCCGTTGTTGGTTGTATATGTCTCTGCCCAGGTTCCGGAGCATAGTGCAGATGTCAGATCATATCTGTCATCGTAATACGGATCGTCCTCGCAACTGTTGAACAAACAGAGTGTGGACAGCAAAAATAATAAACCGAGTATATTCTTCTTAATCATAATTCCAAACATTAACCATTCAATGACAAAGATAGGAATTAAAACAATATGGAAGAATGTTTATGTGGTCGTATTGTTGATGATGATATGGAAAGCTCGTTCTTTTACGAATTTTACTCGTAATCAGGTAATTCAACATCGGTTATCTCTTCCCATTCTCCATTGTTGTAGATGCTGATCTGGAATGTGTCGTCAGATTCGGAGCGACTGTAGAGACGGCCTTTGTAACGGATGATTTTGTTCTTTTCCGGAATGATATTGTCGATTTGCCGTTCACGGATCGGTTCGTCGTTTTTGGCGATGGCCGAAAGGTGGACGGCTATCTTATTGTCGGTGGGAGGAATGAAAGTATAGAAAGAATGTACTTTGTTTACTTCTCCGATCTCCTCATTCTTGAATGTATAGGAGAGGATCTGCTTATCCGGTTTTTTTATCCCCTGACCGGTGGCGATGTCCAGCTGATTGGATATTCCGTCGATTTCCATATCGAACTGTTTCAGTATGTCAGAAACCGAATCGGTTGCCATGAATTCGATACGGCTGACGATACGTTGAAGAGAGATATCTTTGTTGATGATTTCTGCCACCCCGATGTGTAGAGATAGCATTTCGTGGAATGTATCGGAGATGCTATCGAAAGAGAAAGTCGAACCTGACAATACTGCGTTTTTTGAATTGTGGGCTAAAAAGTAGAATTTGTAGTCGCCTTGTGGCAAACTGTCGTATATGCAACTGAAATCTGCATCCAAATCGGTGGGATCGTAAGTGAGGTGCTTGTGCTTGATTAATGTGGGAATCTCTTCGTCTTTGAATACTACATATTCGATCGTGGAACATAATTCGTTCAATTCGGCGTCGTTCTCTCCGGCTTTCGAAACAGTCGGTTCCGGAATTACGTTATCAGGCATGCTGCGGGTGGTGGGAAAAGACAATATCTCTTTCTCCATCTGAATGCTGAATTGAACGGGGAAAAATTTTGTTTGCGGGATGACTTCTTCGGGGGAAGAACTGTCGCAGTCTGTCAAGTAGAGTACACAAGCAAGTGCAAAAAACACTTTCTTTCTCATAGCTAAGTTTTTTAATCATTTATAATGTCGCAAAGGAAAGATAAATAATCAGAAATGAAAAATATTTGTAGATGAATTTAAAAAGATATTTTATATTTGTCGAACAGACACAATGTATTAACCCTTAATTCCGCAACACTTTGATTTAACTTTATTTATAAGTTCCTGAGCAA
>DXRF01000083.1 GCA_019411205.1 Parabacteroides sp. | reverse complement strand
CCGGTAAAGATCAGGTCGGCTCCTTTTATTTTCTTGCCGAAGTCCAGTGCATCGAGTATCAGGCGGATACCCGGCTTTAACTCGGCATTCAGGAACGCAAGGAAACCTCCGCCCATTCCTCCGGCTGCCCCGGCTCCGGGAATATCCGAAATGTCTTTGCCGGTAGATGACCGGATAATCCGTGAAAGTGCCTGCATACCGGTATCCAGTTCTTTGACCATCCTGGTATCGGCTCCCTTTTGCGGAGCGAAGACATAAGCCGCCCCATCAGAGCCGCAGAAGGGATTGTGTACATCGCAGGCAATCGTGAAGCGGGCTTCCTTTAAAGCCGGATGTACGGCAGATGTATCGATGGAGGCTACCTGTGACATGATTTTGCCACCTGTTCCCAACAAATTTCCCTGCTTGTCCAGGAAACGGAACCCTAAGGCTTGTAGCATTCCTAACCCTGCATCATTGGTGGCACTGCCGCCTATGCCCACGATAAAGCGGCGACAACCTTGTTTGAGGGCATCGAGAATCAGTTCCCCCGTCCCGTAAGTAGTGGTCTGCATCGGATTCCTTTTTTCTTCGGGAACCAAAGGTAAGCCGTTGACGGCTGCCATCTCGATTATGGCTGTTTGTCCGTCGCCTGAAATTCCGTACCGTCCCTGCATGAGTTCCATCAAAGGACCGTGTGCCGGCAGGGTCCGGTATTTTCCTTTTGTTGCGGAGATGAGTAAGTCTAACATGCCTTCGCCTCCGTCGGCGATTGGAAACAGTAAGGTTTCGCAATTAGGAAAGATCGTTTTGATTCCTTCCAATACAGCACTCCCGGCTTCTTCTGAAGTCAGGCAGCCTTTAAAAGAGTCAATGGCTATTATTGCTTTATTCATTTATTATCCGTCTTATAATGCTTCAGATGATTTGTGAGTTCAAATGTATCTAAAGTTTATGAAAAATGGCGGATTCCAGAAGAGAAAACAAAACGAAAAATAGATGCTCATTGGGAACAATTAGGTTAAAAAGAATGTTCCTTAAATAGAATTCAACAAAAAACAACTGAAATATGAAAGCAGATATAGGATTAATCGGGCTTGCCGTGATGGGCGAAAACTTGGCACTCAATATAGAAAGCAAAGGTTTTACGGTTGCAGTATATAACCGGAGCATACCTGGAGAAGAGGGGATTGTTGACCGTTTTGTCAATGGCCGAGGTAAAGGCAAACGTTTTATCGGAACACATTCGATCGAACAATTGGTCGACTCGGTGAAAAGTCCCCATATCATTATGATGATGGTCAAGGCGGGGCATCCTGTAGACGAGCTGATTTCGCAATTGCTCCCTTTCCTTTCGCCTGGCGATGTGATTATCGACGGAGGCAACTCTGATTTCCACGACACGGAACGCCGTGTGAAAGAGTTGGAGGAGAAAGGAATCTATTTCATCGGAACCGGAATTTCGGGAGGTGAGGAAGGAGCCTTGCATGGTCCGTCCGTAATGCCCGGAGGTTCGGTGGAAGCCTGGCCGTTGGTGAAAGACATCTTGCAGGGGATTTCCGCCAAGTTGGACGACGGTTCGCCTTGCTGCGAATGGATCGGAGCGGGAGGAGCTGGCCATTTTGTGAAGATGGTACACAACGGTATCGAATATGGTGATATGCAGCTTATTTCCGAAGCCTATTCGCTGTTGAAAAACCGGAAAGGATTGGACAATGATGCGATGGCCGTCATCTTTGACGAATGGAACGGAGGAGAATTGGGTAGTTTTCTGATTGAGATAACCGCCAATATTCTGCGTTTCCGTGATGAAGACGGAAAACCATTGCTTGACAAGATATTGGATGTCGCCGGACAGAAGGGTACCGGTAAATGGAGCGCGATTGCGGCTATGGACGAGAATGACCCGCTGACATTGATTACGGAAGCGGTCTATGCCCGCTTGCTCTCTGCCTTGTATCCCGAACGAATAAAAGCGGCAAGTCTTTACAATGGACAATTGGAAAAGAAAGAAAAATTGTCAATTGTCAATTCTCAATTGTCAATTGAGGACGTCCGTCAGGCATTATACGCAGCCAAGCTGATTTCCTATGCACAAGGATTCTCCTTGCTTTGCCGCGCTTCCGAGCATTATGGCTGGGATTTGGATTACGGGACGATTGCCCGCATCTGGCGTAAAGGATGTATCATCCGTTCTGTCTTCCTGCAAAAGATCACTGATGCATACAGGAAGGACCCTGACTTGGAAAACCTGCTCTTCGATGACTTTTTCCACACTAAGATACAAGATGCTCTTCCTGCCTGGCGCCGAATTGTCGCCGAAGGTGCGCTGAGCGGTGTTGCCCTGCCTGCCATGAGTTCAGCTCTAAGCTATTTTGACGGATTACGCACGCTACATTCGGCTGCGAATATGATTCAGGCACAACGCGACTATTTCGGAGCCCATACTTATGAACGAACCGATCGCGAACGTGGTCATTTCTTCCACACCAATTGGACTGGGGAAGGAGGTAATACGGTTTCGGGCACGTATAGCGTCTGATTCCATCGTTTCGGAAAGTTCTGACATCATTAAATTAAAAAAGCAAATGAAAACAGCAAGCAATCAATTATTAGTCATATTCGGAGCTTCCGGCGACCTGACGGGGCGGAAGCTCTTGCCTTCGCTCTATGAACTGCACGTTCGGGGACTCTTGCCGGAGCGTTTCTGCATCTTGGGGGCGGCCCGTACGGAATATTCCGACGATGAATACCGTGCTTTCGAAAAGGTGCATATCCGGGAATCCCTAAAAAACAAAGAGGTGGACGATGTCGAACTGGACGGTTTCCTCAGCCGTGTCTTTTACCTTGCGTTCGATTCGACCAATTCTGCCGAATACCATAAATTGAAGGATCGTATCCATCAGTTACGGCACGAGCAGCAGTTGCCGGATAAGATCATTTATTATCTTGCAACGCCGCCGGTGATGTATGAGCTGATTCCGGCTTGCCTGAAAGAAAACGGGATGAATGTTGCCGGGAGCGAGGATGGCTGGCGCCGCGTGATCGTGGAGAAGCCTTTCGGAACGAGTCTCGAATCGGCCGAACGACTGAACAAGCATCTCATCCATATCTTCGATGAAAAGGAAATTTATCGTATCGACCATTATTTAGGAAAAGAAACGGTACAGAATATCCTGGTGCTCCGTTTCTCCAACGGTATATTCGAACCGTTGTGGAACCGCAATTATATTGACTCAATCGAGATCAGCGCCTCGGAAACACTTGGCGTGGAGAATCGCGGGAAATATTATGATGGGGCGGGAGCCTTACGTGACATGATCCAAAACCATCTGATGCAACTGATGGCATTTACGGCGATGGAATCGCCTTCAGTGTTCGATCCGGAGCCGATCCGTGACGAGATTGTGAAAGTATTCCGTGCTTTGCGTCCCTATAAAACGCATGATATGGACAATCTGATTGTGCGTGGCCAATACGATGGCTATCGGGAAGAGAAGAATGTGGCTCCTGACTCCACCACGGAGACTTACGTCGCTATGAAAATGTTTATCGATAACTGGCGCTGGAGTGATGTCCCGTTCTATATCTTTACAGGAAAGAAATTACCGGAAAAGAGTTCGGAGATCGTAGTGAACTTCAAGTCTACTCCTCACCAGCTTTTCGCTGGACAATGTTCGGGAGGCTCTTGTAATAAACTGATTATCCGTATTCAACCGGACGAGAGCATCACGCTGAAGTTCGGTTTGAAGATGCCGGGAGCCGGTTTTACTGTAAAGCAGGTGGGGATGGATTTTCGCTATGATTCACTTTCGAAGAACTATCTGCCTGATGCTTATGAGCGTTTGTTGCTCGATGCCATGTTGGGTGATTCGACTTTGTATGCTCGTAGCGATGCTTTGGAGGCAAGCTGGCGACTGATTGATCCGGTTCTTCATCATTGGAAGGAAGAGGGTGCGAAGAACCTGTTCTTTTATGCCCCCGGTGAAGACGGCCCGCTCGAAAAGGCCAAGTTGGGAATGACACCGAAGGATTGCCCCTGCCAAAGTTGTCAATGATAAAAATAGATGATTATGATAATAGAGAATTTTAAAGATGATAAAAATGCCCTTCGGGCAATGACCGGAGAGCTAGTCCGATATATGGACCGGAAAGATGACGGCCAGCCTTTCAACCTTGCTTTGTCGGGAGGAGAGACGGCACAGAAGATGTTCGCTCTTTGGGTGGATGAATATAAGGACAAAATCGATTGGGATGCGATCCGTTTCTTTTGGGTGGATGAACGATGTGTTCCGCCAACTGATCCGGACAGCAATTATGGACATGCAAATGAGCTTTTGTTCAAGCCGTTGCATATACCCGTCGACCATGTGTTCCGCATTCATGGTGAAGTAGAACCTGGTACGGAAGCAATGCGTTATTCGCGTGTCGTGAAGGAGTATCTGCCCCGGCATGGACAATTACCCTATTTTGATTGCATCATCCTAGGAATTGGAGGCGATGCGCATACCGCGTCCATTTTTCCGGATACCTTGCCGTTATTGACGGACAGCCGTAATTATGCTGTTTCTCAGCATCCCGAATCCCACCAGTATCGCATCACGATGACCGGTCCGCTGATTCTGAATGATTCGCCATTGCTGGTTCCGGTTTTAGGGATGGGAAAGAAAGAGATGCTCGAAGAACTGAAAAAAGGTTATTCGGCAACTAATCCTACACCTGCCGCCTATATCCTTTCTCATGCGGTAGAGGCGTTTGTATATACAAACTTATGACAAGATGGGATGAAGTGAGGATAAAAAAAGAGGGTCAGTTGCAAAAAATAATGCAACTGACCCTCTTTTTTGTATTTTATTTCGATGTTTTCATCGAGAGCTTTTCCAGGAAGTAAACGATGGCGTAGCCTAAAATCATTAGGCCGACAGCTTCCCAGACAAGTTGATTCGGCATAATGTTGGCTTCGACTAAAGGCTTTACAATGCCATGGCTGTCTGTATAAGTCTCGATCGTTTCTTTCCAAGGCCAAACCTTGTTCAGCGAACCGAGCATAAAACCTGCCAATACGGAGATTGTAATGTCATGAAACCGGCGAAGAGCGAACGAAAGCACACGGGAGAAACTGGTGATACCGATTGCAGCACCGCAGATAAACACTAACATCACGGGGATATTGAATGTCTTTACCGCCTCCATAATATAAAAATACTTACCTAACAACACTAGGATAAAACTACCCGATATACCCGGTAGGATCATGGCACAGATGGCTATCGCTCCACAAAGGAAAATAAAGAACAGGTTGGAAGGGGTCTCGGCTGGTGTTGCAACCGTTATGTAAAATGCAATGACGATCCCGATGATATAACTCAAAATCGTTTTCCAATCCCATTTCTTGATATCTTTGGAAACGAACCAAGTGGAAGCAAGTACCAATCCGAAGAAGAAGGACCAGACCAGGATCGGGTGGTCGGTCAACAGCCAGGTGATGATCTTTGCCAGTGAGAAGATACTGATCCCGATCCCTGCAACGATGGATAGCAGGAAGTTGGCATTGATCGCATTCCAGAATGCCGCGATTTTTCCGGTAAAGAGCAGTTTTAGGCTGGCTCCGTTAATACTTTTGATCGAGTCGATCAACTCTTCATAGATTCCAACAATGAAGGCGATGGTCCCGCCTGATACGCCAGGCACGACGTCTGCCGTACCCATACCCATGCCTTTTAAAACTAAGAGGCCGTAGTCTTTTAGATTTCTTTTCATGATTAATTATTGTTATCCTTATTCTTGAGGAATTCTTTCACCAAGTCTTCTGGTGGAATATGTTTGCTGTCGATATGTTCGACTATCCCTTCATAACTGAGTCCGGCATTTTTTAGATAATCGAGCAATTCTTCGGGAGATGTTTGCTTGTAGTGCTCACCGAAATGCTTCATATCTCCTTTGGCCAAATATGCCATTGCCATATGAAGATGCATATAAGGCATTTCCGGACTGGCTTCCAATACCTTCTTATAATATTGCAAGGCCTTGTCAATATCTCCTTTCATAAATAAATATTGTCCGGCGCGGTACAAACTCTCGAAGTCTTCCTGCTGCTTATCCTCCACGTGGTCAAGGGCGGTGAAAAGGCGTTCGGTCACTGCTATAGCCTTGTGTTCGTCCCCGTTTTCCAGATATGTAAGGGCCAACAAGGAAAGGATGCGGATATTCTTCGGGAATAACTTGGACGCTTGCATCAGGACATCTGAGGCTTCTTTTTCACGTCCTGTTTCGACGCAACATCGGATATAATTGATATAAGTGCTTGAATCCTCCCTCTGGTTGTTCTGCTTTAATTGCTTTTTCAGTAAAATATAAGCCTTTTCGTAGTTCTCCAGTTTAACATAACATTCGGCAAGTAGGGGAATGATGCGAAGGCGGATCTCATCGGTCGTTGCAATATCATTATATACCTCGATTGCCTTCTCGTAATTTTCGTTCATGTACAGGCAATAAGCTTTCAGTATCTTCAACTCTTCGTCCGAGTCGTCGCATGTGAGAGCAAAATCGAATGCTTCGATTGCCTTCTCATAATCTCCGCTGATGGAGCAGAGACGGCCCAAAGTGAACCAGTAGTCGTTGGAGTAGGGATTTTTGTCGATCAGTTCGTTACAAACTTCGATCGCCTTTTTAATATCGCCCTCTATTTCCAAATTGTAGCAAAGCTCGTCTTTCAGGATCAAGTTGTCCGGGAAAAGCATAAGGCCACGATTGATGAAATCGTGTGCTTCCTTAGTCATCTCCACATCTCCTAAGATCGGTGCGATATATTCGAATAGTGTTTCTAAATACTCGCATTTGTCGGCGATGAGTTTTTCTACATGTCCGATTACTTTGTCATACGAGTCCTGCATGACGTAACATTCGAGACGTAGCATGTCGATATCCTGATTGTCGGTTTCAGCTATTGATTCTATCAGAGCGAGTGCACTGTCATAGTCTTCGTTGTAGACATATGACTTACATTGCCTGATCTGCAAATCGGGATTACCGGGATGAAGCCGCAGCCCTAAGGCCAGGACTTCATCATAGTAAGTATAATCATCAGATTCTTCAAAACTGTCCAACAGTTCATCGACTTCATCTGCATCAAAATAGGCGTCCTTACCTTCCTGATGGCCGGCCAGATAACGTTGTAACAGACGTGAAATATCTTTTTTCTTCATACTGTATAATAGTTAATCGATATGCTAATAGGATTATGTGCCAATGCATCCTCCAATTGGCATATTATTTATCTTTCACCTTGCTCCAGGTATCTTTTAGGGATACTGTGCGGTTGAAGACTAGTTTGTCGGCTGTAGAATCTTTATCTACATTGAAATAGCCGATACGTTGGAATTGTAGATAATCGAGTGGTTTGGCATTTGCCAGGAACTTTTCGACATAACAATTTGTCAATACTTTCAAAGAGTCCGGATTGATGATTTCTTTCATTGCTTCTAAAGGTGAGCAATTCTTTGCTTCGCGGATAGCCGCCATCTCGTCGCGCGGGTTTTCTACTTTCCACAGACGGTCGTACAGGCGTACTTCTGCCGGCAGACAGTGAGCACAACTCAACCAGTGGAGCGTCCCTTTTACTTTCCGGTTGCTGTCCGGCATGCCGCTCTTGGTATTCGGATCGTATTCGCAATAGATTTCCGTGATCTCGCCATTCTCGTCTTTCTTGCAGCCTGTGCATTTTACGATATAAGCATTTTTTAGGCGGACTTCCTGGCCGGGAGTCATACGGAAGAACTTCTTGGGAGCATCTTCCATAAAGTCTTCCCGCTCGATCCACAGCTCGCGGCTGAATTCGATCGTATGGCTGCCTGCTGACAAATCTTCCGGATTGTTGATCGCCTCCATCTCTTCCACCTGCCCTTCCGGATAGTTGGTGATAATGAGCTTAACCGGGTTCAGTACGGCCGATACGCGAGTTGCTCGAGTATTGAGGTCTTCGCGGACGGCACTTTCCAGTAGTGCAAATTCGTTCAGCGCATCATAAGTGGTGTAGCCGATCTTGTCGATGAACTTATGAATTGCTTCCGGTGAATAACCGCGACGACGGAAACCGCAAATTGTCGGCATGCGAGGGTCGTCCCAGTCATGTACGAGGCCTTCTTTTACGAGGATCAGCAGGTTACGTTTGCTCATCAGTGTGTAACTCAGGTTCAGTTTATTGAACTCTGTCTGGCGAGGACGGTTATCATTCAGGTCCTTGCCTTCTTTCAGCCAGTCGATGAACAGATCGTATAACGGACGATGCACGACAAACTCAAGTGTGCACAGCGAATGAGTGACACCTTCGAAGAAGTCGCTCTGTCCATGTGCAAAGTCGTACATCGGGTATGCTTTCCACGTATCCCCCGTGCGGTGGTGTGGAGTCTTGACGATGCGGTAGATGATCGGGTCGCGGAAGTGCATATTCGGGTTTGCCATGTCAATTTTGGCACGCAACACCATTGAACCTTCTTCCAGCTCGCCGCTGTTCATCTTGTGGAACAGCTCCAGATTCTCTTCGATCGGTCGATCACGATAGGGGCTGTTTGTACCCGGCTGTGTCGGCGTCCCTTTTTGGGAGGCGATCTGTTCGGAGGTCTGCTCGTCGATGTATGCTTTTCCTTCCTTGATCAACTGGATAGCGAAATCCCAAAGTTGCTGGAAGTAGTCGGATGCGTAATATATATTATCCCAGTGATAACCCAGCCATTCAATGTCTTCTTTGATGGCGTCCACATATTCCAAATCTTCTTTTACCGGGTTGGTATCGTCGAAGCGCAGGTTACAAACACCTCCATATTTTTGTGCAATGCCGAAATCCAGACAGATGGCTTTGGCATGTCCGATATGCAGGTATCCATTGGGTTCGGGCGGGAAACGGGTCTGTACTCGTCCCTTGTTTTTGCCTTCCGCCAAATCCTTTTCCACCATTGCTTCAATGAAGTTCAAGCTCTTTTTACCTTCTTCTTCGTTTGTTTTGATATCGCTCATCTTTAGTAGTTAAATTTGTCTATTCAAAGGTTGCAAAGATAGTGAAATATAGGCCGGAATGCAACTGTTTGCTGTCTTTTCTTTTGTCTGTTTTTTTAGGTGGAAAAGAATTCTCGCACGCATCTCTCTTTTCGAACGAAGTGAGAGAGATTTATTTTTCTTTTCTTTCCTTTCCTTTTCTTTGTGTACTTTTAACCGAAAAAAACGGGATTCTTTTGGAAAAAACGGGATTACTTCGGAAAAAAACGGAATTCTTTCGGATTTAATTTTTCGACTTATTGTTGTTTTTGATAGTTGGAATGATCTTGATTTTGTCTGTCTGAGTGTCTAAATACATTTGCATGGACCTATAATTGCACTTGCATGGAAGTGCAAATGTATTTGTGTGAAATTTAGATTATATAGGCATGAAATTTAGATAGGATGCGGAAAGATAGACGTTGGATGCAGATAAGATAAAATATAGATGCAGGAGGTGAAAAATGTCCTCCTGCATCTGGTATCTTTTGATTGGGGTTATTGTATTAAATTAGGCTTATTAAAAGTGCGACGTTTAAGAAGGTCACAAGTGCCCCTAAAGTGACTAAAATGATTGTTGTGGATCGTGAATTCACAAATTTGCCCATTACTTTTTTGCTGGATGTTAGGTAAACTTGTGTGAAAACAGTGATCGGCAACTGTATGCTCAATAACATTTGTGAATAAATTAAGCCTTTGAACGGATCGCCTACGACAAAAATAATGAGTAAAGCGGGGATGAACGACAACAAGACTCCTAATTTGGAATGAAGGTCTTTGTGGTTGTACGCTTCACCGTAGAACCCGGCAAAGATGGATGCTCCGGCAATCCCAGAGGTGATCGTGGAGGAAATGCCTGCCAGCAGGAGTGCTCCGGCGAATATGACACCTGCATTGTTTCCAACCAGCGGGACTAATAGCTGTTGTGCTTGGTCCAGTTCGTCTACCGCAATATTCTGTTTGAAAAAGGTTGCTGCTGCCAGTATAATCATGGCAGAGTTGATTGCCCAGCCGATAACCATCGATAACAGTGTATCGTAGAACTCATATTTCAATTGCTTTTTGATTACCGATTCGTCTTCGAGATTCCATTCGCGGCTCTGTATGACTTCCGAGTGGAGAAACAGATTGTGGGGCATGACAACGGCTCCCAATACACTCATGATGATCAGCATGGAGTTTTCTGGGAAAGTCGGTTTTATCCATCCTTCGATGGCTGCTCCCCATTGTATGTCTACTAATGCCAACTCATAGAGAAACGAAAGCCCGATGATTGAAACGAACATGATAATCCAGCGTTCTATCTTACTGTATGTATTGGTAAGCAACATTCCGAGACAGGCAACTGTCACGATGACAGCGCCTACTTTGATTGGCATTCCGAACAGCATCCGCAAAGCAATGGCACCTCCCAGTACCTCGGCAAGCGAGGTTGAAACACTGGCCAGCATTGCGGAGATCAGGATGGGGCGGCTCAACATGCGTGGCATATATTTGTTGGTCGCCTCCGAAAGGCAAAGTCCGGTTACGATTCCCAAATGGGCGACATTGTGCTGAATGATGATCAGCATAATAGAAGAAAAGGTGACAACCCAAAGCAAAGCATAACCGAATTCGGAGCCAGCAGCCAGATTGGTAGCCCAGTTCCCCGGATCGATAAAGCCTACGGTAACAAGTAATCCCGGTCCGATATATTTTAACAGGTCCAGAGCACCGGCACTCGGGCGGTGGTTGATTTTGAGTTTGTCTAATATATTCATATCGATTGTTTTATTTTGTTATTGTAAAGGATGATTTATGAATGTTCAAAGATATAAA
>DXRF01000082.1 GCA_019411205.1 Parabacteroides sp. | reverse complement strand
CCGGAAAAATGGTGAAGATACGCCAGTTCTTGACTCCCAGATCGATCAGGAAATCCTTGAACAGCATCAGATCCTTGAAATTTTTCTGATTGACACAGGTCACGACATCCCAGACGATCTCTTTTTCTTCCGCCAGCATCGCAATGGCATTGACTGCCCCTTCAAAGCTACGGCGGTTTCCCCTGAGCCAGTTGTGCGCCTCTTCGAACCCGTCGAGGCTGATGGTGATGGAGTGCATTCCGGCTGCCAATAACGAGTCCAGCCGTGCGCGGTTGAGCAGCAATCCGTTGGAGACGATTCCCCAGGGATATTCACGTCGGTTCAGTTCCCGTCCGCATTCTTCGATATCTTTACGGATCAACGCTTCTCCGCCTGTAAAGGTGATCATCACTTTATGCGGGTCCACATGGGGGGTGATCTCGTCTATCACTTTCAAGAAATCTTCGGCCGGCATGTCCGGATGGACGGACGAGACATGGCAGTCGCTACCGCAATGGAGGCAAGAGGCATTACAACGAAGTGTGCACTCCCAAAAGAGCGTACGCAATTCATGTATCTTGGCCCGGTTCTTCCGGATGCTTCTAAATAGTTCTAATGCAAGGCGTTTACGTAATCCTGGACGTTTATTCATTCTTTGTTTTTTCTTTTTAGGTTGAAATTGATTTCTTTTTCGACAGAGCCTTTAAACCAACTTCCTGTGTTTCCTTTATAATCGTTGTCGGAAAGAGGAAGGTCTGTAGAGTCCTTTTCGTATGAACCGTTTTGGGGACCGTCTACATCCGTCGCTATGATCCGTAATTTGTTGGTTGGAAATTCTTCAAACTGACAATGAAAGGCTCCAGCAGGATCTGTGGAAACAGCCGGTATCGTGTCAAACCAACTTCTGTTATCGCCATGATGTTCTACCAGACATTTTATTTCAATATCCGGAATCGGCATGTTTTCTTGGTTTACGACTTTACCTTTAATTGTAAAGTTGGCATGGGGAGAGCCGTACATCTCGGCTCCCGGTTCGGAGTTGCATGAAGATAACCCCAACAGTGCAAGTATGCCAGTTAATAGCCAATTGGCACTTTTCAGGATGAAGGTAGAGATCTTTTTCATGTTCTTATAGCATTTGTTTATACTATATTGATGCAAATATACTTTTTATAGTTGCTTCTTTATCGTTTTCTTTCGGATATATTATTTTCTTCTATGGAATATATTCGTTTTTGGGGATATAACCAATAAGTAGTCCTTTTGACGGCGAACAACTTGTGAAAGCCTGCAGAAGGACTAAAAGAATAGGGCTGACGAGTTAAAGAAAAGGGACGGACGAAATAAAGTACAACGAGAATGCCTGGAATCAGCTGGATATTGAGTAACTTGCGCCCCAAATTCAATCGATCGATCAAACATGAAGGATTTTCTGTGTATACTGAGGCGCTTTGTGCCTCCCTATAAGAAATTTATGGTGTGGAATGTGATATTTAACGTCCTGTCTGCCATTTTGAACCTGTTCTCATTTGCATTAATTATCCCGATTCTGAATATCCTGTTTAAAATCAGTGACGAAATCTATACCTATACGGATTGGACGTTTGCGCCTTTCTCGTTCGAAGCTTGGAAAGCGACTCCGGAATTGCTGAAAAACAACTTCTTCTGGTTCGTATCTGACATGATCGAGACCAAAGGTGGTTCTTTCACGCTGATCATATTGGGCATTTTCCTGATCGTGTCTACTTTCCTGAAGGTCGGGACGATGTATATGGCCTTTTACACGATGATCCCGATCCGTACGGGTGTTGTCCGTGATATCCGCAACCAGATCAACCGCAAGATAACGGAACTCCCTCTGGGCTTTTTCTCGGAAGAGCGGAAGGGAGATATAATCGCCCGTGTTTCGGGAGACGTGAACGAGATCGAGACTTCGATCATGAGTTCGCTCGATATGCTCTTCAAGAACCCGATCCTGATTCTGATCTACCTGGTCGGGATGATCGCCATCAGTTGGCAGCTGACGCTTTTTGTTTTCATCCTGCTGCCTTTCGCCGGATATGTGATGGGAGCGGTCGGAAAGAAATTGAAACGGAAATCGTTTGAGGGGCAGCAACAATGGGGCTATCTGATGAGCCAGATAGAGGAGACGCTGGGCGGTTTGCGTGTGATCAAGGCTTTCAATGCGGAGAAGAAGATACAGGACCGTTTTGAGAAGAGCAACGAAACGTTTAGGCGGCTGACAAACCGCATTTATCGCCGCCAGCAGATGGCACATCCGATGAGCGAGTTTTTGGGGACGGCTACGATCGCGATCGTACTGTGGTATGGCGGTACGCTGATCCTGAGCAGTAACAGTCCGATCGACGCCTCTACTTTCATCTACTACCTGGTGATTTTTTACAGTATAATCAATCCGGCTAAGGATCTGAGCAAAGCCTCTTATGCCATTCAGAAGGGGCTTGCCTCTATGGATCGTGTGGATAAGATCCTAAAGGCGGAAAGCGATATTAACGATCCAGAGACTCCGAAACCGATTGCCTTGACAGAGAGTATTTGCTACCGGGATGTCTGGTTCAAATACCAGCATGAATGGGTGCTGAAAGGCATCGATCTAACAATTCCGAAAGGACGCACGGTCGCGCTGGTCGGACAGTCGGGTTCGGGAAAGAGTACACTGGTGGACTTGCTGCCTCGTTTCTATGATGTGGACAAAGGGAGCATAACGATTGACGGTACGGATGTGCGTGATGCGACTTTGTATGATCTGCGCAGCCTGATGGGGAATGTCAATCAGGAGGCGATTCTTTTTAACGACACGTTTTTTAATAATATCTCTTTCGGAGTGGAAGGGGCAACGCTCGAACAGGTCCAGGAAGCGGCCCGTATCGCCAATGCGCATGATTTTATCATGGCGAGCGAGGATGGATATAATACCAATATCGGTGACCGCGGCGGCAAGTTGTCGGGCGGACAGCGCCAACGTATCAGCATTGCACGTGCCATCCTTAAGAATCCGCCGATCCTGATTCTCGACGAAGCGACTTCGGCACTCGATACCGAGTCTGAACGCTTGGTGCAGGAGGCTTTGGAGAACCTGATGCGTAACCGTACGACGATCGTGATTGCACACCGGCTCTCGACGATTCGTAATGCGGACGAGATTTGCGTGATGCATGAAGGGGAGATTGTGGAGCGCGGGCGGCACGAAGAACTGATAGCGTTGGATGGCTATTATAAGAAACTTTGCGATATGCAAAGCTTCTGACGTTCTTTTGACTTGCTCCAAAAGTAACAGGTAAAAATGTAATTATTAAATATCTTAATACTATGAAACTAAAATATCTATCATTCGTATTGCTGATATTTGCAGGATGTAACATGCCGGAAGTAAAGACGGGCAAACCGCTGTCTTATCATTTCGATGCTCCGGCCGGAATTTGGGAAGCATCGTTCCCGTTGGGTAACGGACGCCTCGGGCTGATGCCGGACGGAGGTGTCGATACGGAAAAGATTGTCTTGAACGAAATCTCCATGTGGTCGGGCAGTAAGCAGGAGACGGATAACCCGCAGGCATATCATTCGTTGGGCACAATCCGGAAACTTCTGTTCGAAGGACGTAACGACGAAGCACAGGAACTGATGTATAATACTTTCGTCTGCAAAGGCCAAGGGAGCGGACATGGGCAAGGGGCAAATGTACCGTATGGCAGTTACCAACTGTTGGGAAACCTCGTCCTGAATTACGACTATCCAGGCACTTCCGATTCGATCTTCGGATATAGGCGAGAATTGAATCTTGACAACGCGATTTCAACAGCTTCTTTTAGAAGGGGAAAAGTGACGTATAATCGCGAAGTCTTTACCTCTTTTGCCGATGATTTGGGGGTAATCCATCTGACTGCCGATGCAGATAGGGCGCTGAACTTCTCGTTTGGGATGAACCGCCCCGAACATTATAAGGTGACGGCTGACGGCAATGACCTTCTGATGCAGGGGCAGTTGCCTGACGGTGTCGATACGCTTGAGATGAAAGGTCTCCGCTATGCGTCGTGTGTCCGCGTCATCCTGCCGAAAGGGGGAAATGTGACTCCGGGTGATTCGACTGTTTCCGTGCGGAATGCCTCCGAAGCGATCTTGTTGGTGAGTATGGCAACCGATTACTTCGATAAGGATTTGGAAGGGAAGATTGCTTCCCTGCTGGCTAATGCCGAAAAGAAAGATTTCGCTTCTTTGAAGAAAGGGCATATTGCTGCTTACCGTTCCCTGTTCGGACGTGTGGATCTGGATTTGGGATATTCTTCCCGCGAAGACTTGCCCATGGACGAACGTTTGGCTGCTTCCACGAAAACCCGGACGATCCTTCGTTGGCTGCACTATATTTCCAGTTTGGCCGTTATCTGCTGATCTCGTCTACGCGTGTAGGCTTGCTGCCTCCCAATCTACAGGGGCTTTGGTGCAATACGATCAATACACCCTGGAACGGAGACTATCATCTGAATATCAATCTTCAGATGAACCATTGGCCTGCGGAGGTGGCGAACCTTTCCGAACTTCATCTTCCGCTCGTGGAATGGACGAAGCAACAGGTTGCCAGTGGCGAACGGACTGCTAAGGCTTATTATAACGCCCGTGGATGGGTGACGCATATCTTGGGAAATGTCTGGGAATTCACTGCGCCGGGCGAACATCCGTCATGGGGAGCGACCAATACTTCCGCTGCCTGGCTTTGCGAACATTTGTACATGCATTATCTTTATACGTTGGATAAAGAATATCTGAAAGAGGTGTATCCGGTTTTGAAAGGAGCTTCCCTGTTCTTTGTGGATATGTTGGTGGAAGACCCCCGCAACAAATATCTGGTGACGGCTCCGACCACTTCGCCTGAAAACGGTTATAAGTTGCCGAACGGCAAGACGGCACATATCTGCGCCGGTTCGACGATGGACAACCAGATCGTCCGCGAACTGTTTACCAATACGATCGAGGCTGCCGACATCTTAGGACTCGATTCTGCTTTCGCCAGCGAACTGGCAGCCAAACGTGCCCGCCTGATGCCGACTACGATCGGCAAGGACGGACGTATCATGGAATGGCTCGAACCCTATGAGGAGGTTGAACCCCATCATCGCCATGTGTCCCATCTCTATGGCCTGTATCCGGGCAATGAGATATCAATGGAGCGTACACCTGAACTTGCCGAGGCTGCCCGTAAGTCGCTGATTGCCCGTGGCGATAAGAGCACGGGATGGTCGATGGGATGGAAGATGAATTTCTGGGCGCGTCTGCATGACGGCGACCATGCCTATAAGTTGTTTGTCGACCTGCTCCGTCCGTGTGTGGACCGTAAGACGAATATGACGAACGGTGGCGGGACATATCCGAACCTGTTTTGTGCGCATCCTCCTTTCCAGATAGACGGTAACTTTGGCGGTTGTGCCGGTATTGCCGAAATGCTGGTACAGAGTCAGACGGGAGAAATCGAACTGCTTCCCGCCCTGCCTTCCGCCTGGAGAAGCGGCAGTTTCAAAGGGCTGAAAGTCCGTGGAGGCGGCGAAGTGTCTGCCAAATGGAAAGAAGGCCGGTTGGCGGAAGCCGGTTTGAAAGCCTTGGTTCCCGGTTCGTTCCGTATCAAGCTCCCCGCCGATTCGGCGAATATGAGCATCAAGATCAATCAAAAAGCCGTATCTCTTCCGGTTGTTGACGGCATGTTGAAAGTCGAATTGAAGGCAGGAGATCAGTTGGTACTGATGTTTTGATCAATACAACGGCAACTTGTATATAAACCCTACCGACAAGCGCTGTGTGTTTTCAATGGAAGCACCCAGCGCTTTTGCTTTTTCCGTCAGGTTGTAAGAGCGGGCTGTTCCTGTGAGGAAGATATGCAGGTTTTCATCCTCCATCGGATAAAATTCGATGCCGGCCTGTACTCCCCATGCCGTACGGTATTTCCCGTCAGGGAGCTCTCCCTCTTCGTCTCCCGCTTTATAGACCGACCCGGTTTCGTACATTCCTTTGGCAAAAGTATTCCATTTCGGATGAAAGCGGTAATTCATCTCCGCTACGAGTGAAAGATACTGGACGTTACGCAAACAGACAGGTTCTTCCTCATTCTCGGCGGACGGAGGGACCAACTCGGTCAGGATACCTAACGGATCGAGTGCCCCGCGTGTGTACATCATATCGAAATAGCCATCGAACGGACCGGTGCAAACGTTGTGTCCGGCCCATGCCATATACATCCATTTCCCTTTGGCCTGTTCTCCGGCTGTGGCGGAATAGCGGAGGTTCAGAACCTCATCCAGATAACTGCTGTTCCAGTTGAACGTGTAGAAAAGCGGGGCACGTGGCTTTTCGATTCCGGCGGGAAGCAGGCCGTAAGCGTCTTCCATGCTCCCGATTCGGTTGTCTGTTACTTGCAAACGTAGTTCTTGAGAAGGAGTCGGCTGATAACCAAACGTGACCCCTGTAAAATAGCAATCCATGTATTCGTTCATGTCGCTGTATTCATATATCGCATACGGATCGAGGTCATATTCAAATCCTCCCCAGGCTGCATCCTGCTTCCCTAAGGTAATCGTGAATTTATCGTTGAGGCGATAGCCGATCATCGCATATTCGATTGATTCCGGCAGGTTCTCCAGATCCATGCCTTCATTCCCCTGGTTGAGGTTCTGGCGGTACCAGTAGAAAAGACGGTCGTTTACTTCGCCGGTCGCTTCGAGCTTGATGTGGTTGAAACGGAAAGCGGCTTCATCCAGCTTGTGCTCGGTGAAGAAAGTATTGAAAGAAGCATGCATTTCCAGATCCAGGTTGAATACATTATTGCGCTTGGGAATCTTCGTTGCATATTCAAACAGGGAAGTATCGGAGGAATCCCGTTCGGGAATAAATGATTGCGCCTGTACGGTAACAGTGCATAAAAAGCAGGCTGACAGCCAGAATGCCGTTAGTCGTTTCATTGTCGATTACGATTATGTTTGATTCTGGCTGCAAAGATATTATTTTTCTTCCGTTTTGCCGATGTGCTTCATCACCTTCGCATCCAGGTAGAAGATCAGTTCTTCTGCAATGTTGGTGCAATGGTCGCCGAAGCGTTCCATCTTGCGGATGACACCCGCCATGTAAAGACCGGCAAGTGCACTGCCCGGATGTGCTTCGATATAGCGGGCGATCAGAGGCGTTGAATCGTGATTGATCTCGTCGATGATGTTGTCTTTCAGGAAAATGCGTGATGCTATCTCGGAGCTTTCCTTTTCGAAGGCTTCCTGGGCCAATGATATCATGCCGAGAAGTTCGTGTAACATTTCTTCTACGCGGGCGATTTTTACCAGTTCCGGATCAATCGGTTCCCCTTCCGGCAGGTTGACGGAAAAGCGTGCGATGCTTTCGGCGAAGTCTCCGAGGCGTTCCAGATTCGTATTGATCTTGTACATGGCAAGTACGAAACGCAGGTCGATAGCCACCGGTGCGTACAGGGCGATGATGTCCTCGCAATCGCTGTCGATCTTCAGCTCGAATGCATTCACGCGGCGTTCACGGCTGAGCACTTTATAGGCCAGTTCCTTGTCTCCGGTCAGCATTGCTTCACCGGCATTGTATATCTGTTGGTGGACGAGTGCCCACATCTCGTTGATCGTATTCTTTAACGCCGCTATTTCTTGTTCAATAACCTTCATGTTTTGATTTATGATTTATGATTTATAATTTATGATTTATGGATTATGAATTATGATTTATGTGTCGATGATAAATCATAATTCATAAATCATAAATCTTCTCACCCGAATCTCCCTGTAATATAATTCTGGGTCGATTCTTTTTCCGGATTGGTGAAGATCTTACGCGTTTCACCATATTCGACCAGTTCGCCCAAATAAAAATATCCTGTCTTGTCGCTTACACGCGCAGCTTGCTGCATGTTGTGTGTGACGATCACGATCGTATATTCCTTTTTCAGTTCATGGATCAAATCCTCGATCTTGCCTGTAGAGATCGGATCGAGGGCTGAAGTGGGCTCGTCCATCAGCAGGATGGATGGTGAGATGGCCAATGCCCGTGCGATACAAAGGCGTTGCTGCTGGCCGCCGGAAAGAGCGAAAGCCGAATCTTTCAGCTTGTCCTTGACCTCGTCCCAGAGAACGACCTGCTTCAGGCTTTTGACTACGGTTTCTTCGATGTATCCGTTATCCTTAATGCCGTTTACGCGTAGGCCGTAAGCCACATTTTCGAAGATCGTCTTCGGGAACGGGTTGGGTTTCTGAAACACCATCCCGACGTTTTTACGCAGTGTATCGACTTTTTCCCCTTTGTTGTATATGTCCCGCCCGTCGATGAATATCTTTCCTTCCAGACGTGTGTCGGGGATCAGGTCGTTCATGCGGTTGAACAAACGGAGGAAGGTAGATTTGCCACAACCCGACGGGCCGATAAAGGCAACCGAGGTATTGGCTTCTATCTGCATCGAAATGTTTTTCAACGCATGAAAGTCACCGTAATGGAAATCTACATTTTGAGCATCAATCTTTATCATAAATAATTTTCAATTAATTCATTTTTACTTTCTTGGCGAAATAATTGCGCAATAGATTTGCCAGCAGGTTGACAACCAAGACGATGGCAATCAACACCAGGGCCGTTCCGTATGCCATGCCGCGGGAGGCTTCTATATCTGTTCCGCTCGTGGATATTACATACAAATGGTAAGGCAGTGCCATGCACTGGTCGAAGATGCTTCCCGGCAATTGGGGAAGGAAATAGGCCGCTACGGTGAACAGGATCGGAGCTGTTTCGCCCGATACGCGTCCGACCGACAAGATCAGGCCGGTGATGATATTCGGGAAAGCCATCGGAAGCACGACACGGCGGATGGTCTGTAACTTCGTTGCGCCCAAAGCCAAACTGCCGTGGCGAAATGAGTCGTCGATGCTTTTCAGGGCCTCTTCCGTTGTGCGGATAATCAGGGGAAGTGACATCAATGCCAGCGTAAACGAACCGGCTATGATCGAGTCGCCCCAACCCAGTGTGTTGACGAACAGTGACATACCGAACAAGCCGAATACGACCGACGGGACTCCGCTCAAGTTGTTTGTCATGATACGGATGAAACGGACCACTTTGCCGTTTGTCGCATATTCGTTCATGTAGATGCCGCTCATGATCCCGATCGGGAAACTGATGATGCTGCTTCCGGCAATTAGGTAGAAGGTTCCGACGATCGCTGGGAAGATGCCTCCTTTCGTCATTCCCTCTTCCGGCGCTTTCGTCAGGAAGTCCCAGCTGATCACGCTGCCTCCTTTAATGATGATGAACCCTAAGATCACGAACAAGATCGCTACGACCAGATAACTCAACAGGGTGAAGAAGCCGAAGGCAAACTTTTGCGAAGTCCGTTTCTTCAAATCTATATTTCCTAACTTTTGTACAGGTGCCATAATGCTAATCAGATTTTTCTTTTGGATGAAATATACTCGACGGAGATACTCAATATCAACGTGATCAGGAAGAGGACGGCGCCGAGCAGGAACAATGCTTCGTAGTGTGCGCCTCCGGCGGGAGCTTCTCCCAGTTCGGCGGCGATCGTCGCTGGAATGGTCCGCACCGGCTCAAAGAAGGAAGTCGGGATGACAGCCGCATTGCCGGTTACCATCAGGACAGCCATCGTCTCGCCTATCGCACGTCCGATGCCCAGTACGACTGCGGATGTAATACCGGAAATGGAGTACGGGATGATTACTTTGTAGATCGTCTGCCATTGGGTCGCACCCAGGGCGAGGCTTGCCTCTTTCATGGCACGGGGCGTTGTCCGCATGGCATCTTCCGCAACGGTGATGATCGTAGGGAGCGCCATGATCGCCAAGACCACGCTGCCGGCAAAAGCCGTTTCGCCGACTGGCAGGTCGAATGTCTTCTGGATGAGCGGCACGATCACCACCAGACCGAAGAAACCATAGACGACAGACGGAATGCCTGCGAGCAGTTCGATGATCGGTTTCAAGAGGTCGCGTGTTCGCTTGTTCGCTATTTCCGCCATGTAGATGGCAACCGCAATTCCGAAAGGAAGTGAAAGTACGATTGCGCCGATACTGACCAGCAATGTACCCAACAACAAAGGAATCAATCCGAATATAGGGGCCGGTGTCGAGGTCGGATACCATTTCGTCCCTCCGAAGAACTCCCCTAATGTGATCTTCTCTTCCGGCAGTACCTTTCCCTGGAAACCGTTTTCCAGTAAATACTGTTTGGGGAAGAAAGCGATGATACCGGGTTCTTTCGCCACCAGTTCGCTGATCTTTTGCGGGACATATTGAAATTCGTCGCCCAGTTCCTCCTCCGTATAATAGTTGGTCAGATCGGAGAAACGGAATATCAGGATATCCTGATCCATCCCGCTGATATCTTTCCAGTTGGTTATATTACCGTCGAAAATGTCCATGATCTTCTCCGGTGATAATTTTCCGACATCGTTGCTTTTATTTACGGCAAGAACATAACCTTCTTCTGTGGCCGGAGTATTGAAAAGGCCGCCGGCCTCTTTGAACAGAAAGAACACGATCAGCAAAATCGTCAAACTGCTGACGCTGCCGCTGATGAGTAATCCTCCTTCTACAATCTTTTCGAAAAACTTTCTCACTTTGTTTACCTTTTTATTCTACCTGCAAAGGAACGAAACAGATATTACGAAGCGGTTACATGGGATTGAATGGGGTGTTACGATATTGTTACGTTTGTATTTCAAGAAATAGTCTGTATTTTAAGACAAAACGGAACCGGTTAAATGCAGGTTTGACAGTGGAAGTGGCTTCACCGCTTATGTTTGCCTTCATCAGAGATCAAGTCGGTCCCGGATGGTTCTGTTTAAGCAGCAATAGCTATGGTTTTTGTTGTCAAACAGCCCGGTCATAGACCTTTTGCCCTTAGTCGAATACGTTTTTGCCCTTGGTCAAAAGCCCTTTCGACACTGGTCAAAAACCTTTTCGACTAAGGGCG
>DXRF01000081.1 GCA_019411205.1 Parabacteroides sp. | reverse complement strand
CAGGAAAATTCATAATTTTAGTGTTTTTATTAGATGAATAAATAGATATAACTCAAGAATGAGGCTACAAAGGTACATATAAATCCGAGACAAAACCCGGCATATACCTGCATGGGAGTGTGCCTTTTCAAAAAGATACGGGAAGTGCCCACCAGTCCCGCTATTATGATCACGGTGATAAAGGCCCAGTAAGGATTTATCAAGTGGATCCGCGCTACCCCCATAATACCGCCCAACAACCCGCCTATCCCGATCGCATGGGCGCTGATCTTCCAGAAGAAGTTGATGAGCAGTGCCAGGATTAATGCTACACAGGCACCTAATAGCAAGGAGATGAACCAAAACGGCAACATCATTTTATACATATAGAAAGCGCAGACCATGATCGATGTGATAAAGATCAGATATGGAACCACGCGTTCATGTCTGTCCGACAGTTCCATATCGACTGCCGCTCCGTTTTTTACCATCATAAAGATGAATGCGCCGGGGATAACCGCTGTAGACAGGAATGCTCCGCCAGTGAGTAGTAGCTTCATTGCCGTCGGATAGATTGCCAGATACGTGAAGGTGAGAGCCAACACGACTCCATACGTCACCATCAGCAACGGGTGGAACATACCGGATATGATATTTGAAAATAACCTCATAACGCTTTATTTTTATATTTCTTTTCTGAGCCGTGCAACTGGAATACCCAGTTGCTCGCGGTATTTGGCTACCGTACGGCGGGCGATGATATAGCCTTTCTCTTTCAGGATGGAGGCCAACTCTTCATCGGTGAGTGGTTTGCGCTTGTCTTCGCCGTCGATATGCTCTTTCATGATCTTTTTCACCTCGCGGGTGGAGATTTCTTCGCCACTGTCGGTTTGCATCGATTCGGAGAAGAAATACTTGAGCGGATAGATACCGAAATTTGTCTGTACGTATTTGCTGTTGCTCACACGTGAGATTGTCGAGATGTCGTATCCGGCCCGTTCCGCCACATCTTTGAGGATCATAGGCCGTAAAGTCGCTTCATCACCGGTGAGGAAGAAATCGCGTTGCAAGAGGATGATCGTTTCCATCGTGCGCTGCAAAGTCTCCTGACGTTGCTTGATGGCATCGATGAACCATTGGGCGGAATCGAGTTTCTGCTTCACAAACAGAACAGCTTCCTTCATCTGGGCTGTCTGGTTCGCTTTGTTGCCTGCGTAATCTTGAAACATTTCCGCATATTCACGGTTGATGCGCATATCGGGAATTCCCCGGTTATTCATGCTCAGGATCAGTTCGCCATTGACCGCCTCCACAACGAAATCGGGAATGATCTGACTCAAAGCCGTTTCCATAGAACTGCCCCAACTGGCACAAGGCTTAGGATCGAGGGTTGTTATTTCGCGGATGGCCTTTTTCAGGGCGGTCTCGTCGATATCCAGCCCTTTTATGATTTTATCGTAATGCTTACGGGTAAACTCTTCGAAAAAAACGGTTAACATCCGGGTTGCCAACTCCGTCTCAGGTGTTTTTTCCCGGCGGGCCAACTGGAGCAGAAGGCATTCCTGGAGATTACGGGCACCGACCCCTGCAGGATCAAAGTCCTGTATGATAGTAAGGACGGCCTCTATTTCTTTTTCCGTCACGTCCTGTCCCGCCTGAAACACCAGGTCATCGGCTATGGCGGATAGGTCACGGCGCAGATAGCCGTCATCATCTATATTACCGATGATATATTCAGCGATCTTCACCTGTTTCCCCGGCAAATCCCGCAGTCCGAGTTGTTGAAGCAGGTATTCGTTCAAGGACTCGCTGACCGAGAAAGGCACGTCCTCTTTCTTTTCCGCCCGCTCGTTCAACTCACGAAGTTTGTAATCGGGTATGTCGTCCTCACTCATATAGTCGCCGAGTGAAAGGTCGGTGTCTGTCTCGTTTCCTCCCTCCATTTCGTTAGATGTCAACTCCTCACCACCTTCGTCAGTACGGTCAAAGTCATCCGCAATTTCCTTTCCTTCTTCCAAAGCGGGATTGTCTTCCAATTCATGCTTCACGCGTTCTTCCAGCTCTATGGCGGGAAGTTCCAGAAGCCGGATCAACTGAATCTGCTGCGGAGAGAGTTTTTGCTGTAACTTTTGTTGTAACTGTTGCTTCAACATAATCAAATTCAATAATGAAAGGACAATCACCGGACCGTCCAATGTTAGAACATGCAAATATAACTTTTTACACGGAATGACCTCGACATTCAAAATATAATAGTTCTAAAGGTGGATAGATTAAATTATTATTATTGCCGAAAAGTATTAATAATCAAAACTATTTGCTATTTTTGCAATCAGATAAAGAATCTGATATGACTCTTAAAGCATCGCTATACGATCGGTTGACCCGAGAAGAATTGATACGATTACTGGAAGCCAGAGATAATGAACCGGACAATGCCGAGGTTTGTATATCTTCGGAAACGCCGACAATCAAACGTATTATTTCTGAAGTCCTGGTGATTCTTTTCAACGAAGAAAACAAACCTATCGAAAAAGCAATGAATTTGTTACTGGACTATTTCAGTGCAGATTGGGGCTATGTTGCCATCTTTGAGGCAGACGGGTTAACGGCTAATTTCACATGTGAAGTGATGAGCTCGTGGGTAAAGGCCCCTAAAGATGACCGGAATAAGTTGACATACAACACAATTCCCTGGATTATTGACACTGTCAGAGCCGGACACGATATCGTATTGGGAGATATTGCCGGTCTACCCGCCGAAGCGGACATCGACAAAACTCTGCTGACTGAACAGCAATTGAAGTCCATGCTGATCATTCCGCTTACCTTTCATAATAAGGTACAGGGTTTCATCGGTTTCGATTCGATCCGGGTAAGTCGTTTATGGACAGCTTCGGAAGTGGAGGATATGCACATCATTGCCGGCATTTTCTCCATCATAATTGAACGCTGGCAAACCAATTACAACCTGGAAGAGTCGAGAAAACGTATCTCTAAGTTGAGTACAAAGTTTCAGCAGTTTTTCAATAATCTGCCGATCGGGGTGGAACTATACGATGCGGAGGGTAATTTGATCGATACGAACGATGCCGACACTAAAATCTTCGGTTGTTCCCGTGAACAGTTGCTGGGAGTCAACTTGTTCAAGAATCCGGCTGTTCCAGAGAAAATCCTTAATCAGATCAAGAAGAAGAAGGCATTCAGTTTTCCGCTTGCCTACGATTTTAATTGCATCCGGGATTCCCGTTATTATCATTCCAGTATTTTCGATGAAACCAAATATCTGATGGTGAAAGGAATCGGGTTGAATGATCGGGAGTTCGGACATATCGGTTATTTGCTGATCATTTCCGATGAAACGGAAAAACGGGCCAAAGAGGAGCAGACGCAAAACAATTTGGCGATCCTGAAAGCTGTCCTCTTGTCCGGCCATTCCCTTATTGCCGAATACGATATCGAAAAGAAAGAATTGTTTGTCAATCCGCTCTTGAACGAGACACCGGAGGATAACAAGCTTTTCAATTATTTGAGGAATAATAAGTATGTGACGATTAGAGGTGTACAGCAGATTATCCGTTCGGCCGATAATGTCAACCTGCTTTTTCAGGTGATAGAAGGGAAGCAGGATCATTGCAGCTTCGAATGTCGTACCGCCATCGAAAACGAAACGATCTGGATTCGTATCAATGCGCAGGCTTATAAAACGAAAGGGAGCAAACGGCAGAACAAAATGATCTGCCACGTTACTAATATTACCGAAGAAAAACTGTTGGAAGAGAAACTGCACCATGCGGAATACGAAACCCGGCAGTCGGAATTGGAGATACAAAAGGTGCGTGAGGCGGATAAGTTGAAATCTGCTTTCCTCGCCAATATGAGCCATGAGATCCGGACGCCGCTCAACGCCATAATCGGGTTTTCCAATATCCTTGCCGAGACTGACGATAAAGAGGAAAAAGAAGAGTTTGTCAAAATAATCAATAAGAACAGTGATTTGCTTCTTCGTCTGATTACCGACATCCTGGATTTCTCCAAAATAGAATCGGGCATCCTGGATTATTCGCTTGCCGACACCAACCTGAAGGAGATCTTTTATGAACAGTATCAGGTACACGCGTTGAAAATACCTGAAAAGGTCTCTTTGATCTGCGATTTCGATGCACTGCCGGACATTCTCATCCATACCGATCCGAGGCGGGTCACGCAGGTGATTTCGAATTTGATCTCGAACGCGGCCAAATTTACGGAGGAGGGAAGCATCAGTTTCTCTTACCGCATTGTAGAAGACTATGTCCTGGTTGAGGTAATTGATACGGGTATCGGAATATCACTCCAGCATCAGCAGTCGATCTTCGACCGATTCGTCAAAATTAACTCGTTCAAGCAGGGAACCGGTTTAGGTCTGACAATCTGCAAAACCATTGTCGAAGCCCTTCACGGGACGATCGGTGTCGATTCGAGGCCGGGAGAAGGGGCACGGTTCTGGTTTACGCTCCCTTACAACGGATAGTCTTCCGCGTTTTCCTGGTTGTAACTCAGATTCATGGTGAATGCGGACGTACCATCTGTTACCATCCGGTGAAAATTTATTTTCCCATAAAAGGAAATAAATTTTCATGGATGTGAAACAATATTTTCATAGGCATGGAACTCTTATTCCTTCATACGAAAACGTTCCGTTGCTGCAGATCAATACCGGAAACTGCCGCCTCCGAGGAACTCACGCAAAAGGGATGTGCCCGGAAGCCCGACATCGGGGATATAATTGAAGTAACGGAGGAAACGGAGCAGGCGGTATGCTTCAGCATTCTCCGGATCGCATTCGCGCACTTCGCTCAAGATCGGTTCGGCTTCTTTGCGCAGGGCGGCCAGCTCATACAACATGGCGCTGTTGAACATCGCATCCGCATTCTCCTGATACGGGAATATCCATTTGTCCTCACCCCGGCGTACGCTGGGCCAGCGTGCGATCGTATCGCGTGCGGAATATCCGCGGAAACGGTAATCGCGGATGATACGGCGTAAGAGCCGGTTGTCGGTTGTCGGAATCCAGTTATGATTGTCCAATGAGATAGAAGTCAGCACGGATACATAGATCCGGTATTTATAGCGGTCTTCGATCATGGAGGTCAGTTCGGGGTTCAAGGCGTGGATACCTTCTATCACCAGGACGGAATTTTTCTGCATCTTCAGTTTCTTCCCTTTGAAAACACGGCGTCCTGTTTCGAAATTAAAGCTCGGCACTTCGATCTCTTCACCCGAAAGGAGCTTCTGCAATTCACTGTTGAAATAAGGCAGGTCGAGCGCATACAGCGATTCGAAATCATATTCTCCGGATTCGTCCTTCGGTGTATCTTCACGGTTCAGGAAGTAATCGTCCAGCGAAAGCCCGACCGGATGGATCAGGTTGGTAATCAACTGAATTTCCAACCGTTTGCAGAAAGTTGTTTTTCCTGAAGAAGATGGTCCGGAAATCAGTACGATACGGATACCGTCATCGTAGCGGGCGGCAATCTCTTCGGCGATTTTGGCTACCTGTTTTTCCTGCATGGCTTCGGAAACCATGATAACCTCGGACGCCAGACCTTTTTCGATCACCCGGTTCAGGTCGCCGACGTTATCCAATCCGACCGTGCGTTGCAGAGTCAGATGTTCCTTATAAACCTGGAACATTTTATCTTGGCGAATGACCGGTTCCAGCTCCGTCGGATTCGTCCTTTGGGGCACGCGCAGCAACACCCCGTCGAAATAGGGAACCAGGTCGAAATCCTGGATGTAGCCGGTGGAGGGAGTCAGGCAGCCGTAGAAATAATTGATGTAGCCGTCCAGTTCGTAATAAGATGTATAAGGCATACCGGCGCTTTCGATTAGACGGGCTTTGTCATTCATACCCCTTTCGCGGAACAAGACTGCTGCATCGATCGTGCGGACCGTCTTCAAATGGAAAGGAAGGTCTGCGTCGATGATTTCACGCATCCGTTTCTTGATCTTGCCGATCGTCTCCTCGTCTATCTTTTTGCCGTTGTGGATAACGCAATAATAGCCTTTCGAGATAGGATGCTCCAAATTCAGAGTAGCCGAAGGGAGCACATCGTTCACTGCTTTCGAGAAAATATGACAGAGGGAACGAACATATGTTCGCATTCCCGAAAGTTGTGTATAGTCGACATATTCAACATCTTTCGGATGCCAGCAACGGAAGGTAAGCCCTTCTGTTTTATTATTTACCTGCGCATTCATCGGGCGTAACCGGAGGGGGGCGCCAACCAGTGAATAGATGTCCAACAGCGAAGAACCGATAGGAACCTCTTTGTAAGTATTGTTATTTTTGCAATAAATTGTAATAGTTTCAGACATGGTATCTCAGTTATTATTTATATTTTTGTCCCCTAAAGTTAGGAATATTAATCGGATATACATCCACTTAAACGTATTTTAAATGGACTATTCATTTTTTGATTTTCTACGCCTTATAGGTTCCTTGGGTTTGTTCTTGTACGGTATGAAGATCATGAGCGAAGGTCTGCAGAAGTTTGCGGGGGACAGTTTGCGCAGGATTCTGACGGCCATGACGACCAACAGGGTTACCGGAGTTCTTACCGGGGTTTTGATTACGGCCCTGATTCAATCATCATCCGCCACTACAGTCATGGTGGTCAGTTTCGTAAACGCCGGTCTGCTCACTCTTACCCAATCCATCGGGGTCATAATGGGAGCCAATATCGGTACGACCGTTACCGCCTGGTTGATTTCGGCTCTCGGGTTCAAAGTCGACATTGCGGCTTTTGCCCTTCCTCTACTCGCATTCGGTATTCCACTCTTGTTTTCCGGGAAAAGTTCACGTAAATCGGTCGGAGAGTTCATTTTCGGTTTCTCTTTCCTTTTTATGGGACTTCAGGCACTGAAAGCCAATGCACCGGATCTTGGTGCCAATCCTGAGATGCTTGCCTTCGTGCAGAATTATGCCGATATGGGCTTTTTCTCCATTATCCTGTTCCTGTTTATCGGGGCTATCCTGACCATGATCGTGCAGGCTTCTGCTGCGACGATGGCTATTACGTTGATTATGTGTGCCAATGGATGGATCGACTATCAATTGGGTGTGGCACTCGTATTGGGTGAAAATATAGGAACAACGATTACGGCCAACCTGGCGGCTTTGACCGGTAATACGCAAGCCAGACGGGCGGCTTTGGCACACTTGGCTTTTAATATATTCGGTGTGATCTGGGTATTGATTCTGTTCTATCCGTTCACCAATGCAGTTTCCTGGTTCGTCACGAACGTGATGCGTATTTCTGACCCGTCGGTAGCGGTTTCCTTTAAGTTGGCAGCTTTCCATACGGCATTCAATATCAGTAATACATTTGTTATGATCTGGTTTGTCGGATTGATAGAGAAGACGGTTTGCTTCTTCATCAAAGGAAAGAAAGACGAGGACGAGGAATATCGTTTACGTTATATTACGGGTGGTATGCTGTCGACTGCCGAACTTTCGATCTTGCAGGCGCATAAGGAGATCACGCTGTTTGCCGAGCGTACGGGCCGTATGCTGGGTATGGTGAAAGCCTTGTTCTATGAGAAAAACGAGGATGCTTTCCTGAAAACATATAGCCGGGTCGAGAAATACGAAAGTATCAGCGACCGGATGGAGATCGAGATCGCCAATTATTTGACTTGCGTGGCTGAAGGCCGCTTGAGCTCGGAAGGTAAGGAAGAGATCCGTATCATGCTGCGTGCCGTATCGGAGATCGAAAGTATAGCGGACTCCTGCAATAATATGGCGCGAAGTATCAAGCGCCGCAACGAGTTTAAATCAGTATTCACAGACGAGCAGAACCATAATGTAGACCAGATGCTGGCGCTTACGGAGAAGGCTTTGAATCGTATGATCGAGATACTGAAGAAATCGGAGCTTACACGTGACGATGTCAACCCGTCTTACAATATCGAAAATGAAATAAACAATTACCGCAACCAGTTGAAGATCCATAATGTGGAAAATATCAACAACAAGAAATACCAGTATCAGGATGGTGTTTATTACATGGATATCATTGGCGAAGCCGAAAAGTTAGGCGACTATGTGCTGAATGTGGTACAGGCGGTTATTGAGAAGAAGATTTAATATTGCCGGGGGGAATCCCCCGGCAAGTATTACAGTGTCACACCGGATTTGAAGATTGCGATTTCCTTGTAGCCGTTCTTTTCATTGTTGGTCGGGTTGCCACTTGCGATACCGATGATAAACCGGATGAAACATTCACAAAGTTCCTTCATGCTTTTGCCTTCCAAGAGGGAGCCGGCATTGAAGTCAATCCAGTTTGGCTTGCGGGCATTTAGATCACTGTTGGTCGAAACTTTGACTGTCGGGACAAACGTTCCGAACGGAGTTCCTCTTCCGGTCGTAAACAAAACCAGATGACAACCGGATGACGCAAGGGCCGTACTGGCCACGAGGTCGTTTCCGGGGGCACTCAACAAATTCAGCCCCTTTGTCTTTAGCTGTTCACCATAAAGCATTACATCCCGTACGGCCGAAGTACCGGCTTTTTGCGTACAGCCCAGTGATTTCTCTTCCAGGGTGGAAATACCTCCCGCCTTATTACCCGGAGAAGGGTTTTCGTAAATCGGCTGTTTGTTCTCTATGAAATAGGATTTGAAGTCGTTAATCAGATGAACAGTCTTTTCAAAGACAGCCTTCGATTCGCTCCGGTTCATCAGGATCGTCTCGGCGCCGAACATCTCCGGGACTTCCGTCAGGACAGTCGTCCCTCCCTGTGCTACCAGAAAGTCGGAAAAGACACCCAACAACGGATTGGCCGTAATGCCGGAAAATCCATCCGATCCTCCGCATTTCAATCCTACACGCAACTCACTTAAAGGAATGTCCGTCCGTTTATCCTGTGAAGCGATCGCATAGAGTTCCTGCAACAGTTCCATTCCTGTTTCCAGTTCATCGTCCACTTTCTGCGTTTCCATAAAACGGATGCGTCCGGTATCGTAATCGCCAAGCATTTCCCGGAAAGCACTGATTTGGTTGTTCTCACAGCCTAACCCGACAACGAGAACTGCACCGGCATTCGGATGCAGAACCATATTCCGTAAAATCTTCCGGGTATTCTCATGGTCGTCTCCTAGTTGGGAACAGCCGTAATTATGAGGGAATGCAACGATCGCATCGATTCCGGTGCCTTGTGTCTCTTGCCGTAACCGGTCTGCCAACCGATGCGTGATGCCGTTGACGCAACCGACAGTCGGAATCACCCATATCTCGTTTCGGATTCCCACTTCTCCATTCTTGCGGCGATATCCTTTAAAGGAAAGTGGCTTTCCGGAAGGTTGTTCCGGAATAGGCTGCGGATTGAATTCGTATTCCCGTAGCCCTTCCAGGTTGGTCTTGATATTCTTTTCGTTCACCCAGCTTCCGGCAGTGATCGCCTCGCGGGCATGTCCGATGGGAGCACCATATTTAATGATAAAGTCTCCCGCTTTGAAGTCCTGTAAGGCCACTTTATGCCCTGCAGGGATATCCTGCCGGACAACGGTCGTTCTGCCGTTGATCTCCAAAGATACACCGGCCTGTAAATCCTTTACGGCGACCACGACGTTGTCTGCCGGGTTTATTTGTATGTAAGTCCGCATCAGCAAATTTCTTTAACGACATCAAGCATTCCTTTTTCTTCAATGGCGTCCAGGAAACCTTTTACCATATCGGTCAGTCCCGGAATATGGTTCAGGTCCTCGCCCCAAATGGAAGTTGCCGCCAGTACACCTTCGGCGACCTGTTTGGTCGAACCGGTAGCCCAAAGGTCCTGCAACAGTTGAAGGATTTCGGCGGAATCGTTCGGTTCGGATTTTGTTCCATCGGCACGGACATATCCCTTATAATAGGTAATAATGGCAGCCAGGCCTAACACCAGTCCTTTGGGCAACTCGCCTTTTCGTTCCAGATAGACTTTCAAGCCTGGCAGGTCGCGTGTTTCATATTTGGGGAATGAGTTCAACATGATGGAGACGACCGAATGGTCGACAAACGGGTTGTTAAAACGTTCCATGACGTCGTTGCCGAACTGCACCAACTCTTCTTTCGGCAGGTTCAACGTTTCCAGCAATTCCCCGAACATCACCTTGTGGATATATTTTCCCAGCACCTCGTGTTGGCAGGCATCCCGCACGATATTCACACCGGAAAGCCAGGAAACAGGTGCTAAAACCGTATGGGGGCCGTTCAAAAGGGTCACCTTGCGCTGGTGGTAAGGCTCTTCGCTCGGAACAAACAGCACATTCAGACCTGCTTTGTCTGCCGGGAATTCTTTGGCGACTGATTCGGGCGCTTCGATTACCCATAAATGGAATATCTCTGCCTGTACGACCAAATTGTCGTTATATTGCAATTTCTCTTTTATCGAATCGATCTCTTTACGTGGAAATCCCGGCACAATACGGTCGACCAGCGTCGCATATACCCCGCAGCTTTCCGTAAACCAGGTTTTGAAATCTTCTCCTAATTGCCATAAATCAATGTACTGGTAAATGGTTTCTTTCAGTTTATGCCCGTTCAGGAAGATCAACTCGCACGGGAAGATGATCAAACCTTTGTCTTTGTCTCCGTTAAATGTCTTGTAGCGGTGATAAAGCAATTGTGTCAACTTGCCCGGATAGGAAGAGGCAGGCGCATCTTCCAACTTGCAGGCCGGATCGAAGGCTATTCCTGCTTCCGTCGTGTTTGAAATGACGAAACGTATCTCCGGTTGTTCTGCCAGTTTCATAAAGGCGGAAAAATCTGCATAAGGATTCAATGCACGGCTTATCACATCGATTCGGGTAAGGCTGTCGACCTTTTCACCTTTATCCAATCCTTGGAGATTGACATGATACAAGCAATCCTGTGCGTTCAACATGTCGACCATTCCCCGGTCGATGGGCTGGACCACCACTACACTGCTGTTAAAATTCACTTTCTCATTCATTTTCTGGATAATCCAATCCACGAATGCTCGGAGGAAATTGCCTTCTCCGAACTGGATGACCCGTTCGGGATACAGCATTTTGCCGGCAGTTTTTTCATTCAACTCTTTCATTTTACTAAATTACTGTCTCTTATACACATCTGACGCTGC
>DXRF01000080.1:8458-11128 GCA_019411205.1 Parabacteroides sp. | reverse complement strand
ATGCTGTTCCCTATTGCCTGACTTTGAGTATTACGGACAAGGTTCCCGAACTTTCAATGGAGGGAGATACATTAATATTACGCTGACAAGAAATGGAATATATGGAAAAACATACCGGAAAAGTACGTTTTGGAGTGGTCGGAACCAATTTCATAACCGACTGGGTGATTGCCGGGGCACGGCAGGATGACCGTTTTGAACTGGTTGCTGTTTATTCCCGTAAGCAGGAAACGGCGGATGCCTTTGCCGCCAAACATCAGATACCTTATACTTTTACCTCTCTGGAAGAGATGGCAAAAAGCCCGTTGATCGATGCCGTGTATATCGCATCGCCTAATTTCCTTCATGCAGAGCAGAGTATCTTGTGCATGAAGCAGGGGAAGCATGTGCTCTGTGAGAAACCTTTCGCTTCGAATGCGCGGGAGGTGAGGGAGATGATCGCTGCCTCGGCAGAATATGACGTGACGCTGATGGAGGCGATGAAACCGACTCTTACCCCGAATTTCCGGTCTGTGCGGGAACACTTGGGACGCTTGGGGGCGATACGGCGTTATTTCTCCTGCTATTGCCAGTATTCTTCCCGTTATGATAAGTTTAAGGAAGGGATCGTGTTGAATGCGTTCAAGCCGGAGCTGTCGAACGGGGCAATGATGGATATCGGGATTTATACCGTTTATCCGATGGTCGTTTTGTTCGGACGTCCGAAAAAGATCGATGCTTCCGGTATCGTCCTTTCGTCCGGTGCAGACGGACAGGGAGCCGTCAATTTCGAATACGAGGGGATGAATGCGACCGTTCTCTATTCCAAGATAGCCAATTCATCCCTGCCCACAGAGATACAGGGGGAAGAGGGAAACATAACGCTCGACCGGATCAATATAATCGGAGAGGTGAAATATACTCCCCGCCTGGCTGCCGCTTCTGGTAAAGGCCCCTCTGCCGAACCGCAGGATATAAGTGCGGTGACGGATAAGGATGAATATTATTATGAGGTGGCGGAGTTTATCGACCTGGTTCTGTCGGGCAAGCGGCAATCCGTGATCAACAGCCACGAGCACTCCCTGATCACGTTGGAAATCATCGATGAGGTGCGCAGGCAGTTGGGGATTCGGTATCCGGCGGATCAATACTGATATTGTTACTTTTGGCTTGATCCAAAAGTAACCAAAAGATCAAGCCAAAAGTAACAATATCAATATTCTCGGAGGAAATACCGCATCAGGAATTCCCAGTTCTCGTGAACGATCGCCTTGCTGCGTTCCTCGCCGACCAGGCTTTTCGCTTGTGCATCGGCTAACATGCCTTTTTCTTCCAATATTCTCAACAGATACGGGCTGCATTGCCGGATCATGAAGAAGGACAAAGCTTGGTCTTTGGCTTTTGTCTGGTCGTAGAAAGGATTGTTTTCGTCTTTGATATACTCAACGCCGGCAGTCAGGACTTGCAGACCTTCTGTAGGAGTGGCATAAACGGCAAATTTCCGGGGGGCGGTGTCGCCTGTCACTCCTTCCGTCTCGATACCGATCTTTGTCAGGAAATCCAGGAATTCCTGTTTGTTCTGGAAATAAAGGAGTGCTTTCCCTTCTGCCGCTGCCGTGAATTTTTCGAAATGCTCGGCCAGCTTTTTCTCGCTCTCTTCGGATACCGGCTCTTTGAACGCCTGTGATTTTTCACCTTCTTCAACGAACAGGCTGTGATCCGGATGGTCTGCCGGAAGGATCAACGAAAGCCATTTGGGGGAGGTGTAGGCCAGGAATGCACTTTTGGAAATATGTGCCAGTGAGTCGTGGATGACCATGATGAACTGGTCGTCCTTATTTTCTGCCTGTTTCCAATATTCCTTGACTGTATCCGTCAATTCCTGTTGTGAATCGGTAAACAGGTAACATTGGTAATGGAACCAGTGGAGCAGATTCAAGTATTTCTCTTTATCCTCATAGCGGGTCTCCGGAGCAAAGAGCTGTTGCAGCCGTTCGTTCTCCGGTGCAGTTGTCCATTCATCGCAAAACATCCGGTAGATCAGGCTGGCTGTGTCGCCGTTCGCCGCATTGTCGGGGCTGACGAATGTCCCTTTGCGAAATCCGTGATACTGCTGTGTGTAATGCCAGAGCAAGAACCGGATGTCTTCGTAGTTGACCTCGTCATCATAATAATGGTCGTCCGGTGTGTAAAACGGCAGGAATTTACCATACAAGGCTTTGTGCTCTGTGATGAACGAGCGCCATATATTCAGGCCGGAAATCACATCCTCGAAATAGGCTGCCATGCGTATACTGATCTGTTTGACCTCTTCCTTCTCGAAAGAATAGGCAAGATGTGTTTCTTCCAGCATATCGTAAATGCGGTTTGCGATATTGGTATAATAGAGATCTGTCGGATCTGACTGCTTATAGGGGTGCAACTGCAGCCAGTCTTTCGGATAGATTTTAATGTTCTTCATACTATGAGATTATTTGTGCTCTATGAGCAACTGTTTTAAGACCACAAATGTAAAAAAATATTTTACAATTTGAATAGTCCGTATAAATGGCTATAATAAAAAATCCCCCTCTCTGCTATCAAGTTGGAGAAGGGGATTTTCAGGTAAGGACGGTTTTCGGTCGTCCCGGTTCGTTTCTAATAAAGAGGTTATAGGACTATCTTCTGCACTGTTTTCTCGGAGAGGCGGAT
>DXRF01000080.1:0-8448 GCA_019411205.1 Parabacteroides sp. | reverse complement strand
TGTAGACGCCTGCCGGCAGCCCTTCGAGCCGTGTGTCGCCTGCCGGGATTTTACGGTAGATGACGGTACTGCCGGTGAGGTTTACCACCTGGACTTGCTGCGGGGAAGAGGTACGGATGAAGAGCATGCCGTTGGCAACCCATATCTTGGTGCCCGTTTCGACACCATCGATACCTGTCGGAAGGTTCTTCACGATGCCGGAGATGGAGACGACGATGTCTTCTGCCACGTTGCCGATCTTGTATTTTCCGGATACATCCGGAGTGATCGTTTCGCTACGGTCGGTGGTGACGATGGGAACAGATTCGCTGTAGTCTTCATCCAGGGTGATGGTGAAGGTAAAACTGTAGCCTTCTTCGACCGTATGATCTCCTGCCTTCTTGCTGCATGTCGCACCTTCCACAGAGGGGAGGGTGACGGTATGGTAGGTGGTTACCGGCGGGATGTATGGCGGGTCATACTTGAAGAAGGCTTCGATGTTGATTTCTGATCTTCCCATTGTATAGCTGGTGTTGTTGGCGATATCCATTTCGGCGCCGTCTTGGGGTGTTACGATTATCTTCTCCAACAAGTAGTTGGTGGCAGGTGTGGCGGTAAGCGTCAATGAGGTGTTCTGTGTAGCTTTGTCTTCGGATGCAACATTGATGTCACCCGCTTTTACGGCGAGGGTGTTACCGTTGCCCGGGTCTGTGATCGCAACGATGTAAGTCTTTAACAGTCTGCTGTTTTCGCTCGTACTATTGCCGACGGTCGAACCTTTCCGGGCAATGACTGTGCCTCCGATGGCATTGTCGATCCCTGACGCTGTGAGGGTCGAACCGGCAACAAGGAGCAGTGTCGCTCCGTCGGAGACACTGATGCCTTTGTCGCTATTGCCGGAGTTGATCGCCGTAATGTGGCTACCGGTGGTGGTCGTGATCCTGCTGTTGTTGGCAATGGCAGGAGCTGTGCTGTCAGATGTTTTTGCTTCCAACGAACCTTTTATATCGATATCAGCTCCCGAGGCTACCGTGATCGCCGTACCGGTACTGCCTGCATCTACTATGATGTGATAGAAGGTCAGTTCGCCTTTGGCAGATCCATCGATCAGGAGGGTCCTGTTGTCGGGCAATGTCCCGGTTATAATCCCATTGAAATCAGCCATGCTTGTGCTTTTCAAGTCTAATGCGAGGTATTGCCATTGGTCGCCTGTTTTGCTGATGGTTATGTCGGTAGTCTGGCTTGTGAGGTCGAGACCTCCGTCAATTGAGACTGTGAGGTTCACATCTGTTGTGACAGTGAGTGTACCATCCGTAACCGGAACTTTGTTATCCTTGACAACCAATTTGTTTTCGCCTGTGGGGATAGCCGTAACCGTCAATATTGTCCCGTCAGGTACCTGGTCGCCGTTTTCCAATACTGTTTCATCCCATTTGACGGTCAGAGTTCCGATGGTTGCATCCGGTGTTTGGATGTTTACCATACGGAGCGTGTTGTTGCCAGGATAGCGGTAGGTCGGACCGGCTTTGTAGAGCGTCTTATTGTCTGTTTTGTGTATGAAACTGTATGTTCCCGACAGCTCTGGAGCACGGATAATAGTCTGATTGCTGGCTATTATCCCGCTCAGATTGATTATATGGAAGTCCCCGGTGAGTCCGTTTCCTTCTATTTCCATTGTTTCTTTATCTCCCATGTCGATACGGAAAGCTGTTTTAGAATCCTCTTCTTTGATAAAGGAATTATCCAAGGTGACTTTATTGATGGACCACAATTCGGAAATCAGGTAAGGGGCATCGGCTGTCCCGCAGTTTCTGTAGGTAAGATGTGTGATGAAGTTATGGCTGATTATCTCGCCGATGGAAGCATTTCCTCCTTCTACGATGATTTGAACTGTTCCGTCGTAGGTGGGAGTAGGAGAGTTGGGGGATAAAGAATTATCGATGCCACTTATTCTTCTAATCTCCCCGCCTTTCACGTTTATGTTGATCTTTCCCTCGACTGCCGATGCACAGCCAAACAGGTTTTGAGTGATGCCATTCAGGATAGTGATATTGGCGTCTCCCGTTACTTTTCCGTGCACTGTATTATTATTGTTCATTCCGGCTCCATGTACTTCCCAGATGGGATTATTCACGGATGTGTTAACCGTCACATCCGTGTTGCCTACCGTGCCGTTCCCTTCCGTACTTCCGAAGATAAGGCCCTTGACTACCGTGTTTTCGCCGGAGACGTTCGTTGTGGCAGTTCCGGTGACATTTCCGTTCCAGCCGCCTCCATAGATGAAGTTCTGTGTCCCTCCGGTAATGTTTACCGAAGTATTACCTACTGTTGCCCCTTCGGCATCGCTACCTCCGAAGACACTGTTTTTCACGCTTCCGCCCGATATGTTTACTTTGGCTGTCTCCGTAACTTTGCCCAAATTACCGCCACCGTATACCCAACCGATTGTCCCGCCTTCGACGACTACTTCCGTGTTCCCGCAAGCGGCACCCGTATTCCATCCTCCGGCTCCTCCATATACGGCATTATTGATGGTTCCGCTTTTGACGGTTACCTTGGCTAAACCGGTGACACCCCCTTCTTCGCCACCGCCGTACACCCAAGTGTTATTACCTAATGAGACGTTGGATAAGGTTATGTCCGTATTTCCGCACGTAGCGGTAGCATTTAATCCTCCACCGCATATGCTTCCGGCGAATGTCCCGCCGGATATATCCGTTTTGGCTGTTTCTGTCACCGGGCCGTTACTGCCTCCGCCATATACCCATTTATGGAATGTCCCTCGGGTGATGGTAAGTGATGTGTTTTGGGCGGTTGCTATGGCTTCGTTGCCACCGCATGCCAGAAAACCATTGAAAGAGCCTCCCGAAATAAGCATCGTGATGGTTCCGGTTACCGGAGCGAGGTTACTGCCTCCGAAAACCCAATTGTTGGAACCAAGATAGAATGCTCCACCGGATATATTGACGTTTATGTCCTTGACAGTAGCCTCTTCTGCGGCACTGCCACCGAGTACGTGTCCGTTGAATACGGCATTACCCGAAATCGACAGGTTGGCAGTTCCTTGTACCGAACCGCGTAAGCTGGCCCCGAAAACATTCCCGTTGACTATCCCGCCACTGATGACGACTTCCGTATTTTCGGGTATGGCTTTGGCTTCCGCATGACTGTTGCCACCATAGATATCGTTGAATATCCCACCTTCTATCTTCACATACGTTGAGCCGGTGATCTCTCCGTCGGAACTTCCCCCGTATATATTACTAAACACTCCGCTTTTGATGGTTATGTGCGTGTTTTCAATAACATAGTCTTCCCGTCCGTCGATCGTGTGTCCTTCGTTACGATACTCTCCGCCCCAGACACTGTAGTTGCCGGATAGGGTTATGTTGCTTTCGAATACCACTTTGTGGCCCCAGGCAATCAGCCCGTCGAACAGTTTGATATTCTTGAAAGTGATGTCGGCATCGAGCACGAGTGTTTTCTCTGCCCCGTTTTGAGTGTAATGAAGTTCGTGTCCGTTACCGTCTATCGTGCAGTCTTCGGCAGGCAGTACGTGCACGGTGTTTGTCAGTGTGACATTCTGGTACAAGTGGATTTCTTCTCCGGGTTGTATCTGGTTGAAAGCTGTGTTCCATCCGACGGGATCGGATGTCGTGCCTTCTGCCGGATTATGGATTTTCACAAGACTGTCGGGGGATATGCTGATTCCCGTATCGCCTGTTTTTGTCAGCGGGGTTGTACTTCCTTTCGTCAGCATGACATTGGGGATGTTTGCTGCCTGTACAGAAAACGATCGTAAGGTGGTCGTGGTTTGCAGGTCGTTTGGCGTTGTGGCTGAACTTCGTGATCCCGGATTATGACCGGATTGTGGGTTTTGTGCCCATCCTCTCTGTACCGGTGTCAGCATCATGATGCTGACCAATACGGCAAATGCTTGCCGTATTGTCTTTTTCAGGTATAAATCTTTTTTCATATGCATATAATTATTTGAAGTGTTTTTTCTTCGTTGGCCACGATTGTAATGTATTAGTACCCGGAGGTAAGCCGGGCGTTAACCGTTTGGTGGCAAAGGTGTGAGGAAATGGGTGGAAAGGATGCCCAAAATCCGCAAAGTTATGGTTGAAATCCGCGAAAGGAATACAGGGCGAGTTCTTTTGCCGGACGGATAGTGGTGTTTCTCTCAGGAAGCAGGGGTATTCCTGTCAGAGGCGGCTTCGGAACAGAGAAGGGGTTGTTTTCATTAGTTTCATGAAATTTCGGTTATAGGTACTTGTAGACTGGAAACCGGATGAGAAGGCGATGTCTTCGATCTTGCGGTCGGCATTTTCGGGCAGTAACAGGAGGTCTGCGGAATGGCGGATACGGATGCGAAGTACATAATCCTGGACTGTCAGCCCTGTGGCACGGCCAACGGCGGTCGACAGCTTGTGTGGGTTTGCACCGATTGCTCTGGGCAGGTCGGATATCTTGAAGTTCGGATCCAGATAGGGTTGCTCTTTCTGGAAGTAGGTTTCTATGTCTTTGAAGAGACGGTTGTTATCGTCATCCGGTTGCAGATAGCAGATCAGTTCATCCATATCTGCTTCGGCGGGAGGGGGAAAGGGAGCGTTTTGCTTACGGATGCGAGCCCGGGCATCCTGGTAGGTGGAGCTGAAATTCGCATAGAAGATCCCGAATACGAAATAGAAGACAGCGAACAGGAAGGTTACGAAGATTTCGTGTGGCAAATATGGATTCAAGGCGAGGCTCAGTGCGTAAAGGCTGATACCGGTTGCGAGGAAGAACGCGTTTGTCACCTGGCCGAGCTTGAGCCACCTGTCTTCGGGTTTTACTTCTCCCAAGAGGGAGAGGTAGGTATGCCGTTCGTGCAGGAACAGCTTCGTATAAATACCTAACTGGATGAGGTAGGCCAGCAGATAGAGCGAGCGGATCAGGAAGGGCGGATTTGTAACCAATGATTCCCATTCCGGATATGCGTAGACGGGGTGGTCCTTCCAGATCAAGGAGGCTCCGACATACCCCAGGGTGAAGAGAAGGGAAGGAGCGGCGTATAGTAGGATTCGCCGCCGGGTGACATATTGCCCGTTGAACAGCAGGATCAACGCGAAAGTGAACAGTAGGGCTTGCGAGGAGGCGATCAGGATGACGGGAAACGAGGCGATGTCCAACACGACGGGTTGCCATTTTCGTGCGGTAAGCGAGACGATATGACCGACAGCTACGAGGAAGGTGGCAAGTGCGAGGATGCGTCGTGCCTTCAAATAGACAGGGTTTGTCTCGATGTTTCCGTGGTTGAGGAACAGCAGGATGGCGCAACTGCCCAGACATGAAGTGATGCTGGTGGCATAAGCGATGATATATAAGATATGTATGTCCATTCTGCAGTCGTTGTGATTGTTTTGTTATTCACATAGCCATCTTGCGGTATTCCGTTCGGGAGTTTGCGCATGACCTGGTTCATCGCATATTGTTTATTTAATTGTTTTCAAAGATACTATAAATAGTTTCTCGACAACCCTTTTTACCTTAAATCTGCTATGGGATGGTAGCTTTGTCAAATGGTTGCTTTCTTTTTGTTGTAAACGGATTGTAATAATCGTAGACTCAATGTAATTCTGTTTACATCTTCCTGCAATATGTCCCTTCTACTTTTGCCGGCAAATAAATGTAACAAGTAGTAAGGAATGGGAAACAAGTGTGAAACAGGAAATGTGAAAAGGTTCTTTCTTTTGTTGTTGGGGAGTTTTCTTTCGTTGTCTGCCTGGGCGCAGACAGGCGTTATTTGCGGAACGGTGTCGGATGCCAAATTCAAAGATGCGCTGATCGGTGCTTCGGTCGTGATCGAAGGGACTACGGTGGGGGCCATTGCCGACGTGGAGGGAAACTTTCGTATAGAGAATGTCAAACCGGGCAAATATACGATTGTCGCTTCTTATGTCTCTTATAAATCGGAAACCATTCGGGATGTCGTGGTGAAAGCACATCAGGAGTCGGTACTGAAAATCGAACTGTCCGATGCCGACCTGCAACTTCAGAACGTGGTGGTCGTGGCACAACGAAAGTTGGGAACGGAAACCGCCATTATCAATACGGTACGGAAAAGCCTGCCGGTCGTAAGCGGTATTTCAGCCCAACAGATCGGCAAGACACAAGACAGCGATGCCGCTGAGGTGTTGCGCCGTATTCCGGGGCTTACGATCGTGGATGACCGTTTTGTGGTGGTCCGGGGGCTGGCGCAACGATACAATAATGTCTGGCTGAACAAGACGACTACTCCTTCGAGCGAGACGGACAGCCGGGCATTCTCGTTCGATGTGCTTCCTTCTTCGTTGATCGACAATATGATGGTCTATAAAAGTCCGTCTGCCGAGCTGCCGGCCGATTTCTCCGGTGGTTTCGTGCAAGTGATGACCAAGAATATACCGGACGGGAATACCTTCAACGTATCTTACCAGATGGGATTTAATACGAATGCTACTTTCCGGAGTTTCCAGCTGACGGACGGGAGTTGGAAAGACTACCTCGGATTTGGGGCCGGGGTGCGGAGTCTGCCTTCTTCTTTCCCTTCTCATTTAGGGGATTATTCGACAGAGGAAGCAGCTGCCTTTACACGGCGGATCAACCAGAGGTGGGGAATCAACAGGTTCACGGCTATCCCGGACCAAAAGATTTCGCTCACCTCACATCGCTCCTTCGATGCAGGCGACTGGAAGATCGGGAATATCGCGAATGTGAACTGGAGTACCGGCTACGATTATTCGGAGACGGTGAATAACAACTATATTGCCTATGATGTGGCGAACGATCTCTCACGTCCGCGCTTTGAGTACAACGATGTCCGCTATAGGAATACCTCCAAGTTAGGAGCCTTGTTCAACTGGTCGTTTATGAAAGGCGATCATAAATACGAGTTTCGTAACTTTTTCAGCCAGCGTGGTGTTTCCGCTCTGACGCAGAGGGAAGGGATGAACTATTATTCTGACAAGGCGATCCGCAAGTGGGAATCCCTTTATACCGGACGTACGACCTATTCAGGGCAACTTGGTGGCACGCATACGTTGCAGGAGAATATCAACAAAGTAGACTGGACTGCCGGCTATGCTTTTGCTGCCTATCGGGAACCGGACCGTAAGATCGTCAATTCCATCCTCGACGAGACGAAGACGGATTTACCGAATTATTACGTCTCCGATCCGATGCGCTATTACCAGGACTTGAAGGATCACGGTGTTTCGCTCGCCGCCAATTATGAACATAAGTTCACTGTCTCCGACAAGTTCGCCCCTGTACTTGATGGTGGTGTCTATGGAGAATATAAGAGTCGTACGTTCGATGCTCGCCGTTTCGGTTACAATCTGTTAGGTAAAGGGTATGACCGGTATGCCGACTGGGATTATACGGGGTTGTTCTGTGATGAGAATATTTCGGCAGACCGGATATGGATGCGTGAGACAACGACGAACAGTGACTCCTACACTTCCGAAAATATCTTGGGAGCTGCTTATGTCTCTGCCAAGTTGAACTACGGGGAGGCGCTGAATGCCAATATCGGTGTCCGTATGGAGTATTATAACCTTAAAATGGATGGTTACAGTTCAGACGGTACGACTCCTGTTCACTTGGATAACCGGACGAGCGATTTTTTCCCTTCCGTCAATATCTCTTACAACCTGTCTGCGAAACACCTTGTGCGTGCAGCTTATGGCCGTTCGGTTAACCGGCCGGAGTTCCGTGAAATTGTACCGTATGTATATTTTAATTTCGAGCGGGATGCGAATATTGTCGGTAATACCGAATTGAAGAATGCTTATGCGGACAATCTGGAGGTACGTTATGAATTCTATCCGGCATCTGGCGAGATGATAACAGTCGGTGCATTCTACAAACGGTTCAAGGATCCGATCGAGGAAACCTATAACGAGGCGGGTTCCGGTTTGCAATATACCTATCACAATGCGAAGAATGCCGAGACGTTCGGCATTGAGTTGGATATGAAGAAAAGCCTTGACTTTATCGGATTAAGAGGGTTGAGCCTGGTTTGTAATGCCGCCTATATCCATAGCCGTGTCCGCTTTGAGGAAGGAGCGCCTGAACGTGACCGGCCATTGGCGGGGCAATCTCCTTATCTGGTGAATGCCGGTCTGTTTTATCAGCACGATGACAAGGGAATTTCCGCCTCTCTACTTTACAACCGTATCGGGAAGCGCATCGAGTCGGTCGGTGTCCCAATGCAGGACCAGAATGAAGATATTCCCGACATATACGAGATGCCTCGTAATTCCCTGGACTTGACTTTTTCGAAGAAGATCGGCAAGGCTGTCGAGATCAAAGCAGGGATTCAGGATATGCTGAACTCTAAGATCGAATACAAACAGTTCGTGAAGTTGACGGACCAGAACGGCGGCAAGCGTGAACGTGAACAGCTGGTACGCAGCTATCGTCCGGGAGTGGATATCAATGTAGGTG
>DXRF01000008.1 GCA_019411205.1 Parabacteroides sp. | reverse complement strand
ATCGTGGTTTTTTCATAATAGTATTAGATTTAAGGTTAACAAAGTTTGGTTAGGGGTTGTCGTGAGACAGCCTTTAATTGTTTATAAAGGTTTCTTTTGCCTATAAAACCAGATTGAGGAAAATTGATAAGCTATCCGACAGAATTGCAATTTACTGCAAATCACCATAGACCTATCTTTGCCCTATAAAACAAACATATAAAACAGCAAAGACATAACGACTAAATTAAGTAATCTATTTTACACTTTACTAAACATCGCAGCTTCCACTAAAAAGTTAAGTATTAATTTGATCCGCGTAACGATCCTGATCCTATTTGTATGGATAGGAGGCTTGATATTTGATAACTACAAAACGGAAGGTATCGGACTATTTATAGCGAACAGTCTCTTTATGAGCTCTTCTATACGAAAAGTGCTTCTAAAGAATAAAGTTAAAAGAAGGAGCAGTGTCTGAAGTGTACCCCAAAAAGTTAGACATAAAACTTTTGGGGTACACTTCAGACACTGCTCCTTTATATTTCTTATAAATCGACTTTTAACTTGCCGAAACTGCCTGCTCATCCACCGATACCAACTCGATTTCGAATATCAAAGTCGAATAAGCTGGGATATCACCGTTATCGCTTGCGCCATAGGCTAACTGCTGCGGAATCCAAACCTCATATTTATCTCCTTCAACCATGTGTTGCAAAGCGACTGTCCAACCTGAAATAACAGAACCATATCCATCCGGATTAGTCCGCGAATTATAATTGGCATAGGCAGAATAGACCGCGCATTTGAAGGGTGTACCGTCTTCAAACAACCGGGCATCAAACTCCGTTCCGTCTGTCAAAGAACCTTTATAGTAGACCGAAACACGACTATTGAAATAGGCTTGCTTGCCATCCCCCTTCTTAATCAGTTTGGCAAAAACATAACCATCACCGGATTCTGAGTTCCATTTTTCAAAACCGGTTTCATTCACTTTTGCCTGAAAGGCAATGTCCTGTTCCAATTTATAAGCTTCTCTTTCAACAGCTTCAGTATCATCGTCATCATCTTTACAAGAAGAGACAACAAAGACACACAACAACATCAACGCGATATGCAGGTATTTCTTCATGCGTTTACTCCATTATCTTTTTTAATAAATTCTTCATGCTTACCTTCTCGGAGATAATGTCATGCAGCTTGTCAATGCTTACACGTTCCTGTTCCATCGTATCGCGGAAACGGATCGTGACACAATTATCCTTCAAAGTATCGTGGTCAACTGTAATACAGTACGGGGTTCCGATAGCATCCTGACGACGATAACGCTTGCCGATAGAGTCTTTTTCATCATACTGGCAACGGAAATCGAAGCGCAACATCTTCATGATCTCCTCGGCCTTTTCAGGCAGACCGTCTTTCTTCACCAACGGCAATACGGCAAGCTTGATAGGTGCCAACGCTGCGGGCAACTTCAGAACAACACGTGTTTCGCCATTTTCCAATGTCTCTTCGCAGTAAGAACCAGCCATCACACTCAGGAATACGCGGTCTACGCCGATAGAGGTCTCGATCACATACGGAGTATAGCTCTGGTTCAGTTCGGGATCGAAATATTGGACTTTCTTGCCGGAGAACTTTTCGTGCTGGCTCAAGTCGAAATTAGTACGGCTATGAATACCTTCTACTTCCTTGAAACCGAACGGCATTTCAAATTCGATATCAGTAGCGGCATTTGCATAGTGAGCCAGCTTTTCGTGATCGTGATAGCGATATTTTTCGTTACCCAATCCCATTGCCTGGTGCCATTTCAAACGAGTAGCCTTCCACTGCTTGAACCATTCCATTTCTTCGCCCGGACGAACGAAGAACTGCATTTCCATCTGTTCAAACTCGCGCATACGGAAGATGAACTGACGGGCAACGATCTCGTTACGGAAAGCCTTACCGATCTGGGCAATACCGAAAGGTATTTTCATACGGCCGGTCTTCTGTACATTCAAGAAGTTGACGAAAATACCTTGTGCCGTTTCTGGTCGCAGATATACTTTCATGGCACCATCGGCGGTTGATCCCATCTCCGTAGAAAACATCAAGTTGAACTGGCGGACATCGGTCCAATTACGGGTTCCGGAGATCGGACAAACGATTTCGCAGTCCAAGATCAGCTGGCGCAGGTCTTCGAAATTGGAATCGTTCATGTCTTTCGAGTAGCGTTCGTGAATCTCGTTCCACTTAGCTTGGTATTCAAGCACACGTCCGTTCGTTGCACGGAACTGGGCTTCGTCAAAAGCATCGCCAAACTTCTTCGCAGCCTTGGCCACTTCCTTATTCATCTTCTCCTCTATCTTTGCCAAGTGATCTTCGATCAGCACATCGGCACGATATCGTTTCTTGGAATCTTTGTTATCGATCAGGGGATCATTGAAGGCATCGACATGGCCGGATGCTTTCCAGATGGTAGGATGCATAAAGATAGCAGAGTCGATGCCGACTACATTTTCGTGCAACAGCGTCATGCTGTCCCACCAGTATTTCTTTATGTTATTTTTCAGCTCTACGCCATACTGTCCGTAATCGTACACTGCACCTAAACCGTCATAAATCTCTGAAGAGGGGAATACAAATCCGTATTCTTTACAGTGCGAAACTAATTTCTTAAATACATCTTCTTGTGCCATAATAATAATTTGCCAATTAATTAATGTGCCAATGTGCCAATGGAAAAAAACAACTCGTCCAACTTGCCAATTCTCATTGGCATATTGACACATTTGCACATTGGCACATTATCAAAGTTGCAAAGTAAATGATTTTTTTGGTAACCTGTAGCATTTTCAGCATCTTATAAGGATATTTTCGAAGAAACATCGGCAAAATGAAACCAACTCCTATCTGGGAAAGGATCGACGGCCACCCACTTCAAGACAGTTTCATAGAGAGGAAAATTTTGTTCCATAGGCATGAAACTCTTGTTTCTTCCCGGAGAAAATAAATTTTCATCCCATGGAAAAAGGTGAGATACCCAACACTTCAGGTTGATTAAAGCTGGACTTTCAACAAAAAGATCCCGACCCATCGGACAGTCTGTCGAGATAGATCGGGATCGGGCTGTATAAGGAATAAAATATCAGAGTGCTTCTTTAAGGATCTCGCCTACGGTCGGATGCGGGAAGACAATAGCTTTCAACTCGTCTGCCTTCATACCTTTCTCGATGGCGATACCGGCAATGACGATCAGCTCGGAGGCCGGATTTCCCAAGAGATGGGCGCCAACAATCGTTTCGTCTTCAGCCAAAATCAGTTTGCAAACGCCGTTGCCTTGCTCGTTTTCGGCAACAAAACGGCCTGAGAATGCCATCGGTATCTTCTTGACGGTGTAGGGTGTGCCTTCAACCTGCAACTCTTCTTCGGTCTTGCCGACGCCTGCGATTTCGGGATTTGTATAGACAACGCCCGGAATGGCTTTATAGCTCATACTGCGATTCTTACCTAAAATATGGTCGACGGCTACTTCTGCCTCGCTGACAGCTGTATGAGCCAACAGGGAGAAAGCGGTGATATCGCCACAGGCATACACATTCGGGACGGAGGTCTGCATAAATTCATTCACTTTAATGCCGTTCCGGAAAGGTTCGGGAGCTAATGTTTCCAAGCCGAAACCTTTGGTCACTGGGCGACGGCCTACGCTCAACAATACTTTTTCACCTCGGATAACGAAGGCCTCACCATCTTTCTCGACCGTCACATCGCCACCGTTTACGGCAGTCACCTTATGCCCCAAATAGAACTTGATACCCCGTTTGGCATATTCAGCCTGCAACATCTCGGACAGCTCCCAGTCCATCGGACCGAGAATCTTATCCAACATCTCGACCACATGCACTTCTGTTCCCATGCTGTTAAAGAAAGAAGCGAACTCCATACCGATCACACCGCCGCCGATGATCACCAGTGAAGCCGGCAGCTCTTTGGACTGCAACGCTTCACGACTTGTCCAGTACTCAGTCTCCGACAATCCGGGAATGGGGGGTATGACGGTTTCCGAACCAGTGCAAACGAGTAGATTGGCTGCTTCATAAACAACCTCGCCAGAGGCGATAGAAATCGTTCCGTCGGCTGTCCGGCCTTTGATTTCGGCTTCACCGCTCACCACTTCCACACCGTTCTCTTTCATCTTCATGCGGATGCCAGCTGTCAGTTTCTTTACGACTTTATTTTTTCGGGCGATGATCTTCGGGAAATCGAAAACTGGGTTCTCTGCGCTTACCGCATATTTGGGGGCATGTTTGATCGTATCATACACTTTCGCGGAGTAAAGCAATGTCTTTGTCGGCACGCATCCTTCGTTCAGACACACACCGCCCAGTGCGTTCTTTTCAAAAAGCACGGTGGACAAACCACCCGCAGCTGCCTTTTCTGCAGCCGTATAACCGGCAGGACCACCTCCAATTATGGCAACATCGTATTTCATGCTCTCAGATTTAATTAAGTTTTATATTGGGATTAATTCGCTGTAATATCGAAATAAATTCTTCCTTATCAGCCGGATAAAAAGAGGAACGTCTCTCTATACCTCCTTCCATGCGGGAGTAATAGACGACAACTTTGTTTCCGCTGCATTCGAGCCGGGAGATCAGCTTCACGTCGATTTGTCCGTTTCCGTGCAACATGTCCTTATCCGTAATTTGATACGGACGCAATTGAAGTATGGTTAACGGCAGGAAACAAAGGATCAAGGGCAGTCGATCAAATTTGTCTTCGCTGAAAGCATCCACAACAATTAATAATGCAAACGCTCCTAATAAGATCCAGAAGATGTATATATGCCAATCTTTCTGGTTTTTCCGAATCCGTGCTTTCATGGTAATCTATTTTTAGGTGTTAAATAACCGGATCATTTATCCGGATATCGGGATTATGCTTCTTCAACAGTTTGACGAAGTCCTGCTTGTTGACCGGCGAGACCAATAGCCACTGCGTATCACCTTTGTAGATGATCAGACGATCCAGCGACAGAGCATAGCTCGAAACAGGCATCACTGTCACTTCGACGGCACTAATCTCCGAGATAGGAATCTTTTTCTCCGGAAAGATACTGCAATGGGCTATCAAATGGCCATCCGCCGTTATTTTATACCAGGTCGACAACAACATGTGAATGCATTCCAATGTAAATAACAGCAGCATGACCATTGTTACGGGAGACTTGCCTCCCACAAATGCAAAAACAGTGCTTGCCACCATTACCAACAGTACCAAATGGTACCACCAACCGACTTTTGATTTAAACACTCTGTCCATATTCTGAATTTTGCCGAAAGATAGTCATTTTATTTCTTTTGACGATTCAGGGAAAAGAAAATGCGCTGTAACTTCTCAGTAACAGCGCATCCACTTAAACCGGTCAAACAATTCCAGAAAGGAATATACCTTTCATTACTTTACAACTTCGAGAACAGTATAGTATTGCAACTGATTGTTGTTGTTATACTGTTCATTCTTTACAACACCCACATTCGGAGCATACCATTCATATCCGTAACCCTCGATCGTTTCCTTCGGGGAACGGGATTTGATTTTATATTTTACTTTCGTGCAATCAAACGTGCCGGCGGGAGTTACTACCTGTTCGGTCGTCACATATTCGCGGTCGTAGATAGACACGTTTTTGCGATCTTTCCGATTCTTCTTCGAGTAGATCTGAATGGTTGCATCATCGAAATACACATCGTCGCCATTATTGGATGGAGCGTTCGATACGCTCGGATAGTTAATGACGGCTTCGGTAGCGGCCAGATCAGATTGGATGGTCGACACGAAAGACGGATTTGACAAAGTTTCCTTCATCTCGATAAAGAACTCACCATCTCGGCAGAATGCTTCCAAGTCACCCTTGTCGTAAACCGTCCCTGCACTATTCTTGAACACATAATCGGCTTCCACTTCCAGACCGGAAGGGATATTCTCTACCTCATCCACCGTGTAGGTCATCACACTTTGCAGGTTTCCTTTTGCATCATAGCCTTTTTTTACAAGCTGCGTACCTTTGGTCTGCGGGAAAAAGAACGTACAATCCTGAGCCATCGCACCGGCTGCAAAAAGCAAAGCCAGGGCGCTCAATACAACTTTAGATTTCATATTTTAAAACGTTTAAGTGTTAATAATTAGCAGGATATCCAATGCCCCAATAGAACAGGATTCTATTCTGAGATGTTTACGACGAGAAGTTTAAAATATCCAAAGAATCAGTAATACGGACTATTTTGCATGAAAGCAGGCCGTATAAGGTACAACCAAATAAGTTAATTCCTAACTTTGTCAGCCACAAAGGATATAAACTATGGTACAACAATTCGATTTCTTAGTGATCGGTTCCGGTATCGCCGGCATGAGCCTCGCTTTGAAGGTAGCCGATAAAGGAAAAGTAGCCATCATCTGCAAGACAGAGCTGGAAGAAGCGAACACCTATTTCGCTCAAGGGGGCATTGCTTCGGTAACAAACCTGCTGGTAGATAATTTCGACAAGCATATTGAAGATACAATGATTGCCGGCGACTGGATCAACGACCGGGAAGCAGTGGAGATGGTCGTACGGGGCGCACCAGACCAGATCAAAGAACTCATCAACTGGGGCGTGAACTTCGACAAGAAGGAGGACGGTGAGTTCGACCTTCACCGCGAAGGAGGGCATTCCGAATTCCGTATTTTGCATCACAAGGACAACACCGGCGCCGAGATCCAACTAAGCCTTATCGAAGCGATCAAGAAACATCCCAACATCACGATATTCAACCATCACTTTGCGGTAGAGATCATCACGCAACATCATTTGGGCATCATCGTCACCCGTCATACACCGGGCATCAAATGCTACGGTGCTTATGTGCTGAATGAAGACACCGGCAAAGTAGACACGTTCCTGTCCAAAGTGACGGTTATGGCAACAGGCGGTTGCGAAGCTGTCTACCGCAATACGACCAATCCGCTGATTGCTACAGGCGACGGTATCGCAATGGTGTATCGTGCCAAAGGAGCTGTCAAAAACATGGAGTTCATCCAGTTCCACCCGACCGCCCTCTTCCATCCGGGAGATCGTCCTTGCTTTTTGATCACCGAAGCCATGCGCGGGTATGGCGGTGTCCTGCGTACGCTGGACGGAAAAGAGTTTATGCAGAAATACGACAAACGTCTGTCTCTCGCTCCGCGTGACATCGTGGCGCGTGCGATCGATAACGAGATGAAACTCCGAGGTGAAGATCACGTCTACCTGGATGTAACCCATAAAGACCCGGAAGAAACAAAAAAACATTTTCCCAATATCTATAAAAAATGCCTCAGCATCGGCATCGATATCACGAAAGATTATATCCCGGTAGCTCCGGCAGCCCATTATTTGTGCGGCGGTATCAGTGTTGACCTGAACGGACAGTCCAGCATCCGTCGCCTCTATGCCATCGGTGAATGTTCCTGCACCGGTCTGCACGGTGGGAACCGCCTGGCTTCCAACTCGCTGATCGAAGCAGTTGTATATGCAGATGCGGCAGCCAAACATATCTTGAGCGTCCTCGAACGCTACGACTTCAACACCGACATCCCCGAATGGAACGATGAGGGCACGATCTCCACTGAAGAACGCGTGTTGATCACCCAAAGCATGAAAGAAGTGAACCAAATCATGGAGGCATACGTCGGTATCGTCCGCAGCAACACACGTCTGACCCGCGCCTGGAACCGTCTGGACATCTTGTACGAAGAGACAGAAAGCCTCTTCAAGCGTTGCAAGGCATCCAAAGAGTTGTGCGAGTTGCGTAACATGATCAACGTCGGCTACCTGATCACCCGTCAGGCAATGGAGCGTAAGGAAAGTCGCGGATTGCATTATACGATCGACTATCCGCCGATAAAGAAAGATTAGAAAAACGGAAGAGGGGATGTCCCCCTCTTCCTCCCTTTATCCTAATACAAATATGAAAAAACATCATTTATTATGTCTCTTTTTATCCCTATCCGTCGCTTGTTCAACAAATAAAAAAGACGGAGCTTGTCATCTGGAAGAAACAGATGAGGTACTTTCTTTTCCGATTGATACGGATACAAAAAATAATTTCAACATCTATTCGATCTATAAAGACAAAGACGGGAAGGAGTATTTCACTTTCCAGAACCACCAAAACAATACTATCCACTTCTATGATCTGAAACGACAAAAGTCGGCATTCAAGATATCTCCTCCACAAGAAGGAAGTAACGGTATCGGAAGAACATTCGGCTATTATATTCAGAATCTCGACAGCATTTATGTTTTCAGCCTTTATGAAAACGCACTTTACATGATTAACAAAGACTGTGAACTTCTCGACAAACAATCCTTCCCGGAATTGGGACCATCCAGATTTATGGGGACCGCCTTTCAAACGCCAGTACGACTTGGGAACACTTTATATACTTGCATAGAACCGAACCGCTGGATCGAGCATGATCCGGTTTCTGTCACAATCGATATAAATACAAAAGAAATAAAGAAACTGACTTTCGATTATCCCGACTATCCAGGTTCGGAAGTCAAACTGAAACGATACGGTATGGAATCTCATTTCAGCCGGTGTTATGACGGGGAGCATTTCATCTACTCCTTCCATTACGACGAAAACATTTACATAGCCACTCCCGGACACGATTCAATACAGAAAGTTCCAGCCAAGAGTAAATATTTCGATCATGTACAATTGCCGGACGAGTTGACTGCAAGTCCTGAAGATTTTTGTAAAAACACCTGGTACAGCAACCTGTTTTACGATCCCTACCGGGAAGTGTACTACCGGATCGCCTATCCACCTTCAACTTTGGATAAAGATATTCGCCCGCTGGAACTTATTCAATTCGGCCGCAAGAATTTCAGTATCCTTATTCTTGACAAAGATTTCCGTATTCTCGGTGAAACACTTTTCCCAGACAATACTTACAATCCGCAGATTATGTTTGTGCACCCTGAAGGGTTATACATTTCCGACAGTCATTATCTGAATCCACGATTCAATGACGACATCCTCAGTTTCCGAAAATATGAATTGGTCGGTGAATGAAAGATATCAGGATACTCGCCTCAACTGGTCCCATCGCCCTAGACCGGAACTGCCTTGGCCTGATCTATGTCGTAAAACCAACCACAAACAACGATAACCGACCGCCCACCAATCGGATTGAAAGCCACTAGGGATTTCATACAGTCGATTATGCCGAAACAATAGGATTAGGAAATAGGATGTATGAATAGGTATACTGGACGTATAGTACCAGAAAGTCTATCAAGAGGATTAAATATCCCCCTTAAACATAAATATTTACCAAAAAGCCTCTTCTATTTCTTCTGTAAAGTGTACCTTTGTCATATTCGTGACTTTCACAGGAATATAAACTGAAAAACACAAAAAAGATGAACAAACGAATCTTGCTGCCTTTAGCTGTCCTTCCTGCTTTCCAGGTGGGAAATATACAGGCGACCGACCAGCCAGCCAGACGGCCGAACATCATCCTTTTTATGGTTGACGATATGGGATGGGAAGACACCTCCCTGCCCTTCTGGACAGAAAAGACACATTATAACGAAGTGTACGAGACACCCAACATGGAACGCCTTGCCCGTCAGGGAGTCATGTTCACCCAGGCGTATGCCAGCAGTATCAGCTCTCCGTCTCGTTGCAGCCTGATCACGGGGACGAATGCCGCCCGTCACCGTGTCACCAACTGGACGCTCCAGAAGGACAAAACGACCGACCGCAAAGATAGCCTGATCGACATACCGGACTGGAACTATAACGGTGTCAGCCAGGTTCCGGGAACCAACAATACCTTCGTCGGAACCTCTTTCGTTCAACTCCTGAAGAATAGCGGCTACCATACGATCCATTGCGGAAAGGCCCATTTCGGTGCGATCGACACTCCAGGGGAAGATCCGCACCACTGGGGATTCGAGGTCAATATTGCCGGTCATGCCGCCGGTGGTCTGGCTAGCTATTTAGGAGAAGAGAATTACGGCCATACGAAAGACGGCAAACCGACTTCACTAATGTCCATTCCCGGCCTCGAAAAGTATTGGGGCACGGAGACTTTCGCTACCGAAGCGCTGACACTGGAGGCGATCAAGGCATTGGACAAGGCAAAGAAGTACAACCAGCCGTTCTATCTCTACATGTCACACTATGCCATCCATATCCCGCTAAACAAAGACATACGCTTCTACGAAAAATACAAGAAGAAAGGGATGACGGATCATGAGGCGGCCTACGCCACCCTAATCGAGGGGATGGACAAAAGCCTAGGCGATCTGATGGACTGGTTGGAAAAGAACGGGGAAACAGACAATACGATCATCATCTTCATGAGCGATAATGGTGGCCTTGCCTCTACGTCCGAATGGCGCGACGGCCCGTTGTACACACAAAACTACCCGCTGCATAGCGGCAAAGGCTCCCTTTGCGAAGGGGGTATCCGCGAGCCGATGATTGTCAGTTGGCCGGGAGTAGCTCAACCGAATACCCGTTGCGACAAATATCTGCTGATAGAAGATTTCTACCCGACTATTCTGGAAATGGCCGGAGTGAAAAACTACGAGACGGTGCAACCGATCGACGGAATCAGTTTTGTCCCTCTGCTCACCAGGACGGGCGATCCTTCCAAAGGACGTTCCCTCTTCTGGAATATACCAAACAACTGGGGTAACGACGGTCCGGGTATCAACTTCAACTGCGCTGTCCGTAATGGTGATTGGAAACTGATTTACTATTATGGCACTGGCAAAAAAGAGTTGTTCAACATCTCCGATGATATCGGTGAGAAAAACGACCTGAGTGCCCTCCACCCCGAAATCGTCAAACGCCTCTCCAAAGAACTCGGTAACCACCTTCGCAAGGTAGATGCCCAACGACCATCTTTCAAGGCGACAGGGAAGGCTTGCCCATGGCCGGATGAAGTATAACTCCATATTAGACAAACTTCTCTCTCTTCTGCAAGTTCAAAAGCCCGATCAGCATCCAGACAATGCTGGCAACCAGGAGAAAGATGCGACTTTTGATGATGATGCCTTCCCAGATGACTGGCAGAAAATTATGGGGGATAGAGAAAGGGTTAAGGAGGATGTTCCAAAAGGACCGTTCGATAAGAGGCGTATTGCTAAAAATTAGTAGAGCGATGCCAATGATAATCATCAAAACGGCAGTCCCGTTACCGCTACGGGTGATGGTAGAAAACATGAAAGCGAGATTCCCGAAAAAAAGGATCGGAAACATCAGCTGCGCCGACATCTCAAAGAGATTGACGGGATAGAGCAAGAGCGTAGCCAGCCAGGAAAAGACGATCAGGATCACGAAGATCGCCACGTAGATCATCAGCAGACGGACACCCCACACTTTATATTTATAATCGGGAATACCAAAAAGGATTTCCAGTATCCGACTGTCTTCATCGTTCTGGATACCAAAAACAGCAGGGTAGAACACCAATAGGACACAGGGGAACATCAGAAGGTTATAGACCACCCCTTCATTGACCTCCGAGCGGCTCCAGGCAATCTGGAACATGAAATAAGCAAAGAACAAAAATGCTGCCAGGAGGAACCAGATAAATTTCCCGGCAAAGATGATCTTCAGGTTATATGTAACCAAACGGGGCAAGAGAGATATGAATTGTTTCAGTGTCATAATGATTTATGATTTGAGATTTATGATTTATGATTTATCATCGACGCATAAATCATAAATTATAAATCATAAATTTTCAAAGTCCTTTCAACAAGCAAAGATAAGCATCTTCCAGGTTCGGTTCTACTTGTACCGCCCCGTCACACGGAGAGGTAGCCGAGAGATAACGAACCCGGATACGGTCATCTTTCTGGATATGATTGACGATCCGGGACTTATCCAATGCCTGTTCAAAATCCGTCTTATCTATATCGAACTGCCAGACCTTTCCGGCTGCCAGACCGACCATATCGACCGGATCGCCGAAATACTTCAGGCTGCCCTTGTTGATCACGACCACCTGGCTGCACGAACTGGATATGTCTTCGATGATATGAGTAGAGAAGATCACAATGCGGTCCTTGCTCAACTCCACCAACAAGTTTCGAAAACGAATGCGTTCGCGCGGATCAAGTCCGGCAGTAGGTTCATCTACCACTAAGATACGCGGTAGATGCAGTAAGATCAGAGCAATACCGATACGCTGTTTCATACCGCCGGAGAAAGAACTGATCTTCTCGTCCTTGCGGTCGAACATATGGACGGCCCGGAGGACATACTCCAATCGCTCACGCCGCAGATCGGAATCGACGAGGCCCTTAAGAATCGCCTGGTAGTCGAGAAATTCCCAAGACGACATATTCTCGTACGTTCCGAACTCCTGTGGCAAGAAACCGATCAGGCTCTGCAACTCCTCCCGGTAGACACGCGTGTCCAGTCCGTTGATCCAGATACTGCCATAGCTCTGCTCCAGGATACCGCAGATGATACGCATCAGAGTGGACTTGCCCGCCCCATTCGGTCCCAAAAGACCAAACATGCCCGTACGTATCTCGAACGATACACCCCTGAGCGCCTTGAACGGCCGGCGACGTTTCCCGATCAGCGGAATGCCTTTCACCAAACGGAACCACGAACGGCGCAGCCCGGCGAAACGCCCTTTTACCCGTTCGATATTGATTTCCTTCTCATACAAATAGCCGGAAGTTACATAGACAGCTATGCAGAACACCCACAGCACCCCGACCGTTCCCACCAGGTTCGGATTATCCAACCTGAGGAACAGGCCGAAGAGAATCAGCGGAGGAAGGCTCCAGAAGATGATCCGGTTGACGTATTTCACCGTCCGGTTTCCTGCAAACCTGACATACAAGTATTCACGTACCTTGCGCCACAGGTAAAGCGTTGCGGCATAGACCGCGAAGGAAAGGAAAAAGATCCACAACCGGCTGTCAATAAAGAACCAGGTGAACCAGACGCCGAAGCCCAGCAGGGCGAATTGCCAGCCCACATTCACGAAATCTTTCAACGAACGATATTTGCCGTCGATCCCCAATCGCCGGCGGATCAGCAGGCCACTTTTCCACTGGCGGCTGACACGTCCCGGCCAGTCGTATATCTTCACCAAGTTGCGGACAGATATATGGATGTCTGCCTCCGGAGTGATCACCTTCGAACGGGCACGGCGAAGGCTTGCTTGCATAAAATAGGTCATCCCCGGAATGCCGGCCAGCAACAAAACTCCATAAACGGATTGCCACAAAAGACTGCCGCCATACAGATAGATACAACCCGCTCCCACCACAAAGAGCAAGCCGTGCAGTACCCACACTTTCAAAGACAGTCCTCTGTACCATTGCAAGGTATTTTCCAATCCCATACAAACGGTCGGGATCAGGATCAGCGTCAGCAATGCCGAGAAAGAAAGTCCCCCGATCACGGTAATGGCAAACGGCGCACCGATCGCTCCAGCATACTCCGAATTGCCCATCGCCATCGGCAACATGGCTATGATCGTCGTGATGGAGGTAATCAAGATCGGACGTATACGCGACAGTCCTGCCGTCATCAACGCCCTGTTGCGACGGTAACCGCGCCGGCGGAGGATATTGGCATAGTCGATCAGGATAATGCCATTGTTCACCACCACTCCCAACAAGATCAGGAACCCGATCATCACATTCGCATTGTTCAGCAGACTGTTGCCTGTCAGCAACAACGCCAACAGCGAACCGATCGCCGCCAGCGGGATGGAGAACAGCAGGACGAACGGCATCGCAAAAGACTCGAACACCGAAGCCAATATCATAAAGATCAAAATAAACGCCGCCAACAACAGGAACTTGAAGTCGGCAAGTATGTCTTCTTCATGAAACACTTCGACCGCCACGCCCGAAGGCAGGTTATAGTCCGACACCAGCCGGTCGATATCAGACCGGTAACCTTCCAGGAGGTCTTTAGACTCTTCGACGCTGCGCGAGAAAGAATAGAACAACTCGATCTGCTTGTCCTGATTCACACGGGTGATACGGGCACGCCCGCGGCCATAGTTGACAGAGGCGATATCTTCCAGCCTGTGCAGGCCGCCGGAACCACCTGGTATGCGTACTTCACGCAGGTCGTCTACCGTCCTGTCCCGCTTTTTGTCCGTCTCTTCCTCTTCTTCCGTCCGGTTCGCCCGGTTGCGGATGATGATATCATAGGTGTCCTCCCCTACCTTGAAAGAGGTTCCGGACGAAATCTCCGGGTTCAGCGACGTGAGGCCGGAGGCTATGTTCTGGCGGGAGATATCATAGGAAGTCAGCAGGATCGGGTCGAAACCGAGACGGATCTCCGGTTGCCTGCGATTGTAGGAGACACGGGTAGTGCGGATGAACTCCTGTTCGTCGAGGTAATAGCGAAAATCCTCCGCCACCCGCTGCATAAGGTCGAAGTCGGAACCTTTGATCACAATCCGCTCCCGGTTCTCGCCTATACCTAAAAGGCGCATGAAGCTGCCCATGCCGCCCATCATATCTCCGAAACCGCTTCTCCCTCTGCCTCCGGCTTCGGAAAGGGATATTTCAGCACCGTTGATGGCCCGAAGGCGGGTTTGTACGTCGGATTTGATGTCGGCGATGCTGCGCTTCCCTATCCGGCGGAAATCTTCTTTGAGGACAAGTGTCAGCTCGGCATCCGTTTCCCGTATACGGCTGATCAGGTCTTGTTTCTCCGGAAATTCGGCAAGGCGTTCCTCGATGACATGAACAACCTGATCAGCATTCTCCAGCGTGCTGCCGGTCGGCATCGTCACATAGATGCTGAAACGGTCGTTCTCCACCTCTTTCCGGTCTTGGATATTCAAGGAGATAGAGAGGATCAGACAAAGGAACAGCAGGATGACGGCCCCGAAGATCGTCACGCCGGGATTCCGCATACAAGTCTTCAACAGCACCAGATAGATCTGTACCGGTCGTTGCGTGACAGACACTTTTTCATAAAAGACCGTGCTCCTGTCTCCACTCTTGACGTGGGAGCGTACCGACTCGAACCATCTATGGAAACCTTTGAAGCTACCTGTCCTTTTAGCTCCTCTCAATACCGTATAAGTGGCCATCGGAATGAAAAGGAGAGCGACAGCGAGAGAGATCAGGAGAGTCGAGCTGATGGAGACACCGATATGGTGACCCATCAGCTTGATCAGGAAATTATCGGAAAAGACAAAAGGCAGAAAGACCGTGACTGTTGTCAGGGTAGCAGCGAGGATGGAACGCCAGACCTCGCGCGTACCTTGCGTCACGGAACGTTCGGGCGTGTCTCCGGCTGCGGAGAGGCGATAGATGTTCTCCAAGACCACCACGCTGTTGTCCAGCAGCATACCGATTGCCAGCGCCATACCGACCAGCGTAAGGCTGTTGATCGTAATCCCTGCCCCGTAGAAGAAATTGAACGCCGTATAGACGGAGATCGGGATGGACAAAGCGATAAAGAACACCAACCGGATGTTCTTCAGGAAAAGCCAGAGGATAATGACGGCAAGCAGACCGCCCACGATCGCGAGGTGGATGATCTGGTCGATGTTATCCTCCATCGTTTCCGCCTGGTTATTCTCTACCACGATCGAGAGGTCGAGCGGGGCAAGTTGCTCATTCAGGCGGTCGATCACTTCGACCGTACGGTGGGAGAGCTGGATCAGGTTAGCCTGTGAATCAGCAAGCAGGGAGACGGAAATGGCATCTTTGCCGTTGACCCGACTATAGCTTGTCTCTTCCTTCATGTCGAAGAAAACGGTGGCGATGTCTTTCAGCAGCACAGGACCAGGAGCGACGACGATGTTTTCCAGATCGGAGACTTCGGTATAAGGCGAGTTGACATGAACAAAATATTTCCCGTCCGGCTCGCTGGCATAGCCGACGAATGCCTTCTCTTGCGTATTCTGTGTCAGGAAGCTACTGATAGCGGAAGGGGTCAGGTCGAGAGCTTTGCAGGCATCGGGATCGAGCTGCACCTCAATAGCCTTCTCTCGCCCACCATAGATATTGACGGAAGCGATACCGTCTATGTTTTCCAGATCGGGCCGTATTTCTTTCTCCACCAGGTTACGGACCCGGTCCGTACCGCCCGATCCGCGCACCTGAAGCGACATGAAGCCGTCGGTAAGCATCGAGACATCGATTTTTTGTACCTGTACCGTGAAACCTTCGGGAAACGAGGAGGCGGCCTCGTTGATCTTTTCCTGCAACTTCAGAGCAGTTATCTTGAAGTTGATGTTCGGCTTGAAATCGATCTTGATGGAAGACTGGCGGCTGTCGATCTGGGATTCGATCTGCTCTACTCCGCCTATGGTTCCGATGGCTCCTTCGAGAGGGATCACAACCTCCGACTCCACATACGACGGGTCCATATCCTGCGCCGAGGTGACCTGCACGAACAGCATCGGAAGCTCCGCATTAGGCAACAGCTCGACCGGCAATTGCTTGTACGACACATAGCCCAAACCGGTCAATGCGATGAACAGCATACAGATCGCAATCTTCCTATGTAGTAAAAAATTCATCTTTTCATTTTTTCAAATACATAATATACACACGGGATCACCATCAGGCTCATGACGGTCGAAGTCACCAACCCACCGATCACCGCAATCGCCATAGGCGAACGGAGCGAAGCCCCTTCACCGAAGCCGAACGTCATCGGCAGGAGGGCGAGAATCGTCGTGAGCGTCGTCATCAGGATCGGGCGGATACGCTGCTGGCCGGATTCCACGATGGCATCCGTCAGCTCCATTCCGGATTGTTTCAACTGGTTGATACGGTCGACCAAGATAATCGAGTTGTTCACCGCAATACCTACCAGCATCACGATGCCGATCACTCCCATCATGTTGATCGTCGTCCCCGTCAGGAAGAACAGCAGGATCGCCCCTACCACCGCCAACGGAATCGTCAGCAAGATCGTGAAGGGATGCAACAGCGACTCGAACTGCGAAGCAAGCACCATATAGACCAGGATCACCGAAAGGGCCAAAGCGAACATCAAGCTGTTCATGGACTCCTGCCGCTTCTCTTCTTCACCGGTGACGGTAATCGAATAGTTGGCAGGCAAGCCGATATCTTTCACGGCAAGACGTATATCGTCCGCCACCTTGTCAAGCGAATAGTTTGCGTCGAGGTTTGCTGTCACCTTGCTGATGCGGTTCTGCCCGCGACGGAAGATTTCTTTCGGAGCTTGCGAATGGGTGATTGTAGCTATCTCCTGTAAGCGGAATTCTTTCTCACCGTTCCGTACGACCAAGGCACCAAGGTCATGCAAGGTGATATCGGGAACCTTGATCAGGATATCCCGCATCTCTCCCCGGTACTCCATCTTGCCGGATTCAAGACCACCGAGCAGCTGCTTCAACTGCTCGATAACGGTCGAGACGCTAACATTATAGATGCCGGCAACCGTACGGTCGACGGAGATTGTTACTTCCGGAGCCCCGTCTTCGACGGACGACCGGATATTATAAATTCCGGGAATACCGGTTATCCGTTCCATTACTTCGCCGGTAACAGCACCAATCTCGTCCAGCTCCTCTCCCTTCACCTCGACCACGATAGGGGTTCCTTCGCTTCCCAAAAGGGAACTGAGGGAGTTCTCTTCTTGTTTCAGGGTAACTTCTAACCCTTTGGTGTTTTCGGTTGTCTGGACAAACCGCGCCATCACCTCTTCGGGTGGAACAGGGCAAGAGGAGGAAAGGAGCACTTTCATGACAGCTGTATTCTCGCCTTCGAATATATCATTCTCCGAACCGCTGCCCGATCCGACATGGCTGTAGATCGTACACAGAGAATCCTGCGAGATAGTGTGTATCAACTCCTCCAAATTCTCGACAGCCGAAACGGTACGCTCCAACGGAGTCCCTTCCGGCAACTTAATAACGACAGAGAACGCCTTGCTCTCGGTTCTCGGCATAAACTCCGTACCGATAAAAGGTACCAAGGCTACGGCCAGCAACAACAACATCAAAGCGCAGCCGATCACCCCCCAATGGTGGCGGAGCAGGGTTCGCAACAAGGGACTGTAACCGGTAATCCAGATACCCTGTCTCTGAGTCTGATATAGGAACACAGATGAATCGGTACTATCACGATCAGTTTCTTTGCGATTCCGCATCAAGCGTAGGAAAGGGTTAGGTCGTCCCGTAATCCGGTCATATAGCATCGGAATCACCAATATCGCCACGAACAACGATGATATCAGCGAGAACGTCACCGTCCAGGCCTGGTCTTTAAACAGTTCTCCAGAAGCGCCATGCAGGTAGACAATCGGCAGAAAGACGACAATCGTCGTCAACGTCGAAGCAATGACCGCACCACCCACTTCGGAAGTTCCCGTTATGGCGGCTTCACGTATCGTCATTCCTTTCTCCTGATTACGGAAAATGCTTTCGATCACCACGATCGCATTATCCACCAACATGCCAGCTCCGAGCGCCAACCCGCCGAGCGTCATGATATTGAGCGTAAGATGGTTGAAGAACATCAGGTTGAAAGTAGCGACAATGGAAATCGGGATGGCTAGACTGACGATCAACGTCGTCCCCAAGCGGCGAAGGAAGACGAACAGGATAACCACCGCGAGGATGATCCCTAAGACGGCACTGCTCTTCACCTCTCCTATCGCATTCTTGATAAAAGTTCCTTGGTTCGTGATCACCTGGAAACGATAACCGGGCAATGCCTGCTCGATAACCGCCAATCGGCGAATCACGTCATCAACAACCTTCACCGTATTGAAACGCATCTCCTTATAAACAGACAATCCGATACTACGCTCACCATTGATGCGGACAATATTTTCCGGACGGGCATTCTCGAAACCGACGGTAGCGACTTCGCGCAGGAAGATCGGGGCTTTGTCCACAGACGATGATGCAGCCACGCCGGAAGTTCCTGAAGCTGCTGTCCCGCTTGTCTCGGCTGTAACCGGCTTGTAACCGACAATCAGATTCTCAAAATCGCTCTCCGTCGCAAATAGGCTCGAACTCTTGACCAAGTATTGCAGCCCCAACTCGCTGACACGACCGCCGGATATGTTTTGGTTATTCGCCTCTACCTTGGAAGACAGATCATTTATCGTCAACTTAAAGGCATTCAGCTTATAAGGGTCTGTTCGAATCATCAGCGTACTGACCTCATCACCCGACAGCGTGACATCCGCCACCCCCTCCAGACGGATCAACTCATTACGGATATAACTCTCCGCCACTTTCCGAAGCTCTGCCATATCGGTAATGCTACGGTGCGAAAGTCCGATCAGGACGACGGGCGACTGGTTCGGATCGTGCTGCGTGATCTTGAGTTCGGTGATATCCTTGTTCTGGGCAAAAGGGTTCATGGCTTTCTGCAAGTCAAGAAAAGCCTCGTCCATATCTTTCTTCCAGGTATACTCGACCGTGATGCGGGCGGAACCGGCACGAATCACGGACGATACCTGTGTCACGTCGCTCTGCCGGATCGCCATCGACTCCATGTTCTTGACAAACTGCTTCTCAATCTCCTCCGGCGGACGTTCGCCGGCCTTCAGCTCGATAAAGAGGCGGGGACTGTTCAGGTCGGGCAACAGGTCGACAGCCAACTGGTCGTAGGAAATCTTGCCCAACAGCAAAATCGCCAATACCAGCATAAAGATCGTAACCGGATTGCTTACCGCAAATTTGATGATACTTTTCATTTCTGAACCTTTACCTTTGCATTTTCTTTTAATGTCTCGAAACCTTTCACCACCAGGTTATCGTTTTCTTTCAGTCCTTCCAGTATCTGGATGTTCTTGTCATCCTCCAGTCCGGTCTTGAGCTCGCGGAGCAGAGCCGTGTTCTTCTCGACGATATAAACATATTTGACACGGCGGTTGGACTGAATCACATCTTTCGGTATGATGATGGCGCTGTCTGCCTTGTTCACCACGATATCAGCTTTGACGAACATACCGGGACGAAGTTTCAACCCCTCGTTCTGTATCAGTATCTTCCCTTTGAAGGTACGGGTTTCGGAACTGATGGCGGGCGACAGTTCGCTGATCACTCCCCGGATCGTATCTCCGGGCAACGTATAATGAGTGATATAGACCGGCTGATCCGCTTTCACATACCCGATCGCGCTTTCCGGCAGGTTGATATCCATATACATACGGGCATAGTCCATGATGCCGACCACCGGTTTCCCCTGTTCGATACGGACATCGGACGTATAGTGAGGCAAGTCCACGATCACACCGTCGAAAGGAGCTTTGACATTCATCTTCTCCAGATTGAGTTTCCCGTTCTCGTAGTCATAGCGGGCGTTTGTCACTTTCACCTCTGTATTACGCATTTCGCTAAGCGTCACGCCGCCTTTCTCATACAGGGCTTTCTGCTTCACCTGCTCCTGTTCGGCAATTTCGAGACTCAACTCTTTGGCATCGATAGCGATGCCGTTTTCGTATTCCCGGTCTTCCAGCCGGACGATCAGTTGTCCTTTGGAGACAATATCGCCCAGTTTAAAGGGCTTGCCTGTACGGGGATTGGTTTGCAGCTTATAGAGGCCGCTCATTTCGGAATTGAGCGTCACCCCGTAAGTAGGCTGTGCCGTCCCGGTCGTATTGACCAGCTTGCTGATAGAGCCTTTCTTCAATTCCGTCACCGACACGGGCGTGGCGATATCATTCGGCGTATTCTGCGGCTGATTGTTACACCCAGTCGCCAACAAGGCAAACAATAAGAGAGATGTGATTGTATATTTCATATTCATACTACTTTTTCGTTACTAAATCTTCCATCGGGACAATGGGCACATCATGCTCGAAGTCGTAGAGGGAAAGTATCTTGAGGTTCAACAATTCGATCTTATAATTGATAAGCGCCTGCGTATAGGCGATCTTTTTACTTGAAAGCTGGGTCTGGAACTGGTTCATGTCCATACCGGTGATATCGCCCTCCCGGTAACGGGTCAGGTTCAGGTCATAGGTCCGCTGTGCATTTGCAACGTTCTGCTCGGCAATCTTGATCTGCAAAAGCAAATTTTCCAAGCTACGCCAGGTCTGGCGGATGTTCAGTTCGATGTTGACCTTGTCCTCATGAAACTCTAGCCGGTTGATCTTTTGGGCTACTTCCTGCGCCTTGACACGGGCTTTCTTCTCACCCCAATCGAAGATAGGGACGCTGAAGCTGATGGCGACACGCGGATTTTGTGTCGGGTTATTATAAATCTTTTCCAGATGCCGGTTATCACCGATCAGACCGAAAGAAAGAGCAATATCTCCCTTGAACTCGTTCAGAGCCTTCGTCTTGATCATGTCAAAAGCCAGTTCTTTGCTCTCGATCTCACGCTGCCGCAGTTCCAGACGCGATTCGAGCCCATGCTGTATCGCCTTTTCCAGATTCACTTCCACCGGCTTGATCCGTACTTCGGCAAAGACCATGATGTCCTCGTTCAGATCCATCCCCAACGTCTGCTTCAACTGGTCTTTCGAGTTTTCAAGCGACACCTGCTGTTCTTCCAGAGAAGAGCGTGCGGAAGCAAGATTCACTTCCGCCTGAAACAACTCATCGCGGGCAGCCAGGTCGGCTTCCACCTTGTTCTTGATAATTTCATAACTTTGCTGCGCATTGGTCAGCTCCTCTCTGGTAATGGCCAGTTGGCTTTGCGCCATATAAACGGAATAGAACTGTTGGGTGATATCCTTTTCCGTACTCAACCGTTGCAACGCATAACTGATGTTGGCATTCTCATAATCGTATTCGATCTGTTTCAGTTCCATCTTACGCTTGTTATAAGTAAAGATAGGTTGCGAGAGTTGCAGATAAAGGTCGTTGCTGAATGCCTTGTTGCTGGTCTTCGTACCGTCGATATTGGAGTTGTTATCCTGCCATCCGAAACGGTTAATCAACGAGAGGACACCATCCGTCCACAAGATCGGCTGGTCCACCTGGAACGTTCCGGTCGTACTGAACCGTTCGTTCGTGTACCATTGAGACAGGCGGTTGTCAAAACTGCGGCTCTTGCTGTAATCCACCGGATTGAGATTCAGCGAGAACTTCGATTTTAGGGAAGCTCGCTGTGCAACCAAGTTCTGCTGATAGCGTTCCAGGTTCATGTGAGAACGGCGTAGGGAAGGACTATGCTCCTCTGCTATATCCATCGCCTTCTCGATCGTCAGCGATATCTGCCCCTGCGACGGGACAGACAGCCCCAGGCAGACGGCAACCGTCAGCATTATCTTTTCCACGGATAGTAACTCTCTTCGTATCATATATCTAATTCTATTAATATCGTTTTACTATTTTGACCGCATCGGCCGTCACGCTCCGTAGTTTGCATTCGTTCGTCAGGGTGATCCGGACCGTATCGGAACTGAAGTAGTAGGCACCGATCGGTTCCCACCCTTCATTCGCCCTTTTCAGGTCTATATAAGCATCTTCGTTTTCTTCGTCATACTCCACCTTAAAATGGTATTCCCCACCTGCCTGTTTATTATATTTCAGCTCATTGTCTTTGGAAACATAATAGTAGACATCGTATTGTCCGGCAGAAGGGACCGGTACTTTCCAGGTTGCCGTCTGGCTTCCGTTGCCGCTCTTGATCACATAGGCTGACCGGATATAACGTCCATAGTAGGCAGCATTTGTCGTAGCCGTCCACTGCAACGGGGCACGCCAGGGAGAGACACCGGCATACTTGAAAGAGGTATCTTCCACCTTGTCGAGCCACTTGGGCAAAAGCCCGACCACGGCCGGTTCAGACAGGGAGAAAAGAAAATCTTCATTATCCACGATCACCTCCCCTTCCACTTCGGGAGAGAAGTCTGCAACAATGAAATCGCCTTCGGTATCGACCGCCCTCTCCCGCTCTTCCCGTATGTTGACAACAGGCAGGTTCAGAATATTCGGCAAGTTACCGGATATCAACGTATTCACATCCACCTGGCGAGGCGATCCTTCCCAGACCGTTACCAGCAATTTGGTCTGCCGAGCGGCAAGAGGCAGTTTGCGGCTCGTGCGCGGATCAATATTCGGTCCATGGCTTCCGGACTGTATATCAAGTTGAAGCATACCGTCGTAATCAGAATTATTGCTGACCAGTTGCTTCAACACAAAGCTCTCTTGTCCCTTGTTCGTAATTTTAGTCACTTCAGGCTGACCGATCGTATAGAAAGGAAGAGGCGTCGGACGGTCCCACCCGGAAATACCCGCACGGATGTCAGCCCCGCTGATCATCCCCAACGTATCCAACAGATTCTCGAAACGCATATTCCGAAATTCATTTCGTTCCAGCAAAGCATACAGAGAATCCCGGAACAGGCTTACCCCCATACTCACTTCGGCAGGAGCAAACAGGCAATACCCTTTCAGGCTGATCGTGTTATTCAGCAAGTCGCGGTGTTCCACATCGGACAAAAGTTCTTTAAACGAATGTTTCTCCATCAGCAGGTTCGCTTTCTCGTTATTGCTGATTCCGTTTATCTCACGTTCCCATCCGTTGTTATCGGACTTCCTTTGCAGATAAAGCTCGACCAGTCGGTTCGTGACAGGCCATTCGGAAGAATAAATGTTATACCGGAAATTATAGAGTTCGGGAAACAGGAAATACGGATTGCTCTGAGAAGAGATGTTATATTTGCCCCGGCTACCGGAAGAGAAATTATAATTACCTTCCGTCTGCGAGAAAATCCACAGGAAACTGTTCATCACCCGAATCTCCGCCTCCTCCCCGTTGATTTCGCGCCCTCCACGCTTCGACCACTTTATCTGGTTTTTCTTGCTTCTAACAAAGTCTGCCTGATTGAACATACAGCCCAGTTCCGGGAAAAGAACCATTTCCGGCTGCACCACTTCCTGCGCCTGCGACCAGGAACGGACATAACTGTAGAACTGTGCCGGAACCTCCACCACAGAAAACCGGTCGAACGGGTAACTCAACTTATACGTGCGTTCAAGATTCTCCCGCAAGTTGCGGATCAATCCCGGAATCGTATCGCGGATCGAATCGAACGCCGCCTCGTAATAATCGTGCCCCTTTATATGCCAGACACTATAGAGCGTACTGTCACTTTCTACACTCTTCTGCTCGTATTTACCGATAATCAAGGAAACGGACTGATAGGGGTTGTTTGCCGACTGCGAAATAGAGACCAGTCCAGGAAGCGTTTTCACATCCAGCCGAAAACGGCTGAAATAGGTCTGTTGCCAGTCAGGGCTTTTGTCACTATACCCCGTGCCGGGACGCGGATACCAGTAGGTTTCGGGCGTAAACAGCACATAATCGGGTGTCTGGAAGCTATATTTTTTATCGAGCTTGAGCATTTCCTTATCATACGGTTGCTGCAAGACCTCTTCCGGGATATCCAGATAGCAGAAATCATCCTTTATCCTTCCCTCGTAGCGGACCGAAAGCGAAACGGTATCGCCTTTTTCTATCTTCCTCCCAAAATCTACCGCTAAAATCTGTTCCTCCCGCTTAAAGTCCAACGGCTTCTCTCCTTCCTTCACCTCCTCGACCCTCAATCCGGGATTCAGGCAGAAGGTAAATACTTCCGATGCAGCGAGTGCCGTCCCTTTCATCTCGACAATGGAACGGATCGTTTCAGGCTTCTGCTCCACCGAAATATCGTAGCGGTCGATCGCCATCTTCGGTTCATAGACATATTTATTGTTGATGCTTGTGTACAAAGCACGCATCTCCCCTTCCTTGAGAATCGAACGTACATGCCGGAAACCCGCTGTCCCCGCCAGCAAGAACATGCAGAGCGAAAGAAACAGCCACGGATAATGGCTCCTCCGGGCATTCGGCAACCGCTTGAACAGGAAGATCGTAAAGAAGATGAATCCCAGACCGGCAAAGAAATAAATCGCCCGGTGGTTCAAGATCAGCTCCAGGCTGCTGAACCCGACAATCGTCGATTTGAACAACGGCAGGTTATACACCATATAATCGAACAGGTAGTAGAACTTATCCTGTATATAAAACAACGTTAGCCCGATATACCCCAACAACAGGATGAAGGTTAGCGCCTGATTCCTCAACAGCAGCATCAGGAAAATGGAAAGGCCGATAATAAAGATCAACGTCGGTATGCTGATCAGAAGGAAATACATCCCATAAGCCGGCAGATCGACAACGATGCCGGAAGCCATAAAATTGAAAGCCAATACAATCGCCAATACCAACAGGTTCAGAAGCAGGAACACCCTAAGGTTTCCCCATATTTTCCCGACCACATACTCGGCATTACTGAGCGGCCGGACATAAAAAACCTCGGAAGTATCGAGCTTCTTGTCCCGTTTCAGAAATTCGGAGGAAAGGAAGACAGCGACCACCGCCTGTCCTGTGTTTAACAGCAGCAGGTTCAGATAGGGTATATTGGATGAAACCGCTTTCACGAACCACAGGCCGAAATTATCCTCCATTAACATCATGGCAAAGTTGAAGAACCCTAAAAACACCACGGCAAGCAGGGTGAAGATACGGAAGAACCAACTTCTCACCAGTATCTTGCTTTCGTATTTGGCTACGGATCGTATGTTCGTTATAAATGACATAGGCAAACGGTCTCTTCTAATCGTTTCTCCAACGGTTCAACTTGTTTTCCATATAGTAGACATAGGCATGTTCCAGGTTTGGCGGATAGGATTCCGCATCATATCCCTGCACCTCGTCGGCCACGACCTGCACTTCCCAACCCGTACCGGAGGGAATCGTCGAGATAACCGGGTATAGTTTATCTACTTCGTGCAGCTTGTCGCCTGTCACCCGTATGCGCCACACTTTTCCTTCCGCCTGCCTCAACATATCCTGCGGGGAGCCATAAAAAGAAACTTCCCCTTTGTTCATAAGCGCCATGCAGTTGCACGTACTCGATATATCGCCCACGATATGGGTGGAAAGGATTATCGTCACGTCGTTTTCACTGACTTCCGACAGTAGGTTACGGAAACGAATTCGCTCTTCGGGATCGAGTCCCGTCGTAGGTTCGTCCACAATAATCACTTTCGGATGGTGAATCAATGCCTGCGCAATCCCCAAACGGCGCTTCATACCTCCCGACAACTTATTGGCATAGCGGTCGCGCACATCGAAAAGCCCGACGTTTTCCAGCATCTCATCCACCGCATTCTTCCGCAAAGACTTACGGTTCATACCGGAAAGACGAGCAGCATAGTCCAAAAACTCGTATGTTTTATATTTGGCAAAAAAACGGAAATCCTGTGGCAGATATCCCAATATGCCCCGTATCTCCTTGCGCTGTCGCATCAAGTCGTACCCGCAGATATTCACCTCGCCCGAAGTCGGCTCCATAAGGGCCACCAAAATACGCATCAAAGTAGATTTACCTGCCCCATTCGGTCCTAACAGTCCGAACATACCGGTCGGTATTTCCAGACAGACGTCTTTCAGCGCATGGTTTCCATTCGGATACACTTTATTGAGGTTTCTTATCGATATGCTCATCCGGATTCATGTAAATAGCGAGGCTAAAGATAAGAGTTATAATATAAAAAAAGGCACGAATTCATAAAATTCGTGCCTAATACTTTCTGAATCTATTAATCAATAGTTCTGTTTCATCGGTTCAAAATAAGACTGCGGATGTTCACATGCCGGACATTTTTGTGGAGCTTTCTTTGATTCGATAACAAAACCACAGTTACGGCACTGCCATAAGATAGCCTCTGCTTTTTCAAATACCGTACCTGTTTCAATGTTAGATAACAGTTTACGATACCGTTTTTCATGTTCTGCTTCGACTTTAGCAATCATGCGGAAAGCAACAGCAATTGTCTTAAATCCTTCTTCTTCAGCAACATCAGCAAACATAGGATAAAGATCGGCCCATTCTTCATTTTCACCGGCAGCAGCAGCAGCCAAGTTTTCAGCAGTTGTCCCAATCACGCCTGCAGGATAAGCAGCTGTAATTTCAACCATACCGCCTTCGAGGAATTTGAAGAAACGCTTAGCGTGTTCCTTTTCTTGTTCGGCTGTTTCCATAAACACGCCTGCAATTTGTTCGTAACCTTCTTTTTTAGCTACGCTTGCGAAGAACGTGTAACGACTTCTTGCCTGAGATTCACCGGCAAATGATTTCAGTAGATTCTGTTCGGTACGAGTACCCTTAATACTTTTTTCCATAATGCTAATTTATGTATATATAAAATAAGTTCGTACAATCACCCCAAATAGATAACGTTCAAAGGTAGGAAAATGTTCAAGCAAATGACAAATTTACATATACAAAATATTTTTATAGGTCAATAGATAATATTTATACTAAAGCTTATAACTGTCCTTCGCTTACCAAATAAATGTTTCGTTTGTTTCTGTATATGTTCTTTTTATTTTCATGTAAGTCTAATCTGTTCTCCAAGTTGCCGTATATATTCTCGACAATGTCATGTATATTTTCTATGCTGTCGACAACACCGAGAATAAATTATTTAAGCATCTAATAGCAGATTCCTTGATAGAAGGTATAAATTTCCATTATAATAACAAATTCATACAAGTTTATAAAAAAGATTAAAAACATATTCACTTTTTTTGTAACTTTGCAGCACTTTTAATCAATCAGGCAGAAAGATGAAGAACAAGTTTGATTTTCAGCCCAAGTTAGTATCGGCGCTGAAAAACTACTCTAAAGAGAAATTTATGACCGACCTGATGGCCGGTATTATTGTCGGGATCGTAGCATTGCCACTCGCCATCGCTTTCGGTATCGCTTCGGGAGTAAGTCCGGAAAAAGGGTTGATCACCGCTATTATCGGTGGATTTTTCGTATCGTTGTTGGGAGGATGCAATGTACAGATCGGCGGGCCGACAGGTGCGTTTATCGTAATTGTATACGGCATTATCCAAAATTTCGGGATCGAAGGGTTAGCTATCGCCACAGTGGTCGCCGGTATTATTCTGGTGATCATGGGGGCGTTGAAGTTAGGGACGGTTATCAAGTTTATCCCCTACCCGATCGTTGTCGGTTTTACCAGTGGTATCGCTCTCACTATTTTTACCACGCAGATGAAAGACCTTTTCGGGCTGACAATGGACAAGGTACCTGCAGATTTCATTTCCAAATGGATCGCCTATTTCGAACATTTCGACACGATGAATATTTGGTCGTTGCTGATCGGGCTTGCCAGTATCGTGATTATCGCCGTCACACCGAAGTTTTCCAAAAAGATTCCGGGTTCGCTGATTGCCATTATCCTGATGACGGTTGTCGTCTACGTTATGCGCTATCATTTAGGGATCACGGGAATCGAAACAATCGGAGATCGTTTTACGATCAATGCTTCCCTACCTGGCCCCGAAACGATCAACTTCAATATGGAAACGATCAACCTCTTGCTTCCTTCCGCATTCACCATCGCAATGTTAGGAGCAATCGAATCGTTGCTGTCCGCTACGGTGGCCGACGGTGTGACAGGAGACAAGCATAACTCCAATACCGAACTGATTGCACAAGGGGCCGCCAATATCATCGTACCTATTTTCGGTGGTATTCCCGTTACCGGTGCGATTGCCCGTACCATGACGAATATCAATAACGGCGGACGCACTCCGGTTGCCGGCATCATCCATGCAATCGTATTGTTACTGATTTTGCTCTTTTTAGGTCCGTTGACCAAACATATCCCGATGGCTTGTCTGGCAGGTGTATTGATCATCGTTTCATATAATATGAGTGAATGGCGTACGTTCCGTTCGCTGATGAAGAATCCGAAAAGCGATGTGTCGGTGTTGCTGGTAACTTTCTTCCTGACAGTTATCTTCGACTTGACGATTGCGATCGAAGTCGGATTGCTTATCGCTATGTTCCTCTTTATGAAACGCGTGGCTGAAACGACTCATGTGTCGGTAGTAAAAGACGAGATCGATCTTTCGGACGAAGGAGAAATCCACCATGACGAAGAAGTCCTTTCCCTTCCTAAAGGTGTGGAAGTATATGAAATCGACGGTCCGTTCTTCTTCGGGGTGGCAAGCAAGTTCGACGATATCATGCACAATATGGGAGATAAACCGAAGATTCGTATTATCCGCATGCGTAAGGTTCCCTTTATGGACTCGACAGGACTGCATAACTTAGAGAACCTGTTCCGCCTGTCACAAGCCGAACATATACATATGATCCTTTCAGGAGTGAACGAGCATGTTCGTCGTGTACTTGTCAAATCAGGTTTCGACAAAAAAATCGGAACGGAAAATATTTGCAGCAATATAAACGAAGCTATAGCAAAAGCACACGAAGCAATAAGATAAATAAAAAATAGCTCCCGTCCTCCTTTTTTCATACAGGAGCTATTTTTTCAGATTGGAGACAAAAGGTAATTCCGTACGGCTCAAACATCACACAAACGCTATATGAAGAAAACGGTCTCCCGATTTATCCTTCCTTGCCTCAAACACAAACTCTTTTGCAATCGTCTCTGCATCTTCAAAACTAAACCCATTCTCCGGCTGGCTCCAATACCAGAGCTGCGGGACATTTTTTTTGCTATTCGATGATTCCATTATTTTATATATTTATCCAACTTTATCCATAAGACACAGAATATGAAAAAACCCCTATCCAAATCAGAAATAAATATTACATTTGTCAATTCTGTCTATACCTTTAAATTGGATACCAGGATATTGGTTATACCTGTCTCTTAT
>DXRF01000079.1 GCA_019411205.1 Parabacteroides sp. | reverse complement strand
GCTTATGGGAATAGACAAATGATGTTATTGTAAAAAAGAGGATAGGGGTATGTGGGTAGCATTCGTCTGTCGAAAAAAATAATTAATCTATCGTCTGGTATTTAGTTTCGGCGATAAAGTTTAACTGAAAATCTATATAGAATATGATTTATTTTAACCGAAAGGGTCTTTTATATTCTTTTATTCAAAAAGAAACCAGGGTGATGAATTTAGCCCTGTTTATGTTAACAGTCATGTTGAGTGGGCTTTATGCTACAGAGTCTTATTCTCAGACTGTCCGGATTAGCCTCAATATGAAAAACTCAACAGTCAAAGAGGTTTTAAAGAAAATTGAAAATTGCAGTGAGTTTACGTTCTTTTATAATGACGAAATAATAGACGTGGACAAACGTGTCACTTTGAATGCTGAGGATCTCAGTATATCAGATATATTGACTACAATTCTTCCAGATTGTAGTTATAAGATATCGAATAAAAACATTATCATAACTGTCAAGGAGGCTGGCGTTCACCAGCAGGGAAAGATTGTCACCGGAGTTGTCCGCGATATTAATGGCGAACCGGTTGTCGGAGCGAATGTTTCGGTAAAGGGCACTACCAACGGGACAATAACCGATATGGACGGGAAATTTACGCTGGAAGGCGTTTCCGTCGATTCTAAACTTTCGGTTTCCTATATTGGTTACGTGGCCCAAGAGGTTGCAGTGGGTAATAAAGGGACTTTCGAAATTGTATTGAAAGATGACACGCAAGCTCTTGAAGAAGTTATCGTTGTCGGTTATGCTGCTCAGAAGAAGGTGAATTTGACCGGCTCTGTAGCCAGCCTCAATTTTACGGATGAGAAGTTGAGCCGTCCGGTTACTACGATCGCCGCATCGCTGTCTGGTATGGCTGCCGGTGTCAATGTGATGAATACTAGTAGCCAACCGAATGCCGAAGGTTCTTCCATCCTGATCCGTGGCGTAGGTACGATGAACGATGCTGGTCCACTGATCCTCGTGGACGGAATGGAAATGAGTCTCAATGAAGTGAACCCGAATGATGTGGCTTCTATCTCCATCTTGAAAGATGCCGCCTCTTGTGCCATCTACGGTAATAGGGGGGCTAATGGGGTAATCTTGGTTACGACGAAACGTGGTTCGGATGGAAAGATCAATGTGACCTATTCGGGCAAGTTCTCTTACCAGACTCCGGCCAAGCTGATCCGTCAAGTAACGGATTATGCGGACTATATGGAGTTTGTCAACGAAGGTTATCTCAACACGAACCAAGCAGCCAAATTCTCTCAGTCGACGATCAACGAGTGGCGTGAAGCTGTTAATAACCCGAATGCGACGAATGCTGCTGGCATACCGAATTATGTGACGCATCCGAATACGGATTGGTATGATGTCGTTTATGATCCAAAATGGATGCAGGAACATACCATCAGCCTAACTGGTGCAGAAAAGCGTACCAACTATGCGATTTCAGGTACTTACCTGAATAATCCGGGCTTGGTCATTGAGTCGGGGGTAAAGAAATACTACCTACGTAGTGATATTGAGTCGAGAGTGACTGATTTCTTGACTGTCGGAATGCGTGCTTGGGGATATAACGCCGATCAGGAACGTAATAACCTGGGTGATATGTGGGGAATGAACATGCAGAAAGTGACTCCCGGTGTTTATCCTTATTATGACGGTAAATATGGTGGAATCGAAACTAGCGAGGAAGACGGACAGGTAGGAAACCCATTGTTGAATATGAGTAACTCGTATGGTTACTATAAACAGAACAAATATTTCGTGAATCCGTATCTAGAAGTGAAGTTTTTAAAAGACTTCAAGTTTACAGCCAACTTTTATTATGATCAGTTTACAAACCATCACAGATGGCAACCATCTGATTATAAAGAACAGTACAGCTTCAACCGTACAATGGCCTTGAGTACGCCTCCGACTTCTACGGATATGGCTACTTATAAGGTGTATGATTGGGAAAGACGTGAAAAGTACTGGAAAACCAATATGTTGGTAAGCTGGGCGCATATTTATGGAAAGCACGATGTGGGGGCATTGGTCGGTTATGAAGAATCGCGTAACTGGGGAAACGAAGTGGATATTTGTAAGGAAGGTATGTCAAGTGTCAATTTGACAGATTTTGATGCCATGACGGATCCTTATTATATTAAGGGCTCTTCATACGAATATTCTTCCCGTTCTTGGTTCGGCCGTATCAATTATGCATTTGACAATCGTTATTTGTTTGAAATGAACATGCGTTATGATGGCTCTTCCCGTTTCTCTCCTGATTCTCGTTGGGGCTTGTTCCCCTCTTTCTCTGCTGGTTGGCGTATTTCCGAAGAGGAATTCATGAAAGATGTAGATTGGCTGAGTAATTTGAAGTTGCGTGCATCTTGGGGTAAGTTAGGTAATAATTCCATTGGTAATTATGAGTGGCAAGCATTTTACGGTTCAGGTTACAACTATGCGTTTAACGGTATTAAATCCAATGGGTTGGCCATGACAACTTTTTCCAACTACGTTTTGGAATGGGAGGAAACAGCTATTACCAATGTCGGTCTTGATTTCGGTGTTTTGAACAATCGTTTGAATGGAACGATCGAAGTATATGATAAAAAAACAGATGGAATCTTGTATCGCCCGACGCTTCCGGAATCTCTGAACCAGTTTACTTCTCCGCTCCAGAATCTGGCTGGTGTCAATAACAAAGGGCTTGAAATTACCTTAGGGTGGAATGACCGTGTCGGAAACATCTCTTACTCGGTTTCAGGAAACTTCACTTATAATAAGAATGAAGTGACGAAATATAAAGGAGAGTTGGTCCGTGAATGGCGTACGGATGCCAACGGCAATAAGGTGTGGTATCAGAATGTCGGTACGGTGGCAAACGGTTCGTCCAATTTGATCGTGGAAGGCCACGAGATGAATGAATACTATATGATGAATCCATACAAAGGTAATGGTTCTTATTTCAATGGTGATGGGACAGTGAATATTAACGGTGGACCGAAAGACGGAATGATCCGTACTGAGGCTGATATGAAATGGTTGCAGGCGATGTTTGATGCTGGTTATAAGTTTTACCCGAACCAAGCGATTGGCAAGGATAAGATTTGGTATGGTGATATGATTTATGCCGACTATAACGGAGATGGCATCTATGGTAATGACGATGACCGCGATTTTCAAGGTGTTTCTTGGAGACCGAAATATTACTTCGGTTTGCAGGCAAGCATGACATGGAAAGGCTTTGACCTGTCGATGAATTGGGCGGGTGCAGCTGGATTCAAGATCGATTATTACAAACAGACGCAAAACAGCGTCAGTGTTACGCACGGATATGGTCTTGGCTACGACATTGCTTATGACCACTATTTTTTCGATCCTGAAAATCCGAATGATCCGCGTACGAACATTCATTCTGAAACGCCGCGTCTCGTCGGTTATCAGAACAGTGGTCAGGCTAGTGCAACCAGTTCCTGGCATCTGAAGAATGGTAACTATATGAAGCTGAAAAACCTGACGATAGGCTATACCTTCCCGAAAGAGTGGATGAAAATAGCTTTCATTCAAAATGCACGTGTTTATCTGTCTGGCGAAAACTTACTGACGATCACTAAGTTCGAGGGAAGCGATCCGGAACGTATGGCTGGTGACGGTTATATGCCGATCCGCCAGTATACGATTGGTGTTAATGTGACATTCTAATTAAATTGTGAAAAAAGTATGGACAAGAATGATTTTGAAATTATAAAGGACGTGGCAAAACTTTTTTCAGCAACAGTTTTGTCTGGTTTGTTCTTTACAAGTTGTGTAGATATGGATTTGACTCCGAAAAACCAGCCGAGTGAAGGAGAGGTATGGGAGGATGCGACGATGGCTGAGCAGACCGTGGCTGGTCTCTACAATGGATTGAACCAATTGTATAATGATAACTATAGTATGTGGTTCGATTGCTTCTCGGTTATGATGGATCGCGATGCGAACTGGCGTAATTTTGGTATGCTGTTCGGTAACCAGACGACATCAGGAGATGGTCCGAGTTGGATTTGGCATGACAACTATAAGTTTATCATCCGTTGCAATGACGTGATTGCCAATATGCCGAATGTGGTAGGGCTTCCAGAAGCGAAAAAAGCGCGTTTGATTGCTGAAGCCAAATTTCTCCGTAGCTATTGGTATTATGAACTGAACTTGCTGTTTGGTGGTGTTCCTTATTATACGGAGCCAATCAAGAACATCGATGAAGCGAAGGGTAGCCGTCTTTCCATGACGGATCTCTGGAATGAGCTAATTAAGGATTTGACTGATTGCATCAACGAGCCTAACTTGCCGGATAAATACAACAGCGGCGACAATGATTATGGTCATATCACAAAAGGTGCAGCGTATGCACTCAGAGGCAAGATATACTTGTGGTTGGAAAACTGGGTGTCTGCCGAAGCTGACTTCAAAAAAGTCGGTGATTGTGGTTATCGCCTGTTTACTTCCGGTGCGGATGCTTATAAGATGTTGTTCAAGGAGGTCAATGAGCAGTGTGATGAGATGATTTTCTCAGTCCAGTGCATTGAAGAGGATGGTTATTGGAATTCCAAGAACCGGGGATTTGGTAACCGTTGTACCTATGGTTCCATGTGGAATAACTATTTGGTTAATCCGGATTTCGTTGATACCTATGAGTGTGCGGACGGGAGCAAGTTTGACTGGTCGAGGATCATTCCTGAGTATTATGAGCTGACGGTCAATGAACGCCGTGTCTTCTTCCTGCGCGATAACCTGACGGAATCAGAAATCGCAAACGCGAAAGAGCAGGGGGCCAATATGGCTTATTATTTACCGAACGGCAATGAAGCTCGTATTCGTAAGGCTTACGAACAGCGTGATCCGCGTTTGGAAATGAGTGTCATTACACCGTATGCCACTTATTTAGGAGGTGACGGTGGTGCTGATAATTACTTTACAAACCGCTATCCGTTCCGTAGCCAGTGGATAGAAACACAAAATGCGGATGGAACGATTACGCGTGAAGCGAGTGATTTGCGTACTGATACGCAGGCGATGTTCTATTATCTGAACCGCAAATTCGTGACAGAAGGAGTCAGTGAAGGTAACCAAAAAGGTACTGGTATCGATATGCCAAAAATCCGGTATGCCGATGTCCTGTTGAACCTTGCTGAGGCATTGAACGAACAGGGCAAGACAGACGAAGCGGTGACTGTTGTCAATCAGGTACGTGCTCGTGCCGGTGCTCAATTGCTTAACTCCAATGTCCCAACAACCGTGATGGGCCAGACCGATATGCGTGAACGTATCCGGAATGAACGGTATTGGGAATTGCTTGGTGAAGACCTGATTTACTTTGACGAACTTCGTTGGAAGACTTGGAAGGATAAAAAGTTTGCTACATATGACGACAACGGCAAACAGGTGGTGAACGGTCTGCGACAGGTTTGGGGACAGGCTACTTATCATTATGCGTGGGGGGGAGACCATTATTGGTTATATCCGATTCCGTATAACGAAACGCAGATGAACCCGAATATGGAACAGAATCCGGGTTGGAAATAATGATTTTGTAAAGAAGAAGCTGTTGCAAAAGTTTGATATGTACTATTGTAATAGCTTCTTCATAAAAATAGATAGAAAATGAAGAATGTAAAAAAAATTTTATTGTTGTCTTGTGCTATTTATTGCACGGCTTGTAGTGGAAATGGTAATACTGGAAATTCGGATGGACAGGATATTCCGAAAGTTAATGATTCACAACTAGCTTATCATAATCCGGTGATACGGATTGCTGCACCTGATCCGACTGCCATGCGAGCAAAAGATGGTTATTTTTATTTATATGCGACTGAAGATATCCGTAACTTGCCGATTTTTCGATCAAGAGATATGGTGAAATGGGAAGAGATAGGAACTGCCTTCACTGATGAGACTCGTCCAGACTTCTTGCCCGACAACAAGGATGTCAAAGAACGTGCTCATCTTTGGGCTCCGGAGATTCGCTATGTGAAAGGCAAATATGTTCTTTTCTATTCTTTGGCGCAATGGGGTAATCACTGGGTGAGCACCGTTGGTTATGCCGTTTCCGATTCTCCTGAAGGTCCGTTCACACCGAAAGGCAAAGTATTTGACAGCCGTGAAGTGAATGTAGAGAACTCCATCGACCAGTATTTCTATGAGGAAGACGGCAAGTATTATATGCTTTGGGGGAGCTTCTTCGGAATTTATATCATGGAACTGGACGTGACAGATGATGTGATGATCACGCCTAAACTTGACACCAAGCGTCAGATCGCTGGTAACGCTTACGAAGGGATCAACCTTTGGAAACGCGACGAGTACTATTACCTTATCGGCTCTATCGGCTCTTGTTGCGAAGGACAAAAAAGTACCTACACTACAGTTGTGGCGCGTTCGAAAGACCTTCTCGGCCCGTATGTCGATAAACAAGGAGGAAAAATGTTGGATAACAAGCATGAAGTAATCCTGCATAAGAACGAGCGCTTTGTCGGGACCGGCCACAATTCCACCCTTCTCGAAGATGACGAAAAGAACACGTGGATGCTTTACCATGCTTTTGAGCTGGAACGCTTGGATGCGCAACGGCAAGTCTTGTTGGACCGCATTTTGTGGGATGAAGATGGCTGGCCTTACGTTGACAAATTGGAGCCTTCTTACGGTGCGTTTTGTCCTGTTATTAAATAATTAAATCGATGATTTTATGAATAAGCAATGGACTGCTTTATTGTTTTCGCTCTCCCTTTGTTTTTGCATGGGTTGTTCGGATTCTGAGTCCGGTAAAAAGGAAGAAGGGAAAGAAGAAGAAGAAGACAAGCCGATAACCGTCTTGTCGAAGACGGTCCCTCTGGCTGATCCTTATATCTTGGTACATGACAGCCTGTACTATATCTACGGGACGAATGTCGGAACCGGTTTTGATGTCTATTATTCTAAAGACCTCGAATACTGGGAACGTGCTTCGGCTTTGTCGCTTAGTCATACGAATTCGTACGGTGAATCGATGTTCTGGGCACCAGAAGTCTATTATGTTGAAAAAGATAAGAAGTTCTACATGTTCTATTCGACGGAAGAGCATATTTGTGTTGCTACGGCAGATTCTCCTTTGGGTCCGTTCAAGCAGGATGAGCATAAGCCGATCCGCGAGGAAAAGAGCATTGATACTTCCGTTTTTTTTGACGAAGACGGAAAAGCCTATCTATATTTCGTTCGTTTCAACGACGGCAATGTCATCTGGTGCGCGGAGCTGAAAGAGAACCTGAAAGAGATCAAGGAAGAAACATTGACACAATGTTTCAAGGCCGAAGAACCGTGGGAATTGGTTCTTCCCAAAGTAGTGGAAGGTCCTTCCGTCTTTAAACAGGATGGCGTCTATTATCTGGTTTATTCGGCAAATGGCTATACAAGCCAGGACTATGCGGTAGGCTTTGCCACATCGGATTCGCCTTTCGGCCCGTGGAAAAAGTACGAAGGCAATCCCGTGTTGCATAAGTGTGACGGGCTGGTCGGCGTTGGTCACGGTGCCCCTTTTGTTGATATGGAAGGTAAGATGCGCTATGTTTTCCATGCGCATAAAAGTGAGTCTGAGATACATCCTCGCAATTCTTTCGTCGTAGATATGTTTGTCAAGGATAGTATTGTTTCGTTAGGAGGAAATATTGTCCGTCCGATGGTTGTAGACAGGCTGCCGTTTGGCAAATAAGGTATAGAAAGTAAGGCATCGCTTTACAAGTGCTAACCCAAGATTACGATGGCTATGCATAAGATTAGCCATCGTAATGCAATTGATACAAAATCTGGGTTATAAATCCCTTCTATCCGGGAAGGGAGTGATTGCATAACATTGTTTCGTTAACACCAAAACACATTCTTTAGAAAATAGCTGTATATTCCGGTTCTTCATCGGAAAAAATGTTTTCTGTCATTGCTTATCCTCTTTTTTATGGCAAGGTTTTGAGCCATTCAAGATTATAACTCTCCGATGTAATAATGGGTATATCGGATATCTTTTCCGTTAAAAAAGGCCGAAATGGATAATATTTAAGTATATTAGCCCTTTGAGCATTGTATGCCTTGAACTAATTTTGGAGTTATGAATAGATTAAAGCTATTAACAATCTGTACATTTGTTTCAAGTGTTGTCTTTTCCCAAGAATGGAAGCCGCAAACATGGCCGGTTCTGAAACAATATGACCGGGAGCATCTTTACCAGGTGGCATTGCCTTTGGGAGGAATCGGGACTGGAACGGTCTCTTTGGGAGGCCGGGGAGAGTTGCGGGATTGGGAGATTATGAATGTCCCGGGTAAGAAATATAGTACGGTGACGACCGGCAATAATGCACCTTTCTTTGCAATTTATGCAAAACCGCAGACGGGAGAGGCTACGACTACCCTGCTTGCAGGCCCTTTATATCCGCAGGAGTATTTGCATTATGAAGGACGGCCGGTGAACCATCACGGTATGCCGCGTTTTGCCGATGCTACTTTCGAGGCGGCTTATCCGTTCGGACAAGTGCATCTTTCCGACCGGCAGTTGCCGGTGAAAGTGACGGTCAAAGGATTCAATCCGCTGGTACCGGGAGACGCAGATGCCAGTGGCATGCCGATTGCCGTGTTGGCTTATGAGGTGACAAATACGACCGACCGTCCTTTGGAGGTAGCCGTTTGCGGTTCGATGCGCAATTTTATCGGGAAGGACGGCAGTAAGTTCAGGACTGACTGGAAAGGAGATTACATTCCGACAGGCGCGAAAGACAATAAAAACCAGTTTCGTAAAAAGAACGGCTTGCAAGGCCTCTACCTATATTCGGATGGGGTGGATAAGAATGATCCGGCTTATGGAACGGTGGCCTTGACCACTCAGGCAGTAGAAGGGGTCACCTACCGGACTTCTTCGCGGGCGGATAATTGGAACAATGGAATTCTTAACTTTTGGGATGATTTTAGTGCTGATGGCGAACTGACGGAGCGGGACAGACAGGAGGATGAAGACCCGATGGCTTCGCTGGCGGTAAAGAAGACAGTTGGACCTGGCAGTACGGAAACGTTTACTTTCTACCTGACTTGGAATTTTCCGAACCGGAAAGCTTGGTCGGAAACAATTGTCGGGAACTATTACGGCACTCGGTTCCCGGATGCCTGGGAAGCGGCGGAGGCAATCGTACCTCAGATTCCGGAGATGGAAAGGCAGACGCTCTCTTTTGTGCATGCCTTCCTGAAATCGACTTATCCCGATGTTGTCAAAGAGGCTGCTTTGTTTAATCTGGCAACCCTATGCTTTACGGTGGCTAATGCATAGGGTTGGCACTTTTGGTTGTACAAGTAGAATTTGGTATTCTTGTTTTTGATTTTTTGGCTACTTGAGTGAAAATAAATTATATTTGCAGAAAATAGGATATTAACCATGATAGGTGATTTTGGATGATTTAAGTATAAATAGTAAATTCGAAGAGGTATATCTTACTTATTTCTCAAAGATGAAGTATTTTGCCAAGGAGTATGTAATCTCGGAAGCGGATGCTGAGAATATTGTGCAAGATGTTTTTACCGAATTATGGGAAAAGAAGGAGATACTGACGATACCTGTTAATTTGGTAGCATACTTGTTTACTTCCATTAAGAACAAGTGTTTGAATCACCTTCGTCATAAAACAGTTGTCCAGGAGACAGTTAGCCTTATACAAGAAGAATATGCTATCACACTTCAGATGAATTTGAACTCATTGGAAGCTTTTAATGAAGACCTTTTCTCGGAAGAAGATGTTGAGAAGATAATCTCCCATGCCCTTGATTCCCTTTCTGATAAATGTCGTGAGATTTTTATTATGAGTAAATTAGAGGGGAAAAAGCAAAAGCAGATCGCTGAAGAATTGAATATATCTATTAATACGATTGAGACGCAGATGGGAATTGCCTATAAAAAACTACGCGTGGAACTGAAAGATTATATGACTTTGTTTCTGTTTTTATTTTCTTTTTGAAAAAAGTGGAAAAAATATTTTTTCCTTTGGCGGATTTCCGAGGCTGAAGTGTTTACTCTATATAAATGGATAATATGGACGAACGAATACAAAAATATTTCCAAACAGAACTGAATGTAGGCGAAAGGCTTGAACTCTTACGGCAGATTGAGGCTGATGAAGAGTTGAAGAGACAATTCATCGAATATAAAAATATGAATGCCTTGTTAGCCTTATCTGATCAAACGGATCGTATGGAAGCAAATCGACAAGGATTACAACGATTTAATCATTTGATTAAAAGTAATAAGAGCCGAAAGTTCTTATTACATATGTCAAGATATGCAGCAATTGTCTTCTTGTTTGTGATCGCTACTTATTGGATAACAGCTAATCATTACCGGACGGATAATGCTTTAATTGAAATGAACAATACTTTATATGTACCGGCTGGACAACGCATCAAAATAACATTGTCTGACAGTACTGATGTTTGGTTGAATGCAAAGACAACAATTACTTATCCTGCGGTTTTTTCCAGCAAAGAAAGGCGGGTATCGATTGAAGGAGAGGCTTTTTTTGATGTGGCTGAAAATCCGGAAAAACCTTTTATCGTTTGTTCAGGAGATGTGGAAATGAGAGTATTGGGTACGAAGTTTAATGTACACGGATATACCGGAGAGGAAATACAAACTAGTTTGCTTGAAGGATCTTTGCAAGTTTATTTACCTGATATTGATGAGAATGGGATTGTGCTTAAACCAAATGAGCAGGTTACGATCAATGGGAACACTATGAAAGTCGATAAGATACCCTATAGCGATTATTTTTTATGGACGGATGGCATTTATAGTTTTGACAACGAACCATTGGGTAATATCTTGAAAAGAATGGAACTTTATTACGATGTTAAGATAGTGGTAGAGGATCCGTCTATATCCAATTGGAAGTATCGGGGAAAGTTCCGTCAGCATGATGGCATCGATGAAATCCTAAGGATGATTCAACGGATTCATAAATTTAAAATAGAGAAAGATGAAGAAAATAATACGATCATATTAAGTAAAATGTAAACCATTTAAATCATAATGCCCATGATATAGAAAAAACAATCCGACAAAATAACGGCAGATGATTCCAGCATCTGCCGTTAGACATCAAGAAAACACTAGTATCTATTTTTAG
>DXRF01000078.1 GCA_019411205.1 Parabacteroides sp. | reverse complement strand
GAAGAACAGGGAAAGAAGGTAGTTTTATTGCCTGCGTTGAACTTCATGCGGATTACGACAGACAATGAGCCGGACATGGAATACATTGCCAAACACCTGAAGATGCTTTTGATGCAAAACGAGGATGCAGAACTGTACATCACACAAGGTTTTATTTGTCGGAATGCTTACGGAAGCATTGACAACTTGGAAAGGGGAGGAAGCGATTATACAGCCTCTCTGATCGGAGCGGCTATCCAAGCAGAAGAGATACAGATTTGGACGGATATAGACGGAATGCACAATAATGACCCGCGCTTTGTCGACGATACAGCACCTGTCAGGCAGTTGAACTTCGACGAAGCCGCCAAGTTGGCACACTTCGGAGCCAAGATCCTGCATCCGGCTTGCATCTTGCCTGCCAAAGAGAAAAATATACCGGTGCGCCTCTTGAACGCGTTGCAGCCGAATGCGCCGGGCACGTTGATCTCGAACACGGCGGAAAAGGGTGCGATCAAAGCGGTGGCAGCCAAAGACAATATTACTTACGTTAAGATCAAGTCGCTCCATGCGATTCCTACACCCCATTTTTTGAGCATCGTCTTCGATACGTTCTATCAATATAATACGCCGGTCGATATGGTGACAACCTCCGACATCGGCGTGTCCGTAACGATTGACAACGACAAGCATTTGGACGAAATCATCGAGAGTTTGTGTCTGTATGCAACGATTACGGTAGAAAAGAACATGGTAATCATTTGTGTTGTTGGCGATTTGGAATGGCAAAACGTGGGTTTCGAGGCACGTATTATTAATGCCTTGAAAGACATTCCCGTCCGGATGATTTCCTATGGAGGCAGCAGTAGTAACGTTTCGTTGGTGATGAAGGCGGAAGACAAAGTACAAGCATTGAAAGCACTTAGCGAACATTTGTTCTCCGTCTCCAGACACCCGATGTTTTCATCTGTTTCCTAAAAAGGAGGATAATACGATAAGATTAATAATGAATATATTGTTTATTTTGATTTGTTTTTAGAAGTGAAGTATAAAAGGAGGTGTTTTGTTCATCTCCTTTTATTTTTTACCGATGGAATAAAATGTGCATGTTGTGAGAACGCCGAAATGAATCAAGGTATTCCGTCCACATCTAAAAAGATGGCTTTTGCAAAGAATTCTCATCTTCTTTACTTATTTTTGTACTGGCTGATTCGGACTCATCGGTTGGAAAGATGTGCATTTGTCCGGTTGGCGGTGTCCCGATATTGGATGTTATCAGATATTTTGTCGCAGTAGAGCATAGACTTGATAATAATAGCATAAGCGTATGGATAATTTTTTGACTTTGAAAATAAAAACGAAACTGACTTTCGGGATCGGTTTGTTATTTACGATGATTGTATTGCTGGGTGGCTTGGCGGTACGGAATATTACGGATATGTCGTCCGATACGCAGAATATCCTGGCGGATAATTATAATTCGCTCCTCTATTCCCGTCGGATGCTGGATGCCCTCGAACGGGTCAAGGACGATCCGCAGGCACGCGCCGAGTTTGAAAAGAACCTGAATTTGCAGCAGAAGAATATTACGGAGATCGACGAGAATGTGGCGACGGCGCATCTGGTTGCACAATACGAGGCGATGCACCGGGAGCTAAACGACACGACCATACAGCGTGTCAGGATAGCACTCAACGATATCATGAGCCTAAATATGGCGACGATCTACCGGAAAAGTAAGGTAGCCGAGCATACCGCAGACCAGGCATTACTGTGGATTTGCATTGTCGCGCTGGCCTGTATCCTGATCGCTTTTGTTTTTCTGATCCGCCTGCCCCGTTCCATTACGTCGCCGATTCGTAAACTGACCGGTGGTATTTTGGAGATTGCCAACCACAATTACGAAAAGAGGCTCGACTTGGGAGATAACCAGGAGTTTGCCGAAGTCGCCTCCTCGTTTAACCGGATGGCGGAACGCTTGACGGAGTATAGGAAGAGCACGCTGGCAGATATCATCCAGGCCAAGAAATATATCGAGGCGATTGTCAACGGTATCACTGAACCGATAATTGGGCTTGATCGGGATCGTTCCATCCTTTTCGTGAATGATGAGGCGCTCACTATCCTGAATCTGAAACGTGAGGATGTGATGGGGAAGTCTGCTGCCGAACTGGCGTTGAAGAACGACCTGCTTCGCCGGTTGGTACGTGAATTGATACAGCCCGACGAGAAAAAGGAGCCTTTAAAAATCTATGCGGACAACAAAGAGAGTTATTTCCAGGTCCAATATATCCCGATCCATGTGGCGGGCGAGGACGGAAGCGAAGCCCAGTATACCGGTGATGTGATTCTTTTGAGGAATATCACGGAATTCAAGGAGTTGGACTCTGCCAAGACAACCTTTATCTCTACCATTTCCCACGAGTTGAAGACCCCGATTTCAGCTATTCTCATGAGTTTAAAACTTCTTGAAGACAAACGGGTGGGGAATATGAACAAAGAGCAGGTCGCGCTTGCTGAAAGCATTCGTGAAAGTAGTGACCGCCTGCTTGAAATCACTGGCGAATTGTTGAAAATAACGCAGGTAGAGACGGGTAAGCTGCAACTGAATCCGAAGATTACGAAGCCGATCGAACTGATCGAGTATGCGATCAAGGCGAACCGTGTACAGGCAGAGCGCTTCAATTGCCATATTGAAGTGGATTATCCCGAAAAGATCTCCAAACTTTTTGTTGATAGCGAGAAAATCGCTTGGGTACTTACGAATCTTCTCTCCAATGCCATCCACTATACGCCGGAAAATGGCCGTATCATTATTGGTGCACGCCAGGTGGACAAAAAGGTGGAAATATTCGTTCAAGACTTTGGAAAAGGCATCGACCCTCGTTACCATCAGAGCATCTTCGACCGCTATTTCCGTGTTCCCGGTACGAAAGTACAGGGAAGCGGCCTCGGCCTTGCCATCAGCAAAGACTTTATCGAAGCCCACGGCGGCACGATCCGTGTGGACAGTGAAGTGGGCAAGGGTAGTACTTTTGTCATTGCTTTTAATGTATGAAAAAGCGACTGAGTAATCATTTTGCTGTCAAGTAGTAAAATTAGTCTCTACGCACGTACAAAGACTTGTTTATTTATGGAAACAGCTGGATGAACAGTAATCCCAATGCAACCGACACTCCGGTGGCGACCAGTCCCGGCATCATGAACGAATGGTTCAGGACATATTTGCCGATATGCGTCGTTCCGGTACGGTCGAAGTTGATGGCGGCGACCACGGTCGGATAATTGGGAATAAAGAAGTATCCGTTGACTGCCGGGAAAAGGGCGATCAGCATATAAGGAGAGATACCGAGGGCGATTCCTAACGGCAACATGGCACGGATGGTCGCTGCCTGGCTGAACAAAAGGATGGACATCACGAACAGGGCCAGGCCGAAAAGCCACGGCATTTCTGTTACGATATGTTCGATCGAACCTTTCAGCTCCGTCATGTTCCCACCGATAAAAGTGTCGCCCATCCAGGCAATACCGAAAATCGCGACGACTGCCTGCATGCCGGCTGAAAAGACAGAACCTTGCACAGCCTTTATTCCGTCCGTCCGGGTGACGAGTAGGATAAGGGCAGCGGCCGAGAGCATCAAGATCTCGATGATATGCGCCATCTGCATTTGCCGGAAACTGCCATCGGGTTGGCTGAACCAGGGGCGCAGCTCTGTCATCGAGCCGAACAGGACAATACCGATTGTCGCCGCTATGAATATAACCACCGACAAGAGGGCGGCACGATGGTTTTCGACTCCTTTCGTCCTATAGTTATCACCTGTAAACTCACCGTTTGCGATACGGCGAAGGTATTCGGGATCTTCCGCCAGTTCTTTTCCGACGTGCAACGAGCAGAATGCTCCTGCCAGGACACCGATCAACGTGCAGGGAACGGAGATTATTAGGATGTCCATCAATGATATATTATGTCCTGACAGCATACTGAGCAATGCAACGGTTGCCGCCGAGATCGGGCTGGCTGTAATTGCTTGCTGAGATGCGATCACCGCAATCCCCAGTGGTCGTTCGGGACGTATTTTCGTTTCCGTTGCTACCTCCGCTATCACGGGGAGGACCGAATAAGCCACGTGTCCCGTTCCTGCAATAAATGTGAAAATATAAGTAACCAGCGGGCTGAGGATCGTAATCTTGGAGGGATTCTTGCGCAGTAATTTTTCCGCCCATTTCACCATCAGGTCCAGTCCGCCGGCCGCCTGCATGCAACTGGCTGCGGCGATGACGGCAACGATCATCAACATTACGTCGATAGGAGGGGAGGTCGGCTCCAAGCCGAATACGAAAGTGAGGACGGCCAGCCCCAAGCCGCCTAATACACCTAAACCGATACCGCCGAGGCGGGCTCCGATGATAATTGCAATTAAAACGAATAGTAATTGTAACAACATGTCTTGTAAAATGCAGATTTAGTTTGTAAAGGTTGCAAATTTAATTATTTTTGTTGCGCTAAGTACTACAAAAAACAATTAATACGAATGAAAAGAAACTATTTTGCAGCTTTGGTAGGCTTGTTAGGGTGTGTGTCGACATTGTCGGCACAAGTACGGAGTGAGTTTCTGTTGGAAAAAAACTGGAAGTTCACCCGCGAAGACAACAATGAGTTTATAAAGCCTGCTTTCGACGACAGCAAGTGGCAGTCCGTGACTGTCCCGCACGATTGGGCGATCTACGGCCCTTTCAGTTCCCAGAATGATAAACAGGAGGTCGCTATCTCGCAGGATGGTCAGAAGGAAGCGATGGAGCATGCCGGGCGTACCGGAGGGCTGCCGTTCGTCGGTGTGGGCTGGTATCGCACTGAGTTTGACGTCCCACAGTTTCAGGCCGGTAAGCGGGCAACGATCCTGTTCGACGGGGCGATGAGCCGTGCCAATGTTTATATCAACGGGCAAAAGGTCGGTTATTGGCCGTATGGTTACAACTCTTTCCACTTCGATATCACGAAATATCTGAAGCCTGGCGAGAAGAACACGTTGGCTGTACGTTTGGAAAACCTGCCTGAATCTTCTCGTTGGTATCCCGGTGCCGGTCTTTACCGGAATGTTCACCTGATCGTTACCGAGGATGCCCATATTCCGGTTTGGGGTACCTATATCACAACTCCTTCGGTAAATGAAAAGTTTGCCAAGGTGAACGTGCGTACCAAAGTGGTGCTTCCCGAAGGCGCCGATCCAGCCAAATATAGCGTGGAAACCAGCGTATGGAACCCGAATAAGCAGAAGTTGACGGCTGTCCGTACTTCTCTTGCTCAGATGAAATACAATAACGATCTGGCAGAGCAGGAGTTTGTCATCCAAGATCCGTCCTTATGGTCTCCTGAAATGCCGGCTTTGTATTCAGCAGAAACCCGCCTGTATGAAGGCGACAAGCTGAAGGATACCTATACGACTCCTTTCGGTATCCGTTCGATCGAGATAATCCCGGACAAGGGCTTCTTCCTAAATGGTAAGCGTACTGTTTTTAAGGGCGTTTGCAATCACCACGATCTTGGTCCGTTGGGGGCTGCCGTCAACGATGCTGCCATCCGTCGCCAGATACGAATTTTGAAAGACATGGGGTGCAATGCGATCCGTACTTCCCACAATATGCCTGCTCCTGAACTGATAAGGGCTTGTGATGAGATGGGAATGATGATCATGGCGGAAAGCTTTGACGAATGGAATGTGGCTAAATGTAAGAACGGTTACAATCTGCTCTTTGACGAATGGGCGGAGAAAGACCTCGTGAACTTGCTCCATAACTTCCGCAACAATCCGAGTATTGTCATGTGGTGTATCGGTAATGAAGTACCCAACCAATGGAACGAAGGAGATTGCAAGATTGCCAAATGGTTGCAGGATATCTGTCACCGTGAAGACCCGACGCGTCCGGTAACTCAGGGAATGGACGCTCCGGATGCCGTGGTCAACAATAACTTTGCTGCCGTAATGGATGTGGCCGGTTTCAACTACCGTCCTTTCAAGTACAAGATAAACTATAAGAAGTTGCCGCAGCGGATCGTCTTAGGCAGCGAAACCGCCTCGACGGTGAGCTCCCGCGGCGTTTATAAATTCCCGGTCGAACGCAAGGCGATGGCGAAATACGACGACCATCAAGCTTCCTCTTACGACGTGGAACATTGCGGTTGGTCCAATCTCCCGGAAGACGACTTTATCCAGCATGAAGATTTACCGTATTGCATCGGTGAGTTTGTGTGGACTGGATTCGACTACCTGGGTGAACCGACTCCCTATTATACGGATTGGCCAAGTCATAGTTCCCTGTTCGGCATCATCGACCTTGCGGGTATTCCGAAGGATCGTTTCTATCTGTATCGCAGCCATTGGAACAAAACGGCACGTACGTTGCATATCCTGCCTCATTGGACCTGGCCGGGACGTGAAGGAGAGGTGACGCCTGTCTTTGTGTACACGAATTACCCTTCTGCCGAATTGTTCATCAACGGTAAGAGTCAGGGAAAACGCACGAAAGATCTGAGCGTCGAACTGGACAGCAGCTATACGGAAGCCGCTCAAAAGAGTTTTGAGCGCCAGAAGCGCTACCGCCTGATGTGGATGGATACGAAATACGAGTCGGGAACCTTGAAAGTGGTTGCTTATGACAAGGATGGCAACGCCGTTGCCGAAGAGGAAGTTCATACAGCCGGCAAGCCTCATCATATTGAACTGACCGCTGACCGCGACCGTCTGAAAGCCGATGGCAAGGATCTCTCTTTTATCAATGTCCGTGTTGTCGACAAGAATGGTAACCTCTGTCCTGACGCAACCCATAAGGTGAAGTTCAACGTCCGTGGTTCCGGTTCTTACCGTGCTGCTGCCAACGGTGACCCTTCGTCACTCGAATCTTTCCAGGCTCCGCAGATGTCCCTTTTCAAAGGACAACTGACAGCAATCGTACAGACAGAAGAAACACCGGGTGTCATTGTCTTCGAAGCCTCTGCTCCGGGTGTGAAAAGTGCAAAGATAGAACTGATCAGCGAATAGGTCGAATTTTGTGATCTTCCCGATAAAAACGAATAGGCGTCGGATTGGAAACGGACAGGTATCCGTTATGAATCCGACGCCTATCTGTTATGAATCCGGTGCCTATCTGTTTTTTATTTGTTAGTGACGATATTCCCGAACACATCGAACTCGACCGTTACGGCCTGCCCGTTGTGAATGACATTGAATTTGTGGAATGCACCGTTGGCATCGGTAAACATGTAGATAGATTCCACTTGGTCATTTCCGTATTCGGAGGTCTTGAATGCATTCATGACAACTGTCGGGACTTCCTGTTCCGAAACTTTCCAAGTCGTACTTTTCCAGGTATATATCTGGGTTAGTTCGACAATCTTTAAAGTCTTTCCGTCGAGGATTGCCAGCTGTACACCGAAAGTCGTGTTCTCTATATCCAGCAGCTCTGCTCCCTGGAAGGTCAGTTCCATCAGGTTAGCCACTTTTTCGGGGACGGTGATCGGTTGGTCAATATCATCTTTGGCATTAGCGATCGCTTTGATCAAGTCGCCGTATAGGGTGTAATACAGGTCGGTTTCCTGTTCCGCCTTTTCAACTTCTACTTTATATACGGTTCCCATTCCTGTCCTGCCGATGGTATCGGCTTCCTCAATCTTCCAACCTGCATATTTACTTTGTCTGATATCGGTCGAGATAGCCGTAGGCAACTGGTTAAGCGGCAAGTCCGTCTTAATCATGGCCCATACTCCGAGATGGTCGAACCAGGCGGTGTTGTCGATAGAGTTGTTTTCAAAGTCAATTACATAATAATCGTCATTGACAGTCCATTCCGTGTCGCGGGCATCCGGATATTTGGCCTTGAATGCGTCAAGGATGGTTTTAGGAGGTTTGATACCGCCCGGAAGCTTATCGTCGTCTTTGCTACAACCGGCAAAGAGCAGAGCTAAGCTGGCGAAGATTGTAAAGATTGAAATTTTAGCGTTCATAATTTATCGTTTTAATTTATAGTGAATAAACAACAGCAGGGAGGAAAAAGTTTTCTCGAAACCGAACACACTGTCCGATATTGAACACTTCTTTTGAAAGATATCTTCATGTAATCAATGATTTATGTTTTTGGCACGGAGTTTGCCTTGTAAAAGCCGTCAAGGTGGAAATGCCGGAAAAAGAGGAATTAAAACAAGATTAAATATGGACAGAGAGATTTCAAAAGAAGTACAGAGAAAGGAGCAACGCAAACAGTTTTTCAAGATAGGAGCGATTGCCTGCGGTCTTGTCGTCCTGATCGTGGTGGTGATCTCCATGCTCCAGACCAGTCTGAAGCGGAAAGAGCTCGACATTTCGACGGTCGACAAGGGAGTGATCGAAGTTTCGGTCAGTGCGTCCGGCAAAGTGATCCCTGCGTTTGAGGAGATTATCAATTCGCCGATCAACTCCCGCATCGTGGAGGTATATAAGCGAGGAGGAGATTCGGTCGATGTCGGCACGCCTATCCTGAAACTGGATTTGCAAAGCGCCGAGACGGAGTATAACAAGCAGTTGGACGAAGAACAGATGAAAAGCCTGCAACTGGAACAGCAACGCGTGACGAACCACAACAAACTTTCGGAAATGGAGATGAACCTGAAAGTCTCTCGTATGGAACTGGATCGTAAAGCGGTCGAACTCCGTAACGAACGCTATTTGGACAGTCTGGGAGCCGGTACGACCGATAAAGTCCGCCAGGTGGAACTCGATTATAATGTGAGTATCCTCAAACTGAAGGAAGACGAGCAGAAATATAAGAACGAACAGGCGCTGGCCGAAGCGGATCTGAAAGTAAAAGAGCTGGAGCTGAATATCTTCCGTAAAAGCCTTGCCGAAACCCGACGTACGTTGGAAGATGCCCGGATCCGTTCGCCTCGTAAGGCGATCCTGACCTATGTGAACAACGAGATCGGCTCACAGATCGGCCAGGGGGCGAAGGTGGCAATCGTTTCCGACTTGTCTCATTTCAAGATCGAAGGTGAGATTGCCGATACCTACGGAGACCGTATTGCTGCAGGCAGTAAGGCGGTTATCAAGATCGGCAGTGAAAAACTGGACGGGACGGTCAGCGATGTCACTCCTTTGTCGAAAAACGGGGTGATCTCTTTCACCGTCCAATTGGAGGAGGATAATCATAAACGCCTCCGTTCCGGTTTGAAGACCGATGTCTATGTGATGAATGCCGTGAAGGATGATGTGCTCCGCATTGCCAATTCCTCCTATTATGTAGGAAAAGGAGAATACGAACTTTTTGTCGTAAGCGGAGATCAGTTGTTGAAACGCAAGGTACAGCTGGGAGACAGCAATTTCGAATATGTAGAAGTGGTCAGTGGCCTGCAGGAAGGTGACCGGGTCGTTGTCTCGGATATGACCGCTTATAAAGACAAGAACAAACTGAAAATTGAAGATTAAAATTAACGTGTAATAATAAGCTTTATGATCAAGCAATATATCAAACAATCCATTCAGATGCTGAAGGAGAATCGTCTTGTCAGCATCATTTCCATAGCAGGTACAGCCATCTCCATTGCTATGATTATGGTGGTAGTCCTGGTGTTCCAGATACAGTTTGCCAATTTTTATCCGGAGACCAACCGCGACCGGATGATGTATGTGGATAGTGGAACGGAAGTGAAGACCAGTAACGGGTGGAACCGGGGAAACATGTCTCCCGAAGCCGTGAAGGAATGTTTCTATTCATTGGAGATACCGGAGGCGGTTTCCGGCTATGCCATGCAGTTGAAGCCTCTATCCATACCGGGGAAACGGATGTATAAAGGATATCAGGTCAAATATACGGACACCGGTTTCTGGAAAGTCTTTTCTTTCCGCTTTCTGACCGGCAAGCCGTTTACGCAAGCGGATTTTGATTCGGGGATTCCACAGGCTGTCGTGTCCGAGAGTGTGGCCCGGAAATTATACGGAACGACAGATGCGGTAGGAAAGACCGTGATCATCGATTTGGCAGCCTATACGGTTTGCGGCGTGGTGAAAGACGTCAGCCGTGCCGCCGATACGGCTTTCGGTGACGTGTGGGTTCCCTATACGACCGACCGTATCCTGATGACGAATACCGGTTCCGAAAATATGACCGGCAGCTTTGCTACCTGCCTGTTGGCAAAAGACAGCCGTGATTTCGATGCGATCCGGCATGAATTGTCGAAACAGATAGAACGTTATAACGGGATGAAGCAGGATGCGAAGATTAATTTCTTCGAGAATCCGATTACACGTTTTGACATAGCGATCGGGTCGATCGGGCAGCGTAAGGTGGATGTGAAGGATTATCTTTTGGATACCGGCAGCCTTTTGTTGTTTCTGCTGCTCGTGCCTGCTCTGAACCTGTTGGGGGTAACGCAGTCTGCCGTGGAAAAACGGAGGGCGGAGATGGGAGTGCGTAAGGCGTTTGGAGCTACTTACGGCGTGCTGGTCCGCCAGATACTGTGCGAGAACAGTGTGATTACGTTGATCGGCGGTCTGGTCGGGCTGCTTCTTTCCCTGCTCCTTTTGCCTGTTTGCAAAGATTTTTTGCTGCAAAGCCGTGATACGGTTTTAAGCGGAGATATGATTTTCCAACCGGCCGTGTTTCTCTTGGCTTTGCTTTTCAGCCTGTTGCTGAATCTGCTTTCGGCAGGCATACCGGCGATGCGCATTGCCCGTCAGAAAATTGTCATATCCCTGAAAGACGGAGAATAGTTTAACTCATAAATCAAGAAGACGATGATCAAGCACATTTTGAAAATAATCTGGCATCAACGGCGGAATAACGGTTGGATATTCATGGAACTGTTATTGGTTTTTGCCGTGTTATGTATTATGATGGATTCTTTGTTGGTGAATCTGTATACCTATTACAAGCCGTTGGGCTTCGATATCACGAATGTATATAAGGTGAATATCGGCAAGATGAGTCCTGAAATACCGGGATATGTCCCGGATTCGTTGCTTACGACGACTGATGGAGAAGATCTGCTCCGTTTGGTTGATAACCTCCGCCGGGCTCCGCAGGTAGATGAAGTCTGTCTGGCTAAGAGTTCTTGTCCGTACACCTGGTCGAACAGTTGGTCACAGTTGGTACGGGCGGATGCCGATACAAGCGTAAAGGCCAATTATTACCAGATGTTTAATGTGACAGTTTCTTATTTCGATGTTTTGCGGATTAACGACAAGGAGGGTCGTCCTATACGTCCGATCGTGGAGGAAAGCACGGGCGATATTGTCATATCGGGAGATATGGAAACAGATTTCTTCCAAGGGCAATCCGGCAAAGGCAAGCAGGTGAAATGGGGAACCAAAAGTACGGCTTCCGAAACGGTTGCTGCCGTTACCTCCCCCATCCGTCAGAACGAATATGTGAAGAGCGAACCTTGCTTCTATTATTTGATGAGGACCGATGAAGATATTGCCAAAGCGGCTTCTAATGCAAAACCCCAGAATATGGACTGCCTGGTCCGCATGAAAG
>DXRF01000077.1:1253-11513 GCA_019411205.1 Parabacteroides sp. | reverse complement strand
ATATAACAATGTATGAAACAATAATATATGCCTATTTAATTAAAGTATCAATTTAACATGTGCGTAGTGGTCCTGTAATCTTACATTTGTGGAAAAAAGTATTGATATGTTGGGATTAATAGGAGGCGGCTTGGGGCTTGCAAATTCAATGTTTGGAGGTATCAAGGCGGCTAAAGAAAGAAAGCGTCAGGATCGGATCATCCGCGAAGCTAAACAGCGGAATGAAGATTTCTTCAATAGCGAATATTACCAGAATTATATGGATCGATCGGATGTACAGGCGGCCATGAAGCGGGTAAGGGATACGATGAGAAAAAGCAACCAAACTGCTGCAGCTTCGGCGGCTGTAACAGGCGCAACCCCGGAAGCTGTCGTTGCACAAAAGCAGGCGAACAATGAAATTATCGCTGATGCCGCGTCCGGCATTCAGGCAAATGCTGATGCGTATAAGAACAATGTAAAATCCCTGTACCTAAATCAGCAGAATGCACTTGATCAGGCTCGTCTTGGCCAATCAGCCATGTCGGAAAGAGGTTATGCCGGTATGGCTGGTGGTGCTTTGCAGACTGCTGGTAGCCTGCTTGGAAACTCCAAGTTAGCGGGTAAGATGGTAGATAGACTGGGAAGTGTGTGGAATAAATAAGGATTGATATGGGATTATTATTCGAAAAGCTAAAAGCAAGACAAAAGCCGGACGGCACGTTTACTCCGGCTCCTGCGGAAGATACGCCTATGTTATCCGGTTCTTCGTTAAATGTTCCTCGACCGGAATATCCAGATAAAGTAGAGGTGGAACCGGTATCACAAACAAACATTAAGCCTCAAACTATATATGATATCGTGAGTCAGTACGGCAGGCCGCGCTCGTATGAAAAAGAGGTCGCTGAAGCGGAACGACAGAAAAAACTTGGGATGTTATCGGATATATTGGGGTTAGGTGTCAATCTTGCGACTGGTGTAGCCGGTCGTAGGATATTTGATCTGCCTCAATCGAACACAAGCATAGCTGACGCAAGATTGCAAAGGCTGAAAGATCTTCAGCGGGCAGATAACACCCGATTCGATAATGCTCTTCTGAATGCTCGCTTACAGGATTATCAAAATGAAAGGGCCGCTGCTGTTGCAAAAGCTAATGCTGATTGGGAGAAGCATAAGTTTGATACTAATACAAAGGTTAAGCTGGCGGATATAAACAGGCAGATACAGAAAGATGCTGAAAATGCTCGATTGCGGGCGGAGGAGAATAAAAAGACTGCCGAATATAGAGAAGCGATGCTAAAACTCCAGCAGCAGAGGATTGCGGCAAGTCAGAATGGAAAAAATAAGTTCGATTATTTGATTGGCCAGAATGGGCGAAAAACAGTGATACCTAAAGACGAAGCAACCGCGGTGGCTGGGTATTTATACAATAGGATGCAGGAAATAATAGCTTCTAATCCTAATGACAGGCGTACAGTTGACGATATAAAAATGCAAATGGGTGAAGGCGGAGATCAGTCAACTAAGATGCTATCTATTGTGAAAAGGAAGATAAAGGATTTTCCAGAGTTACAGGAAGAATTGGAGTTGATTATAAACGGGGCATATGAGCCGAAAGATGCACAGCGGACCGTTTATGAATATCTACAGCAATTTTTTCCAAAACAAGAGTATAGCGGGCCGTATCGTCCTCCTGAATACTTGAATGGAAAAGAGGTTGTTGATTTCAGTCCGGAACAAGAAGTGATTAAGTATAAACCGAAAAGCAAATAAAGTTATGCCTATTTTTGAAAACAAGGGGGTTAAGTATGATGTCTCCCCAGAATATATACCTGATTTTGCATCGGAATATCCAGATGCTGTGACAGTAATTGAGAGGCCGGATAAGCCGTATCGTGTCAAGGCATCACAATATGATATATTCATGCTGCAACATCCAGAGCCGGATATCTCCGTAGATGAGATGCGAGATACGGATAATTTCTTTGAGGATTTTGGCGAACGTCTTGCTGCTGGCGCTGGCCGTCTGGTAGGTTCTTCTACCAATTTACTGAAAAAGATCACTACCCCTGTCGAATCTGCTGTGGATTGGGCAAATGAGTATACTAAAGGGGCAGCTGGTGCGGCTGCACAGTCTCTTGCGGGTACTATTCCTGGGCTTGGCATGATTGCTCATATTCCAGATAAGAATGCTGGTTTAGAAAGACTCTCTAAAAACGCAGAAGCGTTCGCAGAAGATATGCATGAACGGTCGGATCGCTATAAAGGAAAAAGTTTTTCAGACCTATGGAGCGAGGGCGATTATCAAGGGGCGTTCGGTTCAGCTTTTTTGGATGCAGCCGAATCTGCTGCGACTTCTGCGGCTATTGCTGCAACAGGTGGTGCGGGACTTGTTGCAGCAGGGCTTACTACTGCTTCTGACAAATATGACGAATTGAGCCGGGAAAATCCAGAAATGGGCGAAACTTTAAAATGGGCTAATGCGATTGGAACGGGTGCGGCCGAAAGTTTGTCTGAAGTTTTTGGCGCGGGGATGATGGGCCGTACAGTAAAAAACATCTTACAGAAGAGTGGTCGTGAGGCAGCAGCCAATCTTGTAAAGAAGAATTTTCTTGATAAGATAGCCTCTTTTGAGGGGAAACATTGGTTTGCAATGCCGATAGCCTCAGAAGGCTTGGAAGAGGCTGGAAATGCTCTTGCCGGTTATGCGATAGACCGATTAACAGGTGTAGAGCGTAATGACAACATATTTAAAACGATGCTTGATGCCGGTGTTGCTGGTTCAATGGGAGGTGCACAGTTTTCTCCTTTTATTGGTGCGGCTAAAGGATATAGTGCTTATCAAAAACGGCAGATCGCGAATAGATATAAAGAATCTTCAACTTTCGCCGGGGAAATCCTGCATGAAGATGTGGAAAAGTTCAATGACGCGATCGTTAATCGATTGAAAAATCCGAAATCAATACAATCTTTTATTGATAATGTTGCATCGGTTAAGAACTTGAATCCGGAGGAAAAGCGAAAACTTGAACAATACACGGTTGATCTGCTGAATTATAACGGATATGTAGACTATGTGCAGTCGCGTATTGATGAAGAAACAAGGCGCCGTATGGATGATGTTGGCCGAACGGCCAATAAAGACATGGGGAAAGTTGTTACAGTCAAATTTCCTTCTTCAGATCAGCCGGTTTATATAACAGGCGGTAATATTGTTTTTGACGAAGAAGGATTGGTGGATGCAAAACAGTCGGATGATATTTTGTATTATCTTGATGAAAATGGCAAAGTCCAGCAGGGACGACCTGAAATGTTCGATAGTTTGATCGAACAGTATCCAGTTGAGCAATTATATGCCGATATCATAAACACGGTCCCCGGCGAAGTGATTGCACAAGAAGAGATGGAGTCCGAAGCAGCAGATATGCAGCCGGTGATGTTTAATCCTGGCGATTTGGTGAATTTGGTGGACGGTCGTCAAGGGATAGTGCAGCAGATGAGCGATGATGGAGGTGTTATCGTTGAAGTTGATGGCATGACGGAAGAAATAGGGTTGGATTCTATTATTGACAATATGTCAAAAAATCAAACCCAAAATGAGGATTCTTCAACGGATGGAGACAGCAAAGTGTTAGAAAATGTGCCGGAAAAGACGTTGGATAGTGTTGTCGCATCGTTGCCTAAACGAAATGACGGGACGATCGACTATAAGGCCATGACTCCACAGCAGCAATATGAATATACGTCCCTTTCCGAATCTCCTCAGACGGCTCTTGAAGATTTGCGTGCGGATATAGAGAGTAAACGAAGTGAAATATCCAAGTCGGAATCCCGGATTGAGAAAGCATCGGGTGGAGAACGTGCATCGTTGCGGGATGAAATGCGTGTAAAAAAACAGGAATTGGCAGATCTGGAAGCGTTTTACCAGACTGTCACGCCAGATGCGGAGGATTCTGCCGAAGGAAATGTTATTTTACCAGAAGGTGTTATTGCATCCCAGACGGAAATTCCGATTAACCAAGAGTCAGATACTCCAGAATCATCTATTCCCATGGACGAGGCTGGTAATCCTGTTTATCATCAGGCGGAAATCAGTGATACTTTAGATGCTCTTCTTGACGGTTCCCTGACGCTTGAAGAAGTGGACCAGTTTGTAAATAATCATATTTCTGATGCAGAAAGGCGTTTAACCGAGTCGGGCAAAAAGGCTCCTGTGATGGAGCTTGATATAGACGGTTATAAAGCCAGAAAAAAAGAGTGGGAAGAAGGGCGGAAGCCTATCGAACAGGAAAAGAGCTATTGGGAAGATATTAAATCAAAATTGCAGGATGCCCGTGTGAAACCGGGTGAAGAAGCTGCCATTAATTTAATGCGTAATACTGCACCACAAAGCGGGGAAGAACTGGCTGCGCAAATGCTGGCCAATGGTTCTATAAAGTTGCTGCAGGATGATTATCGACGTGAAACCGGAGGACGTATATCTGAATCCCGTTCGCTGTTTGGATTGTTTGCCGGGAAAGATAAAGGTGGCGTATCGATAGAGCGTGCCGGCGAAATCCTGATGCAAGCGGATTTGGAGAACGGTTCTAATTTCTTTGACCAGAATGATCCGAATGCCGGTCGTAATGCTATTATTGAGGTGCTCTCGACTGCGCGTACCCGTGGCGATCTGATCAACTACATCAAGAACCGTCGCGAAGCGAAAGCCGAGGAGATGCGGCAGGCAGAATATAACGAATATGCCCGCTGGTGCGAAGAGAACTACCATCTCTCGCCGGAGGACTACGAAGCCTACGAAGAGGATCTGCGTAGGCAGGCTCAAACTCTCACAGATGAGACGGTCGAATACGTCAGCGGGGAAATTGCTGATGAAATAAGAGACATCGAAGAAGAACTCTCTGAGATAGATGCTATCTTAGCGGAAAATAAAAATAATCCAGATGAAACAATTAAACGAGATGACGAAAGAAGAACTGGCAGCCTACACGAAAGAGGCGATCAGTTATTGCAAGAAGAACAATCTGTACCGATCGGGCGAACTGGTGAAATTGAAACAGAACATCCGGGAGTTGATAACGGTATCCGTAACGCGGATGGAGCTGCACAAGAAAGCGCACCCGGAGAAATAAAACCGATAGGCAAAGGAGCCTTTGGTGATATCTATAACCAATTCAGAGGCAAGGCTAAAGAAGCAATAAAGTTCCTCTTAAGGAAAAGAAGCGGAGAAGCGATAGGTGCACTTCACCACAAAGAGGTCGGAGATATAGATCTTGTTTGGGGCAAAGAGGGGACAGGGAAGAGCAATGGCTTTGGACTATCTAAACTTGCCAAGTTCCACCCCGAGGTTCTCGACAGCTTGCAGGACATCTTAGACGACATGGTGGTGATAAGCCGTAGTGCTAACCGTGTAAACCTTGAGAGTAAAACGCATAAAGCGGCTGTGCGCCTTGAATGGGATGGAGAGAAGAAGAATTGGCTATTGACTGCCTTTGAAAAAGAAAAGCCAACGGCTACCGACAGGACGACAGACATTGGCGATACTGAATTGCAGAATGACACAGCTCCTCTGCAAACCGAAAGCTCTTCTACCGACAAAGATAGCGATTCATCTCGTAATATCAACGATTTAAGCGAAAAAATTGCAGATGCCGAAGCAAATACCGATATAAATCCTACCGAAGCCCAGAAGGAAGCCGGTAATTACAAGAAAGGGCATGTGCGTGTAGGTACATTTGATATTAGCATCGAGCAACCGAAAGGTTCTGTTCGTAGTGGCGTGGATGCTAATGGCAAGAAGTGGGAAACGACCATGCAGAACACCTACGGCTACATTCGTGGTACGGAGGGCGTGGACGGCGACCATATCGATGTGTTCCTATCTGATGATATTGATGGGTGGAACGGTCGAAAAGCGTTTGTGGTGGATCAATACAACGAGGATGGCAGCTTTGACGAACATAAGGTAATGCTTGGCTTCAATGAGGTGGCCGATGCCGAGACGGCTTATTTCGCCAACTATGACAAAGATTGGGCGAAGAAGCACAAGACGGTGGTAACCCCCGTAAACTTGGAGGATTTCGAGAAGTGGATAGGTAGCAGCCACCGCAAGACCAAAGCATTTGCGGAATACAAGAGTGTGAGAATTGATTCGCTACCATCCGGGCAGCCTATTGTGAAAGGGGGGACTTATCTAAAGAACAACGAAGCTGGCGGCGATGCCGTGGCTTACGTTGTCGGCGAGGAGGTAAAGGATGGCAAACGCAGATACATGGTGAGTTTCGCTCCAAGTCTGGAGGATGCTAAAGGAAGACTGTTCTTCGGCGACAAGTTCTTGACGGAAGAGGAACTGAAAAGACGGCTGGAAGACGGACGGCTGTCGCCCATGGAGGAAGGCAAGATGGAAGCGGTGACCGACGCTCCGTACACCATTACTCCGGCGCAGTATACCACAAAGAGGGGTAAAGTACTGGATATGCAGATAGTGAAGTTTGGCAGGGAACTGTCTAAAGATGAGTTCAGAAGTGCCAATGCATTTGCCAAAAGTCTTAAAGGGTGGTATGACGCAAAACAGAGGGGATTCCTGATGAGAAGCGAAGATGATGCCAAACAGTTGGTGAATGCCGTAATCCCGAAAGAGAATGCAGTCCTTTCTGTCACTCAACCTGAAGATTCGGAGCATGCCGTAGAAAATTCTCCGCAAGCCGATGAGGACATCTTCCAAATGGCGGAGCGCATCGCCAAAGAAAACGCACGAAAGGCGGAAGAAGCAGGAAAAGAACCCGTATCTTTGGAACAGTGGAAGCATATGGACGGTGACGCACGCATGGCGGAAGCTGGAAAACGACCTCTGACACGCGAGGAAATAGAGAACTCTTCCACCGATGAAGTATTAAGAGCTAACGCTTTGGATTATCTTGACGGTAACCAAGGCATGATACAAAGTATATCATATTTAAAAGTTTACGAAGATGTTAGGTATTCCAACAGAACTGCTGCCGCGGATAGCGGAGCAACCGACAGCGCACAGCTGGATACATCCGCTACTGGAAACGAGCAGAGAGTGGACGTTCGAGATAGAGGACAAAGTGGAAAGCCAGATGCACGATTGGATAGAAACGCTGGTGAAGAAAGAATTTCCGCAGAGGACAGACCACTACATGCTGACACGTCTGACGCGCGAGGCGATGCTTCCGGCAATGGAAATGGAAGCAGTGAGCCGTTTTTTGTTCGAGAATCCGTATTACAACCTGGTGATGCCGGAGGTGACGTGCATCGAGGAAGCGGTGTACGTAGCCGGGAGGGACGCGATGTCGGAGGAGGAACAGGACGAAAGGGTCATACAGCTTCTCGAAAAGATAGTGAGCGGGGAGTACAGGCTGGCACAGCAGGAAATGCGAAAGATGATAGAGGACTAAGCCTCAACGACCCGATCGAAAAGGAACTTGCCGACGCGTTGAAAGAGTTCGACAGCGTACTTGACGAGTTCAAACGTGCCGGAAAAGAAGAACTTAGCATGAGCCTTGCCGGTTTGAACAGCCGACAGCTGGAAGTGCTGCCACGGTTGGTTTCTGCTGGGGCAAAGGTGGGTTATGCCTATATAAAGAAAGGTGCGCATAACTTTTCCGAATGGGCGAAGCGGATGCGTGAGGTGTTCGGTGGAAAATTAAAAGAGGCCGGACTTGGCGATAACGAGATAGACGCGTTCATCAAAGAAATGTGGAAGAGCAAGCTGCCCATGGACGGAGAGACGCATACTGTCGAAGAGTGGGCGAGCATCATCGGAAAAGCAGAACTTCGCAAGAAAATAGGCGGAACGCTTGAAGAGAAGCGCAAGGCGCAACAAGCCGCCGAACCTATCCCCGTGAAGACGTGCGACCGCGAGAACATCGCGGAGACGCTTCCTTTCCTGCTTCCGCAACAGCAGGATGACGTGCTGAAAGCGGAGACGCAGTTCTTTGACGATAGCCATAGCGACAGGGATCACGCTTTTGGCAAGGGCTATATGTTCACCAATGGTACGGGAACGGGAAAGACCTACACCGGGTTAGGTATCGTGAAGCGTTTCATCAAGCAGGGCAAAGGACGCATCCTCGTTCTTACTCCCTCGCAGAAAAAGGTTACAGACTGGATAGAGGACGCGACTAACCTCGGTATCGAGTTGACCACCCTTGACAAGATAGCTAAAGATAATGGCACAACCGCTGTCACGGAGAAAGGCGAGGGAGCAGTGATAACAACTTACGCCAATTTTCGTCAAAATAAAGCCTTGCTTGAAGATTTGTTCGATTTGATCGTGTACGATGAAAGCCACCGTCTATTGGAAAACAAAGGTGGAATCGGTACCACAGGGGCAAATCAACATTATAAGTTAAGCAACCGTAATGAACAATACGCTTTTCTGCGCTTGCAAGAGGTTAACCCAATATGGAATAAGATGAAAAAGAAAGAGTCGGAGTTTCATAAGAAACGTGATTCTATCATTGATCGTTTAAAAAAGGAGAGTGGGATAACTAATGAACTGACATTTGAACAAAGAGGGCAATTTCCACCTGTCCTTTATGGAAACTGGACGGCGGATAGTGAAAGAAAATTCCCAGAGTTGAATAAATTACGAAAAGAGATCGACGATCTGTTCAGTAAGTATGACAAAGAGATAAAACCAGAATTAGAGCGTCAAGCAAAAGAAAATGTAAAACATACAAAAGTAGTATTCCTAAGTGCCACTCCGTTTAATACACGTGAGAACCTTGACTATGCGGAAGGCTATATATTCTCTTATCCTGAAAATGACAAGCAAGCTGGGTATAGTGTGCAGAGTCCCCGTTCGCAGTTTTATCTTGAACATTTTGGTTCCGGGTATAAATGGCGTTACAATCGCTTGGAAAGCAGCATGGTCAACCCTGATGCTGTATCTAAACAAGAAGTGGAGTTTAGTAACTATCTACAGAACACATTGCAGACAATGAGCGGACGTATTATAGACAGTCCGTTTGATTATTCGCGTGATTTCCCCACTGTGACGATGGAAAAAGCGGATGAGTTCAATAGCGCTATGGAGGAACTTTCGAGAAATGAAGCGACGCGTTCTGGATATTATAAAATGATGGGTGACTACAACTACTCTGGTGCGTTGTTCGAGAGTATGAAGGTGACGCAAATTATCCCCCGCCTGAAGGAACATCTCTCACGTGGACGTAAAGTTGTGATATTTCACCGCCGCGTAGAGAGCAAGAATCCACTTATTCCACCTTTTAAATCCATATTCGATTTGTCCATAAAAGCGTTGGAAGAAGAATATGATGCCACGAAAAAAGCAGAAAACAAAAAAGAGATCGCAAGGCTTCGCAGGAAATATGCCGATATGCTGGAATGGGAGCAAACGCTTGACCTCCGCATGCCGAGAGAACAGTTGGCAGATGCTTTCGGGAAAGACAATGTACTTTTCTTCAGCGGCAAGGAGAGCGAAAAGGTAAAGAACAAGGCCGTGAAAGATTTCAACAACGACCAATCTGGCAAGGACATCATCGTGATACAGGAAAACAGCGGTAAGGAAGGTATCAGCCTGCATGACACCACAGGCAACCATCAGCGCGTATTGGTGACACTTGCCCTGCCACAAAGCCCTATTACCGCTTTGCAGATAGAGGGGCGTATCTACCGAATCGGCAATAAGAGCAATGCAATCTTTGAATATCCTTTACTGGGCCTGAATGCGGAGCTTATGTTGTTTGGACAGAAATTCAACCAACAGGTAAGTACGACCGAGAACCTTGCATTGGGTTCACAGGCACGTAACCTGCGTGAAAGTTTTGCCCGTGGGGTGGAAGAACATAGCGGTGATGTAGATATTGACAACCAAGGCGTAGGCGGAAAAGAGTTTGATGCACCGAATCCTATAGAAACTGATGCTTTCGATGGTGCTGTGTTGGATTATTATACCAATCAGAAGTTGAATGGTAAAAGGGATAGCCGGGAAGGCATGGATTATTATCCAACTCCCGAACCATTGGGTTTCATGATGAATCAATGGGCACGTATAAGTGAGGGCGAAAGCGTACTTGAACCGAGTGCCGGCCATGGAGCGATAGCCCGTTATGTGCCGAGGGAAAATCCACTGACTGCTGTAGAACCTTCTCAAAGTTTGTTCGGCAAGTTGCAGATCAAGGCTGGAGGAAACGGCAGGAAGTTCGAGAATACCATCTTTGAGAACTACAATGTGGTGAACAAGCATGATGTGGTATTGATGAATCCTCCTTTTGGTACGGGTGGTAGACTTGCCGT
>DXRF01000077.1:0-1243 GCA_019411205.1 Parabacteroides sp. | reverse complement strand
CGAAAGCTTTTCAACATTTGGAAGAGGGAGGACGTATTGTGGCCATCATTCCGAGAGGTTCAACGGACAAAAAATTCGACAAATGGTATGAAGGGCAAAAAGACGCTGTACTGACCGCCGAGATCGGTTTGCCGGACATAACTTTTGAACGAGCTGGTACGAGTGTGAATTGTCGCGTGGTAGTGATTGACAAAGTAACGAATGGGGATCTTAGGAAGAAAGCTGCTTCCTATGCAAGTCACATTGATTTGGATGGTCATTATGATAAGATAGAAGACTTCTTTGAAGAATTGCGGGATGTCGAAGTACCGGAGCGTACGATAGACCAAAAAGCGAAGCTGAAGAAGAAAGCAGCTCCTGTAGCACGTGAACTGCGTACGGTGAAGGGTGTCAGAGACGTGTATCTGAATGAAAACAGTATTTCTGTATCAGGCAGAAGCGTATGGGATAAGATCGAATGGAACGATAAGAAAGGTAACGAACTGACAGTTTACCTTTCTGAGAGGTACAGGCGATTCAAACTCAATTATGATAATGCAGCTAAAAACGAAAATGAAACCTCGGAAGCCGTCTATGGTGAGCTGAAAGATCTTGCTTGCAAACTGGCAGGCATGACGGAAGATGAGATGCAGCGGTATATTGATAAAAATATCGCAGAGAATGTCCGCTTCCGCGAATCATCTACTGTAAACACGGATATTGAAAAGGCAAATGAAAGGTTCAACTATGAATTGCAGCGACAAATTGACGGTTCTTTGCCTAAAGGACATGTTTATAAGCTGGGGAATCCGTCCAGGTTTTTACAGGCTGCGGGATTCCCTGATCTGCCAATAGAGTTACGTGCAGATAAATTGGCGACTAAAGCATCTGAAAAATATAAAAGCAACCATCCTTTCAATTTGACAAGTGTAGAGAATCTTCCACAAGCTATAGCCAATCCGATAGCGGTATTTGACAGCAAAACACGAATTGATGCAAAGGTCGTTTTAACAGAACTTGAAAGCAATGGAGATAATTTTGTTGTGGCTATACAGGTGAACCGTAAGGTTGGCAATATTGAAATCAATTCTGTGCGTAGTATTTATCCGAAGGACTATGTTAAGGATATCTATTCATGGATAAACGATGGTTTACTAAAATGGGTCGACAAGAAAAAAGCTACTGATTTTATATCAAATAGCAGTACCCCCGCTAACGTGGATGATAAAAACAGAAGCTTTTCATATGCCACAACGATAGTAGA
>DXRF01000076.1 GCA_019411205.1 Parabacteroides sp. | reverse complement strand
CCGGACGGATCTCACCCGAAAGCCCCACCTCGCCACACATACAGATACCCGACTCGATCGAAATGTCGAGGCTCGAAGAAAGAACAGCACTGATCACCGCCAAGTCAATCGCCGGATCGTTCACCTTCAACCCGCCGGCAATATTCAAAAAGACGTCTTTCTGAACCAGCTTGAACCCGGCACGCTTTTCGAGCACCGCGAGCAGCATATTCATACGCCTGAGATCAAACCCTGTCGCACTGCGCTGAGGTGTCCCATAAACGGCCGAACTCACCAGCGCCTGTGTCTCGATCAAGAAAGGACGTATCCCTTCGATCGCTGCCGCAATGGCGACTCCGCTCAACCCCTCATGATTCTGCGTCAACAACAGTTCGGAAGGATTGCTAACTTCACGAAGTCCATCCTGACGCATCTCGTAGATACCTAATTCAGCCGTACTTCCGAAACGGTTCTTGATACTCCTCAGAATTCGATACATATAATGCTGGTCGCCCTCAAACTGAAGGACTGTGTCAACGATATGTTCGAGCACCTTCGGTCCGGCAATGCTTCCTTCCTTATTGATATGGCCGATCAAGAGGACAGGCGTGCCGCTCTCCTTCGCATATTTCAGGATGGCAGCGCTACACTCGCGTACCTGCGAAACGCTTCCGGGAGAAGATTCGACCACCTCCGTATAAATCGTTTGTATCGAATCGATAATCAGGAGGTCAGGCTGGACATTGCGGGTCTGGACAAATATCTGTTCGAGATTGGTTTCGCAGAGGATGAAACAATCCGGATTCTCATGCGCAATGCGGTCGGCGCGAAGTTTCAACTGGCGGCTGCTCTCTTCACCGGAGACATAAAGCGTCCGAAGTCCCTTCAATCCTAAGACAGTTTGCAAGACGAGAGTAGACTTACCGATTCCCGGTTCACCACCGATCAGGACCAGCGATCCTTTCACCAAACCGCCACCGAGAACCCGGTTCAACTCCTGATCACCAAGATCGATACGCGTTTCCTCTTCGGAAGTAATATCCCGAAGCAACACAGGACGCATAGGACCCGCTCCATCAGGACGGATAAAACCTGCCCCGACACGCTTTCCTGCCGGTTCTTTTGCCACAATCTCCTCAACATACGTGTTCCACTCCCCGCAGGAAGGACATTTCCCGATCCATTTCGGGGAATCAGCCCCACAATTGGAGCAAACATATACCGTCTTTGCTTTTGCCATACCTCGTTTTATTAAATATCTTATGCACAATGAACCCCGTAAAACCTTCAAAAGAGGTATTCCGCTCTGTCGTGCGTTGACAACGATGTTTTATCACCCGAAAAGATCGAGTGTCAACTGCTTTTTCTCCGCCTCTAACTTACGCAGATGGCGTTTTCCTTGCGGCGTAACGATTTCCATCTTATCGAAACGGGTACGGATCACGGTTTCGACCGTATAGCTGATATTGACCACTTCACCCAGTTCGCTCATCTTCCGCTGTATTTCCAGCACACAATCGATACACATGCCACTCTTGAAGACAATCTTTTCATCGAACATATCTTTCTTAAAGTCTTCGTCGCACATATAGAAATCGATTGTCTCGCCTCCTTTGTTGTAAATGCCTTTCCAACGGTAACGGGCGTCTTTCAGCACAGGTGAAATGATTTCTATCGTCGCCTTGTTATCTTTGACCGGAGGCAACTCATCGGAACGGAGGATATAATAGTCAAACTGTTCGCGTTTGACCTCCAACGACCCCGAACGGCTACGGTTGTTTTCGTTCAGTTCGCGCAGGGTGAACTTCGTCACCTTCGGATAGCCACGCACAGCTTCGTAAAAATTCGATTTGCACTTGCAGACGCGAGGCGATGCGCTTAGCAGTTCCACCAATTCGCGCGTGACTGTTATACCGGGCAATTTCTTTCTGAGATTCATACGCAACAAGGCTATTTCACGCTGCATCTTTTCCTCGTCGGCTGCCGAACGGTCCTGGGCCGGCTGCCCGCCAACCAAAAGAGACGGACGTATCCATACTTGCATAAACAAATTGAGAAGGATGGAGATCAGACGACTGTTCTCACCTGCCACCGACCATATTTCGCGGAAACCTTCCTGCTGGGCAAAAGACTCGCAATAAATAGTCATCTTAATATCCAGCATATCTGCCAATGTCCGGACAAGTGAGAGCACCTCCTTTTCCGAACGGTGTTTGATCATGGCATCCATGTAGTTGGACTTATCATTGAAGTAGTATCGCAGTTCGAGTTTGTTATCAAACTTTATCATGACTTACTCTGTTTTTGGTTTTCGATCAAAGAACGGATTTTTCGATGACACACTCACCGGGATCGCCATCACGCACTTGCAGTCGCCCAGCATCCCCAAGCGCTGTGCAGCCAGACCGGCACTAAACATCACACGCGTATCCAGACGCAAATCCGATGCCGTGGCACAAGCCGAACCGATCGCAATGCCCAAATCCACCGAATTGATCGCACAGGGAACAGCTTCCGGCTTCTCCACACAAGTAGGGAATCCGCAGTGCGCACAGTTCAAGCCTTGCACCTGTTGACGCGTACCGGTAATCATGATAGCTTCAGCCTGAAGAATATTGTCGGCATCGCGCAGAAAGAATTTCAAACCGGTTTCGCCGGACATGATGACCAGCTCTTCGGAAAGGCGTTTGATATCTTCGTCCGTCACCATTGCCACTTCGATAATGTCGATACCTTTCCCTTTCGGGGCTGTCCGGGCAGCTGTCATCATCTGACGAACAGCCTGTAACACATGCTCGTGTCGTATTTCTCTTTCGTTCTGTATCATTTTAATAATTGGTTTAGCACGAACAAAGATAATAATTACTCGTTTTATAGCTCAAGATTTGTCATCTTTTCTGTAACATCAAAAGGATAACCGGGGTATTCGTAAATGCTGAAACGAGGTTCGGTCACCCCCTCGGAATAATTCCAGATACTGATATACTCCCGCACATCCTCGCCCATATCCTGCAATTGCCGCAGGTAGGCGGCAACGGACTTGTTCTCAACGATGTAAACTTCTCCCATCCGGCCGATAATCGGACTGTGACGGCGTCCGGTGTCATGGTCGAATTTCAAGATACGTTTTCCTTCGGCTGTCAAGCCTATTGTCTGGAAAGTCATGCTTTTGCCGATAGCCGGAAGATTCAACACACTGCGGTCGGTGGCGGCAAAAAGGAGATGATTCTCTTTCAGAAAACCGGACAATTTCTTTCCTAAGGGCCGCTCATAGCGGATCAGCCGGTACAGTTCCTTTTGCTTCTCTTTGGGGATAAGACCAAAAACTTTCTCTTCCTGCTGTTCCTGCAAAGAACGGCTATTGGGAGTGAACACCGCATAGTTCTCGTGAAAACCCTTGACCGAGAAAGTATAATAGCACACCACCCCCATCGCATTCAACGTCTGACGAAGTTTTGCCGTATGTCCCCGCCGGGAAGCGGCAACCGTGTAGACCAACTGATTGGTGATGATCCAACCCGCAGAGAGAATCGCCTCGATCGCCTTTTTCGCTTCCGGTGTGACCTCTAACGGAGACTGGAAATGAGTCTGGATGATAAACTGCGTGACACCGACACACGAAGCTTTGTCTTTGAAATCCCTTAAAATGCCGACCAATTCGTCCGTTATCCTGAGAGGCAAATAGGCAAGCAGACGCGACCCCAGGCGGACCCGTTGCAATTCGGCATACTTCTCTCCTTCGGGCCGGCTCTCGTTGGCTTTCCGTTTCCGCACCGCCATCTTATAAACAGCATCGAGTATATTGCGAAGCGTCGCGTTTTGGCTCATCAACGCATCACCCCCGGTAAGCAAGATATCCCTGAGCTGGGCATCTTCTTCGAAATAGCGCATCAACCGGCGCAATTTCTTATCCCATGTCTCTTTCGGTTTCAAGGATTCGAAATCAAAATTCAAGCGCTCGCTCTGAAAATCGTACATCCGCTGACAGGAAGCGCACAGGCCGCCACAGGCACGCCCCATCGAATCAGGAATCAGGATCGCCACCTCCGGATAACGGCGGTGTATGTTGTGCCCTTCCGGCAACAACCACCCGGCGGCATTCGGTTGTCCGGCTACGACGACATCTTCTTTCTCCCACGCTTTAATACGTCCGTACGTCTCGACCAGCTCCTCCGAATAGAGGATATACGAACGGATGGCGGCATCGTCATACCCACCCGTATTCGTGTTCAGCAAAGAAAGATAGTAAGGAGTCACAAAAAACGGCATGCCTTTCTTGCGAGCACGCGCCAACAGATCCAGCGTCTCCACCGAAAGAGAACCGCCGAGGAAATAGTTCAGTTCCGTCGGGCTTTTGAAAGCCATCGCGAGATGGAAGCGACTGGTGTTCCACCATTCCTGTACCTTGGTGTATTTCTCGGCATAGCTCATTCCCTCCGTAAACTGAAACCGAGAGGTCGGGGCATGGCGCCGTTCTATTTTGCGTATCAACCCAGCAATGATCCGCTCTTTGTTGGAGCGGCGGATCGCTATCACTTCCTCATCCAGTCCGGTCGGCCAACGATTCATCTGCCGTTTGACAAACGAACGGTCCGGCACGATCACCTCCGGATTCTCCAGTAATTCAAATTGCCAGAAAAGGTCGATAAAGAAGTCTGGCGAAATATCTTTTTCCAACTTTCCGGTCAGAAATTGCCAAAGGCTGGTAATCGTCTGTACCGGTATCTCTTCACCCGTCGAAAGCTCGGAGACTGTCGTATCATCATGTTCGATCAATAGAAGAATATGCTTCGCCACGGCATTTCCCATATTGCATCCGCCAACCGTCCTGTCGATGTGGGAAGAAACAAAAAAGCGCAGAGCTTCTTTAAAAAGCCCTACGCTCTCACTTTCTTCCGCCATCGTTACCAGTTGGGGGAATTTCTTTTTAAATACTTTTGCCAATTGCGGAATGTCGTACGATAGAAATCTTCTTTTAATCATAAGCAAATACTTTTTAGGAAGGATTATAAATGTTATTTTGAAAACATTTGTCTACAAATATAACATTTTTCTCCTTCCATCAAAAGCATACCACTTATAAAACATTTTAAACTTCTTGCAAATCACAACAAAATGACAAAAGCGTTACCAATTTGTCACCTTCCTATCAATTGTTTTAACAACCACCGCCCAACGCCCGGTAGAGAAGGATCTTTTTCCGGCAAAGGTCGGTGATGATGTCGATACGTTCCAATTCGCTATCCAGATAACGTTCGTTGGCAGAGAGTACTTCGAGGAAACCGACATAATTCAACTTGAAAAGTTCATTAGCATTAGTGACCGAACGTTGGTGAGCTACGGTCTCCACCTCTTTCAGACGGACACGTTCCACCTGGTTCAGACCTGCACAATACAAATCCAATACTTCCGTATAGGCTTTCAAGGCCGTTTCGTGATATTGCGACAAGGCTATCCGTTGCGAAGCACGCGCTTCGTTCCACATCGAACGAATCTGGTTCCGCTGGAAGACAGGTGCAGTAATTCCTGCTGCCAAATCGTAGACCAGCGAAGCAGGCGCAGTGAACCATTTGCCGACGTCAAAACTATTGAAGCCGCCTCCCGCACCCAACACCAACGAAGGATAAAAGGCCGCTTTAGCCGCCATTACATCCGCCTTCGAAGCCAGCAATTCCATCTCGGCAGCCCGCACATCAGGACGCAAGGTCAGCATATTCGCCGGAACACCGTCTGAAAGCGGAAAAGGGATCTGACGCAGTTCTTCAAAACTCATACGCTTGATTTCAAATGGGAAAACACCTAACAAGCAGGCTATCGCACGCTCTTTCTCTCCGATCAGTTGATCATTTTCCAACAGCTTGCTTTCTATCAGCAGCATGCGGGCATGAAACTGGTCGACAGCCAACTGCGTTTCAGCTCCCTCCTTCTTCAACTGGCGAGTCAGCTCGTACGAACGTTTGGAACTGATATGGGCCTCTTCCAAAACATCCCGGCGCTTATCCAAACCGATCAGTTCATAATAATGGACGGCCAATTCGGAAATCAGAACCGACTGTGCAAAGCGAGTTGCCTCGACCGAAGCCATCCAACGGGCTGCAGCCGCCTGTTTCTTATGTGTCAGCTTCCCCCAGATGTCCGCTTCCCACTGGAAATTCAGGAAAAGCCCGAAATCACGGTAAGGGTCCGGGATATGTTTGTCTTTCGGTAAGGAAGGAACATTAGTTTCACTGTTCCCCACGCCATCCATCGTATATTCACCGAAACGGTTGACCGAAGCTCCGATATTGAGGCCGACCTCCGGCAACAACAAGCCTTTTGCCCGTTGCAGGTTGGCCCGGCTCATCGTCACCCGTTCCATACTTTGCTTGAACGAATGGTTATTCCGCAAAGCGACCTCTACATATCCTTGCAAGATGGAATCCTGGAAAAACACATTCCACTCCAACGGCTTTACAAATGCAGTGTCATAGGTATGCCCCTCTCCTTCCGGCAGTGCGGCACGTTCCCCATCCGGAGAGAGCTGCGGGGCCTTGCAAGCAGTAAGGCCGATCGCGGCCCACAGGCAAACCGTACCGATTATCTTAATACTCATATTCTTCTTCATTTGCTTTTTGTTTCTTTTCCTTTAAGTAAGTTGCTAACGATTCAAATATCACATAAAGCCCCGGTATCAGGAAGATCCCCACGAACGTACCGATCAGCATACCTCCGGCCGCCGCCGTACCGATGGAACGGTTACCCAAAGCACCCGCTCCACTGGCTATCGCCAACGGGATCAAGCCGCTGATAAAGGCAAAAGAGGTCATCAAGATCGGACGCAAGCGGCTGGTCGCCCCTTGGATAGCTGCTCCCATAATGCTGACACCCTCCTTGCGGCACTGGTTAGCCACCTCGATAATCAAAATCGCATTCTTACCCAAGAGGCCGATCAACATCACAAGCGCTACCTGGGCATAAATGTTATTCTCCAGTCCTACCGCATACAGCAAAAGGAATGATCCGAACACACCTGCCGGAAGCGAGAGGATAACCGGAAGCGGCAGCAAAAGGCTTTCATACTGAGCTGCCAGAAGAAGATAAACGAAGACCAGACAAATCGCGAAAATAACCAGAGATTGTCCACCGGACTCTTTCTCTTCACGGGCAACGCCAGACCATTCTATGTCATAGCCTCGCGGCAGCACTTCGGCTGCAATCTCCTCTACGGCTTCCAAGGCTTCGCCCGAGCTGACTCCCGGTGCCTGTTCACCGGTAATCATGGCCGAAGTAAACAGATTGTAACGGGTAATCTGGCTCGGCCCGTACACGCGCTCCATTGTCATGAAGTTGGAATACGGAACCATGTTCCCCTCCTTGTTTTTAGCATACAAACCGAACAGGTCCTCCGGATTCATACGATATTCGGGAGCTGCTTGCAACATCACCTTATACATTTGTCCGAAACGGACGAAGTTGGAAGAATAGAAACTTCCGACATAGGATTGCAGGGTTTCCATCGACTCATTTACGTCAATTCCCAATTTTGCCGCTTTGGCCAGATCGACCCGCAACAGATATTGCGGGAAGTTCGGATTGAAACCGGATGTGACACCTGACAGACGAGGATCGGCATTCAACTTGGCCACAAATGATTTGGCTACCTCGTCCAATTCGGCAAATGTCCCGGCAGTCTTATCCTGCAAACGAAGTTCGAAACCGCTGGCATTACCGAAACCGGGAACCGTCGGTGGAAGGAAAAACTGGATATCCGCATCCTTGATATGCGACACACGGTCGGCATAGATACGCATCAGTTCCTCAGCTGTCTGTTCACGTTCGTCCCAAGGCTTCAAATTGATCATCCCCATACCGAAGCTGGCTCCTTCCGTCTCTGTCATCAAACTGTAGCCTGCCAATGTGGAAATCGTTTCCACTTCTTCCAATGGCAACAGAGCAGCCTGTACTTTGCTCAAAGCGGCCTCCGAACGTTCGAGAGTCGCTCCGGGAGGCGCATCGACGTTCACATAGATCATGCCCTGATCTTCATTGGGAATAAAGCCCGAAGGCAGCACAAACGTCATGCCCCATGTTGCCAGACAGAAAATAATCAGCGTCGCATAAGTCAGGAAACGTCTGTTCAGGAACAAACGCAGATTGATCTTATAACGGCGCTCCAAATGATCGTAGCGCTTATTGAATCCGTCGAAGAAACGCGTCAATAAACTTTTCTTCGCCTTTTTGTTATGTGAAACAGGCTTCAGCATCAAGGCGCAGAGCGCGGGAGACAGCGTCAGGGCATTCACTCCCGAAATAACAATCGCCACCGCCAATGTCAACGAGAACTGCCGGTAGAAAATACCGACCGTACCGGACATAAAACCTACCGGAACAAACACGGCAGACATCACCAAAGTAATGGCAATAATTGCCCCACCGATTTCACGAATGGCGGCCTCTGTGGCTTTTGCCGGCGGAAGTTTCTCGTTGTGCATCTTCACATGCACCGCCTCCACCACGACAATGGCATTATCGACCACGATACCGATTGCCAACACCAGCGCGAACAATGTCAGCATATTGATGGAAAAACCCAACATCTGCATAAAGAAGAAAGTCCCGACAAGCGAAACGGGAACAGCTATCGCCGGAATCAACGTCGAACGGAAATCTTGCAGGAACAAATATACCACGATAAACACCAGTAAAAAGGCCTCCAACAATGTCCGGAGCACAACCGAAATCGAAGCATCCAAAAATCGCGAAACATCATACGATATATTATAATCCATTCCAGGAGCAAAACTGCTTTCCTTGATTTCCTCCATCTTGGCTTTGATATTCTGGATCACCTCACGGGCATTCGAACCCGGGCGCTGCTTGATCATGATAGAGGCCGAAGGCTTACCGTCGGTCATGGAAATCATATTATAGTCTTCCGAGTCGAACTCGATCGTCGCCACATCCTTCAATCGAAGGACCGAACCATCCGGCAACGCCTTCAACACGATCTCGCCATATTCTTCAGGAGTGCTGAACTTCCCGCTATATTGCAATACATACTGCAACTGCTGAGGAATCTTATCCGAACTAATACCGGTCTTACCCGGAGCCGCTTCGATATTTTGCGAACGGATAGCAGCGGTCACCTCCTGAGGCGACATATTATAGGCAGCCAACCGGTTGGGGTTCAGCCACACGCGCATAGCATAATCGCGGCTTCCCATAATCTCGACGAAACCGACACCATCGATTCGCTTCAGCTCACGCAGGATATTGATATCGGCAAAGTTGTACACGAACTTCTCGGTATGCGAACTATCCGTACTCATGATGTTCAGATACATCAACATACTATTCACCTCTTTCTCGGTAATCACACCGGCACGGATCACCTCTTCGGGAAGTTCGTCAAGAACTGTCGTCACACGGTTCTGTACATTCACAGAAGCGACATCCGGATCGGTTCCTACCTTAAAGTAGATCGTCGTCAGCGACATACCGTCGTTCGTACAAACGGTTGTCATATAAGTCATTCCGGGCACACCATTAATAGCACGTTCCAAGGGAGTTGCCACGGTTTTAGCCATCACATCGGCATTGGCTCCCGTATAACGGGCCGTCACCGTAACGGAAGGCGGAACAATATCGGGAAACTGGGTAATAGGCAAAGAGGAAATAGCCAACAAACCCAGAAAAACAATCACAACGGAAATAACGCCGGACAGAATCGGGCGTCTGATGAATATTTCAAACATACGGCTTACTTATTATTTTCGACTTCATCAGACAACTCCAATTGTTTGCGGACCGTTTCGGCATCCACAATCTCAGGCGTAATAACCATTCCGTCACTCACTTGCTGGACTCCTTCATAAACGATCAGCGTATTGTCAGGCAGGTCTTTCGTTACATAATAGGCACCGTGACGGGAAAGCGGTTCGAAACTGCGAACACTCACTTTTCCTTCTTCATCAACGGTATACACGTAAGTAAAATCCTGAATCTCGAAAGTCGAACGTTGTGGAACCAGTATCACATCTTCCATTTCGGTCAGCATACGGATTTTACCCGAAACACCATGTCGCAACAGACGGTCCGGATTGGCAAAACGCGCACGGAAAGCAATAGAACCTGTACCACGTTCAAAATCTCCTTCTACGGTTTCGACCGTTCCTTTGTACGGATAGGTTGTCTGATCAGACAGGATCAGCTCCAAATTGTTATACTCCGGCTGCTCTACTCCGCTCAACTGCGTACGTTTATATTCGAGATATTCTTTCTCATTGATCTTGAAATAGGCAAACATTTCCGAAACATCCGTCAGGGAGGTCAACAAGCTGGACGGCGTGACCAAGCTACCGACCTTAAACGGTATACGGTCCACATATCCTTCGAAAGGAGACGTGATGGTCGTATACGAATAATTCGTTTCCGCACGAAGCAAACGCGACTTAGCCTGCTGTACCCGCAAACGGGCAACATCGGCTTCCGCCAATGCCTGCTCCAGGCGAATCGGTGAAATGATGTCCTTTTCCACCAGGCGCTTTACACGGTCTGCCTCGACTTCCGCCATTTTCAACTCGGCCTGTACCTGCTTATAATTGGCCTGCGCTTCTTTGACTTCTTCATACAGTTCGGCAGAAGAAAGCTTGAACAAGACCTGTCCTTTCTTTACGTGTTCGCCTTCGTCAACCAGGACATCTTCGACGAACCCTTCCACTTTTGGTTTGATCTCCACAAACTGGACAGCCTGTACATCAGCTACATACGATTGAGCCACTTCAATATTCGTAGCTGCCAGCTTCACCACCAGCGTATTATTTCTACTTCCGGATTTTTTTTCATGGCTCCGGTTACAAGAAGTAAAAAAGCCGGCTATTAAAAACAAAAAAGATAAATAGTTAAAAAACAATCTTCTCGTCATAAATCGTTTCTGATTAGTTTATTTTTAGGTTATAATTATAGACATGATAAAGCGTGCAATATCGGGGACACAACAAAACATTCCGCATACCGGCACAACATACCCATACACGCTCTGAAAAAATAAAAAGAATCGGATAAGACCTAAATCAGATAGGAACAAAACCAGACGAAACTCTGGGTTTGATGAAGTTGATAAAATATGGGTAAGAATGCACATTGCTGTAATTCAAGAGAATGTATCAGCTCATGTACATTTATTATAGTTAGCCAATCAGCTATAAAATCTGCAACAAACAGTTGGATTTGAATCTGTTCCTGCCGAACAGTACGCAAGGAGGCATTATCGTCGAAATCAAGCACATCGTGCACTTCATTCTCTACCACCTCGATGGAAGAACTCGGGAAGCCTTCCAGAAAGAAATCACTGCCAACCGAATAAAACGGCATAAAGACCAACATGATCATCAAAATCACACGTTGGTAAAACTTTATCTTTTTATCCACAACAGCTACAAACATTCCTTCCCTGAAAAAACTTTTTGCAAAGATAAAGAATCCATATCTTATTTCAAAATACCGTTAATTAATCCCATAAAGAAAAAGTCCCGACAATAATAAAATCATCGGGACTTTGCGGAGAAAGCGGGATTCGAACCCGCGAAACCCTTTAGGGGTTTACACGCTTTCCAGGCGTG
>DXRF01000075.1:9394-11727 GCA_019411205.1 Parabacteroides sp. | reverse complement strand
AAGTAGCAGAGCTCTGTTACCGGCATATTGCAAGATTATTGAAAACAATTGCATGATTTTTAAAATATCAAAATGTCATCATGACTCCATGTAAAATAGGATTAGTACTCCGTACATTTGGAATTAGTATCGTGAGTAATATTTTTTTAGCGTTTTTATTTGAACTCGATAATGATTGTTTTGTTGACGAAATGATATCCGGTTCGTTTGGGATGGGATTGAAATAACTTTTTTTGTGCTTCTGCTGCATGTGTATATGATGGATAACGCTTACATTTGCCGATTGCAGCAGTGTTGTTGTAAATAAGGGATAAGAATAGTTGATAAAATTAGGGTTTTTAGGCAAAAATCGATGAGGTACTTTACTAATATTTTGCGTTGGATATCTTCACAGGAACACTTATATTTCTTGTTCGGTTTGCTTTTCATCATTCCGAACTGTGTTTTTCTGTTCACAGAGCCTTTGCCTATTCCAGTAGGTCTTGCTTCCATCGCCATGCCGTTGGCATTTTGGATGGGAGTTCTGCTGTTGGCACGTAAGCCCGGAGTGGTGGTCTGGTGTCTGTTGCCGAAAATCATATTGGACGGAGGACAGCTGGTCTTATTGTATCTTTTTGGCGAGTCGGTGATTGCTGTGGACATGTTCCTGAACCTGACAAGTTCGAATGCTTCTGAGGCAAGCGAATTATTAGGGAATATTTTTCTTGTCATCGTTTGCGTCTTTTTCTTTTATACGCTTCCTACCTTGTGGCTGGCTACACGCTCAATCTGCATGAAAGACAAACTGACTGTCGTGTTTCGCAAACGATGGTCGTTCAGAAGCTTAGGGCTTTTTGGGGTGGGAGTGCTGCTTTGCTTTCTGCCTTCTTGGCAAAAGCACAGTTTCTCACTCAAGAACGATGTTTATCCGGTCAATGCACTTTATAATCTCTATTTTGCGATTACCAAATCGAACAAAAATGCCAACTATTCCGTTTCCTCTGCCGATTTCAGGTTCAATTCGGTCCGGACGGGTCGGGCGGATGGCAAACGCGAGATTTATGTGCTTGTTGTAGGAGAGACTTCGCGGGCTATGGAATGGAGTTTGTATGGATATGAACGCAATACGACTCCTCGGATGAAAGGACTCGACGGGCTGGTCCATTTTACGGATGTCGTGACGCAGTCCAACAATACGCACAAAAGCGTTCCGATCATCCTCTCTGCTGCCAGCGCGGAAAACTATGGCGTGATATATGACGAGAAAAGCATTGTCACCGCTTTCAAGGAAGCCGGTTTCCGTACACTCGTTATTGCCAACCAGAAACTGACCACTTCGATGATCGGGGCTTTTTACCGGGAGGCCGATACGTTTATCGATATGAGCACGTTTAACACCGGGTCGTATCTGACCTCGTTGCATGATGCCGCCCTTTTGCCGTATCTGGAAAAGGAGTTGGATAAATCGGACGATGATATGTTTGTCGTCCTCCACACATACGGGTCACATTTCAATTATCATGAGCGTTATCCGGCCGAGTTCCGGATTTATACGCCGGATAAGGCCGAAGGTATTCGTCAGTCTTATAAGGAAGAACTGCGCAATGCCTATGACAATTCGATCCATTATACGGATTATGTCTTGGGAGAAATCACTGATATGCTGAAAAAGAAGGATGTTTGTGCGTCGATGTTGTATCTGAGCGATCATGGAGAAGATATTTTCGATGATGCGCGTGCCCGTTATCTGCATGCTTCGCCTATACCGACTTATTATCAACTCCATATCCCGTATATTATTTGGTTTTCAGATGATTATCGGGAAATTTTTCCTGAGAAATACCGGACGGCCATGTCTCACAGTGCTTATCCGGTCAGCACGAACAGCGTGTTCCATACGGTATTGGATATTGCCGGTGTCCGGACTTCGGTGTCCGATTCCACACTGGCCCTGACCAATCCTGCTTTTGCTGTGCGCGATCGTATGTTTCTTGGTGATCACGACGAGCCGGTTCCCTTTTGGAAAGTCGGACTGAAGAAAGCGGATTTCGTTATGTTGGACAAATGGAAAATGGCCTATAAGAAAGACTGATGAGCGCACAGAACGGGCATATTACAAGTAAGGTCATATTAGGATACTTTTTATTGATCCTGATAGCCGTGTGTTCGGTCGTTTATATTTATAACCTCATCGAACAGTTTGCCGGAGAAGACGATCCGAACAACAAATCGAGCGAAAAAGTCTATCTCGTGACCAACACGCTGTCGTTGCTCTACGAAAGCGAAGCACTCGGACAAATGGTCGGACTCCCGCAAGGGGAAATCAAGCATTTCAACCGCACGCTGAACAAGGC